>CAZZVT010000087.1:0-13926 GCA_964657545.1 uncultured Jatrophihabitantaceae bacterium
GTGACTGGAGGTGACAGCTCGGCCGCGGCGGGGTAGACATGATCACGTCTACGCGGGGGCGGGTCGTTGATCGTTCGACGGCACGGGAACCGCCGCAGCCGGGTCGCCCGTGCGCAGCGGTCATGACCCGCTACCGAAGGTTCCCGCCCGGATGTCGTTCCGTTCCCTGCGCACGTTGACCGCCCTGCTCGCCGGCGCCGCTTTGGCCGCCGGAGTTGCGCCCGCTGCCGCACAGGCCTCGACCCGCACCCCGGCGAAGGCAACGCACGTCCGGCTCGCCGCTGCGACCAGCTCGTCGCTCACCGTGCAGACGTCCAGGGCCGCGCGTGCGAGCAGCTACCGCGTCTACGTCTCGACGGTGAAGAGCGACCTGCACTACGCGAACCTGATCCACGGCGTGCACACCGGCGCGCGGCACTCGGCGAGCGCGAAGACCCCTCGGGTCACCGTGCACGGCCTGACGTACACGACCGCGCCGTTCTACTACCGGGTGCAGACGATCAACGGCCACAAGTCGGCGTACTCGGCCGACATCCTGTCCGGTGGCCTGCTGCCCGGCCGACCGTCGTCGCTGCGGGTCGCGGACGTCGGCGGCCTCTCGCTCACCTGGGGCAGCGGTGCCGTGACCGGGTTCGACATCGCGCAGTCGACGACGCCGTCCATGACGGGACAGCGCCGCAACTACACGATCTCGGGCAGTACCCGTCAGTTCACGCCCTACGGTCTGCGCGCCGGCCAGAGCTACTACTTCGAGGTGCGGGCCGTCAACAACGGCACGCGCAGCGCGTACTCGACGGTGGTCGGCAATCGCACGGCCGCGCACGAGATGTCGCTGCGGATCTCGACCTACAACCTGCTCCTGACGCAGGCCGACGGCAGCAAGGAGGCCGGCGGCACCGTGCTGCCGTGGTCGACCCGTGGCCCGGCGGCCGCAGCGTTGATCAAGCGCGCCGACCCGGACGTCCTCGCGGTGCAGGAGGCGGGCGGCTGGGTGAACGCGAAGACACCCGGTCCCGGCAACCCCGGCGTGCGGCAGGTCGACTCACTGATGCACTACCTGGGCAGCGGGTACGGACTCGCGCACACCGAGAACGACTGGTCCCAGATGGTCGCCGCGCACTCCTACCAGCGCCACTACAGCTACCTCATCTACAAGAAGTCGAGCGTGGCGCCCGTGGGCCAGGGCGGCTACTGGGCCCTGGACAGCAGCAGCGCAGCCGACCCGCACTGGGGTGTCTACCAGCAGCTGCGCTCGGTACGGACGGGCGCGACGGTGCTGGTCACGTCCGCCCACCTGGTCGTCGGCTACTCCACCGCGCTCGATGCACGACGCAGGTCGCAGGCCTCGATCCTGGTGACCAGGACGCGCGCCCTGGCGTCGTCGCTGGGTGTCAAGGCGATCTACGCAGGCGACTTCAACTCCAACCTCAACACCAAGTACCACCCGGTCGACGGACCGGGTGCCGTGATGCGCAGCCTCGGCATCGTCGATTCGCGGCTGGTGGCGCAGGCCCACACCAACAACTTCAACAGCATGAACTTCCTGCAGCGGACGCCGATGCCCTACCCGTTCGATGTCATCGACTACGTGTTCGCCTCACCGGGAGTGTCGGTGTCGGCGTGGTCCATGGCACTGAATCTGTCCGGGGGCAAGATCGTCGGGATCATCCCGTCCGACCACAACCCCGTCTCGGCCACCGTGATCATCCGCTACTGAGGTCCGCCGACGCGGCGTCCGAGCTACGTCAGCGGCCGACGCTGCGCAGTCTCGCGAGGGCGCCGGCTTCGACTGCCTCCGGGCGCTGCTGCTCGCCGGCGAACGACGACACGACGACGAGGGCGCCGGTGAGCGCGGGGATCGCCCACTGCAGGGCCTTGAGCTGCTGCTGAGCGGCGCTGACCTCGGCCGGAGTCTCGGGTGCCGGCGTGGTGGCATCGACGACCGGCACCCGCTCGGCGGCGGACACCTTCTGGCCGAGCACACGCGACCAGGCGGTGACGCCCAACGCGGCCACGGTCAGGCCGGTCTTGACGATGGCCATGGTGCGGACGCCCTTCTGTCCGGCGATGCGGTCGGCGTTGCTGCGCAGCTGGACGACCGAGCCGACGAGGTGTGCTCCGATGGCCGCCGCGTTCACCGGCGTCCAGCGATCCCAACCCGCGTTGGCCACCGCGCCGGCGTCGCTGGGGCGCCCGGCCTCACGGGCGGCCGGGTTGAGGGCCACGGCGTTGGCCAGCGTGCCACCGAACCAGGCGGCGAGGCCGACGTCGTGCAGTGATCGCGAAACGGTCGAGGTGGGCATGTGGAGCTCCTTCAGGTAGACAGTCAGGCCGGTCCCGGTGCCCCGCATCGGCCTCTGTAGAGCGGTACCCGCGCTGCAGCGCGATCACGCATGCGGCCCGGCCGGTCGTCGCGGCGTCGGAGGTCTGTCAGGACGCAGCTGCGATCATGGGCGTATGGACCAGCCCCTGATCGCACCGGCGTGGCGCCGCCCGGCCCTGCTCGGTGCAGTGGTCGGGCTGGCGGTGTTCCTGGCGCTGGGTGTGGTCACCTTCCACGCCAAGCGCACGGCTTTCGACTCCTGGGTGTTCCGCTTCCTGCCGGAGCACCTGCCGACGGCTCAGGGGCAGTTCCTGCTGCAGTTCACCGACCCCGCGGTGTCGGTGCTGCTGCTGGCGCTGACTGTCGTGCTCGCCGCCGCGGTGCGCCGCTTCGATCTGGTGGCGCTCGCGGTCATCGGCCCCGCGGTGGGCACGGCGCTGGTCTCGGACGTCATCAAGCCGTTCGTGCACCGCACCCTGTTCGGCGGCAGCGTCGGCACCTTCCCGAGCGGGCATGAAACGGCGGTCACGTGCACCGCGACCGTGCTGCTGGTGGCGTTCGGGCGGCTGCCCCTGCGACGTGGAGCGCGATACGCGCTCGGCGCGGTACTGGGTGTCTGGGTACTCGCGGCGGCGGTGGCGTTGACCCGCTTCTACTACCACTACGCCACCGACACGGTCGGTGCGATGGGGTTCTCGGTGGCGTTCGTGCTCGGGCTGGCGGCGCTGCTAGACCGGTACCTGCCCGATCGGGTGCAGCCCGTTCTCGAACCGGACGTTCAGTTGATGCCGCGCTCCTGACCGGCCCAGAACGGCTCGCGCAGCTTGAACTTCTGCAGCTTGCCGGTGGCCGTGCGGGGCAGCTCGTCGACGAACTCGATGCGCTTCGGGCACTTGTAGCCGGCCAGGTTGGTACGGCAGTGCGCGATGAGCGCGTCGGCGGTGATCTCGCTGCCGTCGGTCACGACCAGGCCGGTGACGAGCTCACCCCACTTCTCGTCGGGGATGCCGATGACTGCCACCTCGCGTACCGCGTCGTGGCTCATCAGCGCGTCCTCGACCTCGATCGAGGACACGTTCTCGCCGCCGGAGATGATCACGTCCTTCTTGCGGTCGGAGATCACGACGTAGCCGTCGTCGTCGAGGTAGCCGCCGTCGCCGGTATGGAACCAGTTGCCCTGCTGGACCTTGGCGGTCTCGTCGGGCTGCTCCCAGTAGGCCTCGAGGTTGTGGTTGGACTGCGCGAGGATCTCACCGTCGGCGTCGACGCTCATCCGCACACCCAGAGCGGGCGCCCCAGCGCGGCCGAGGTTGCGGGCCCGCTCGTGGGTGTCGAGGTCGTCCCACTCGGCACGGGTGCGGTTGATGGTCAGCAGCGGCGAGGTCTCGGTGAGGCCGTAGATCTGGATGAACTCCCAGCCCAGCTCGTCGAGGACGCGCTCGATGGTGCGGGTGGGCGGCGGTGCGCCGGCGACGATGATCCGCACGCGGTCGCGGCCGGGGATCTCGCCGTCCCAGCTCTGCGCACCGTCGAGCGCGGCGGAGATGACGGCGGGGGCGGCGCACATGGCCGTCACGCCGTGTCGCTCGATACGTCGCAGGATCTCGGTGCCGTCGATCTTGCGCAGCACGATGTGCTGCGCGCCGACGCCGGTCATCGCGAACGGCATGCCCCAGCCGTTGGCGTGGAACATCGGCAGCGTGTGCAGGTAGACGTCGCGATCGCTGATCGTGGTGTGCAGGCCGAACACGGTGGCGTTGAGCCAGTTGTTGCGGTGCGTCAGCTGCACGCCCTTCGGCCTGGCGGTGGTGCCCGAGGTGTAGTTGATCGTGGCCGTGGCGCCCTCGTCGGGCTCGGCCCACGGGCGCGGCTCGGTGCCGGGCAGGAACAGGTCGTCGTCCTCGCCGAGCACGAAGCGGTGTTTCACGGAGTCGCCGAGCGCGTCGAGCACGTCCTTGCGCTCGGGGTCGACGTAGACGATGTCCGAGCCGGAGTGCTCGACGATGTAGCGGATCTCGGGCAGCGACAGCCGGAAGTTGATGGGCACCAGGACGCGGCCGTACCCCGACACCCCGTAGAACGATGTGAACAGGCGCGCCGAGTTCTGCGACACGATCGCAACCCGGCCACCGGTGGGCACGTCGAGGCTGTCGAGCTTGGCAGCCTGGGCGGCGGCCAGCTCGCCCACCCGTCGGTAGCTGAGTTCGCCGAGGCTCGGGGCGGGCTGGTCGGGTTCGTCGACGATCGCGACCCGGTCCGGGTACACGTGCACGGCGCGGTCGAGGAAGTCGCGGACGGTCAGCGGGAAGAACATCGTTTCACTCTGGCAGACCGGCCCGCCGAAGAGAACGGGTACAGCGAACGGCCCGGAAGAACGGTGACGTCGTGACCACTGTTCTTCCGGGCCGTGGCTCGGTTCCTACCGGTCAGCCGGCGACGCGCTCGCGGGCGGCTGCCGCGGCAGTGCCGGCCCGCGCTGCAGCGGCCTGTGCGGCGAGGCGGGCGGCAGCGGCCTGCTTGGCCAGCGCGGGCCCGTACTCGTCGGCATAGTCCTTCGCGGCATCGCGCGCGGTCTTCGTACCGGTGCTGACCTTGTCGGTGACGACCGGGACGTACTGGTCGGCGTAGTCCTTGGCGACGTCGCGGGCCGCCTTCGCGCCGGTGCTGACCTTGTCGGCCACGACCGGGGCGTACTCGTCGACGTAGTCCTTGGCCGTGGCCCGTGCCTGCTGAGCCTTCTCGGCGACGACGGGTCCGTACTCGTCGACGGCATCGCGGGCCGCGTCCTTGGCAGTCTTGGCCGCCGACGTGACGCGTTCGAGCACCACGGGAGCGAGCTCGCCGGCGGCGGCGGGGATGCCGGACGCGGACACCGACTTGGCTGCCTTCTTGCTGGTCTTGCGGGCCTGCTTCTCGGCCTTGTCGGCTGCCTTCGCCGCGCGGCGGGACAGGTCGTGGCCGGCGCTCCTGGCGCTGGTCACGGCCGCGGCCAGGGCCTCGGCGCGTGCCTTCTTGGCCGCCTTCTTCTGCCTGCGGCTCTGCTTGCCCTCCTTCTTGCCCGCGCGCTCGGACACGATCTCGATCTTCTTGTCGTGCGCGGGCTCGAGCAGGCCGTCGGCGATCAGGCCGACACCGATGCCGAACAGCCAGACGTCCTTCGCGATGCCGGTGCCCTGGACGGTGGGCCGGGGGTCGTTCGGCTCGTGCATGCCGGGGGTGTTCCAGTAGAGGTTCAGCAGCGCGCCCGAGAACCCGGCGATGCCGAGCCCGGCCACGACCGGCGACACGAAAGGCGCGAGGACCACTGCGCCGAGTGCGACCTCACCTGCGCCGAGGCCCTTGACGAACAGCTTTGGGTCGACCTTGCCGACGAACCCGTAGGTGCCCGATGCCATGCCGTGCACGCCCTTGGCGGTGTCCTCGTCGGCCTTGAGCTTGCCCAGGCCGCTGTTGAGGATGAACGCGCCGCTGACGGCACGAAGGGGGGCGCGGCGCATCTTCGCCGACAAGCTCATGGGCGGTTCCTCCAGTGGAATTGAGTTCTCGGGGTCATACCCACGACGGTAGCCACATATGCGCGTGCCATTCGCTGTAGGTCAGCAGCCCGCCGGTGAACAGCGGCCACATCCAGACGAAATCGGCCACCACCAGACCGAGGAAGGTGCTGATGCCGGCGATGCCCCACATCCGTCGCCGGTCGGCCCGCCAGAATCGCTCGCCCGCGGGGACGCCCTGCAGCGACGGGCCGAGCATCACGCCCAGCCCCAGGGTCAGACCCATGATCAGGAACGGCACGAGCGGGGCCATGTAGAACAGGAACATCGTGCGCTTGAGGTCCTGGAACCACACCAGCCACCCGGCGATGAACGCCACCCACACGGTGCTCGCGCGCCAGTCGCGGGTCGTGAGCCAGTGCCAGGCCAGCCACAGCAGCATCGGCACGAAGGCCCACCACAGCAGCGGGGTGCCGATGAGCAGCACCTCGCGCGAGCACGAGGACGCGCCGCATGTCGTGCCCGCGCCGTTGTAGTAGAAGTCCACCGGCCGGCCCAGCACCAGCCAGCTCCACGGGCTCGACTGGTAGGCGTGCCGGCTGGTGAGGCTCTCGTGGAACGCGTACGCATCGTGGTGGTAGGCACCGAGCGAGCGGATGGGTCCCGGCAGCCAGCCCCACGTCCACGGGATGCGCAGGCCCAGCAGCGACAGGTGCGTCGATGCCGTGTGGGTGTCGGCCCAGTGCCGGTTCCACGAGTTCTCGCCGGTGAACCAGCCCAGCCAGCACAGCAGGTAGGTGGCGATCGGGGCGAGGATCGAGGACCCCAGGCCGGGCAGGACGCTGCGGTACAGCCAGCTGCGCGTCGGCCGACGGACGCCTGCGGCCTTCAGGGCGCCGCGGTCCCAGAACACCGACAGCAACCAGAAGGCGACGAAGAACCACGCGCCGGTCCACTTGACGCCGCAGGCGGCGCCGATCATGACCCCCGCGACGATGCGCCAGGGGCGGGGCCCGAGCGAGGGGACGCCCGAGCTGAGGTCGGCGCCGTCGGCGATCAACCCGGCCAGGCGGGCCCGCATCTTGTCGCGGTCGATGAGCAACGCGCCGAACCCGGCGATGACGAACAGCTGCAGGAAGATGTCCAGGATCGCGGTGCGGGCCAGGACCAGCGACAGGCCCTCCATCGCCATCAGCAGCCCGGAGATCCCGCCGAACAGGTTCGAGCGCATCATCCGCCGCACGATGCGGGTCATCATGATCACGCCGAGGGTGCCGGCGAGCGCGGGCGCGATGCGCCAGCCGATCGAGTTGGTCAGGTACTCGCTGCTGTTGCCGTCCCACAGGTATTCCGACATCGCGATCAGCCATTTGCCCAGCGGCGGGTGCACGATGAACATGTAGCCGCGGTTGTCCTCGTAGCCGTAGCGCAGCAGTTCCTGCGCCTCGGTGGCGTAGTAGATCTCGTCGAAGTTCATGCCGTTCTGCGGCACGATGTTCTTGCCGGGCGGCGAGCCGAGGGCCCAGAACCGGGTCAGCCCGGCGAGCACGGTGATGGCGGCGAGGATCAGCCAGCCCAGGCGGGGATGCGGGTCGTGCCAGGGCTGCAGGCTCGCCGGCACCGGGCGAGAGCGCCGGGGCGGTTCCGGTGGGCCGTCGTGCGGGGGATCGGCGTTGGGCGGCTCGGCGTCGGCACCGCGGTCCGCAGCCTCGAGCGTCGCCGTCACGCGCCCGATAGTAGAGGCCGTCATCTGTCCACAGCCTGTCCGGCGGACAGTAGCGTTGGCCGGCGTGGACGATCGGGTGACTGCCGGACGGGTCATCCTGGCTGCGACGCCGATCGGGCAGCCCGGGGACGCGTCGACCCGGTTGCGCGATGCCCTGGCCTCGGCGCCGGTGCTCGCTGCCGAGGACACCCGCCGGCTGGCGCGGCTGTGCCGTGACCTCGACGTCCGGCCGGCCGGGCGCATCGTCTCGTTCTTCGACGCCAACGAGGCCGGGCGCGTCCCGCAGCTGATCGAGTTCCTGCACGCCGGCGAGGACGTCCTGGTCGTCACCGACGCAGGGATGCCATCGGTCAGCGATCCGGGGTACCGCCTCGTCGCTGCTGCGGTGGCCGAGGGCCTCGAGGTCACCTGCCTGCCCGGGCCGTCGGCGGTGACCACCGCACTGGCGCTCTCGGGACTGCCCGTCGACCGGTTCTGCTTCGAGGGATTCCTGCCCCGCAAGGCCGGTGAGCGGCGCCGCGCCCTCGCGACGTTGGCCGACGAGCGGCGGACGCTCGTGTTCTTCGAGGCCCCCCATCGGCTGGCCGAGGCACTCGTCGACCTGGTCGCTGCGTTCGGCGCCGAGCGGCCGGCCGCTGTGTGCCGCGAGCTCACCAAGACCCACGAGGAGGTCCTGCGCGGGTCGCTGGCGGAGCTCGCGCAGTGGGCCGCCGGCGAGGTGCGCGGCGAGATCTGCCTCGTCGTCGCCGGCGCCACCCCGACCGCCGAGGCGCCCGACGCCTATTCGCTCGCGGCCGAGGTGGCCACTCGCGAGGGTGCCGGGCAGGCCCGCAAGGAGGCGATCGTCGAGGTGGCCCGGGCGCACGGACTGGCCAAGCGGGTCGTGTTCGACGCCGTCGTCGCAGCGAAAGGCTGATCCGCCCGCCGGGCCGGTGGATCGTGTTGCTGCCCGGGCGGTACGGCGGCGCGTGGGCAACAAGATCGGATGGCCCCGCGCGAGCAGCACCAAGCCGCTTCGCCGTGCTCACTAGGCTTGTCGTCGTGACTGACAGCTACATCCTGACCGCGCCGGCGTGGCCGTATGCCAACGGCCCGCGGCACATCGGCCACGTGGCCGGCTTCGGCGTCCCGGCCGACATCTTCTCCCGCTACCAGCGGATGGCCGGCAACCACGTGCTGATGGTCAGCGGCACCGACGAGCACGGCACGCCGATCCAGGTGCAGGCCGACCGCGAGGGCGTGACGCCGCGTGAGCTGGCCGATCGCAACGCGCTCGTCATCGCCAAGGACCTGCAGTCGCTGGGGCTGTCCTACGACCTGTTCACCCGCACCACGACGGCGAACCACTACGCCACCACGCAGCAGATCTTCCTGGGCCTGCTGAAGAACGGTTACGTCTTCCCACAGACCCAGCTCGGGGCGATCAGCCCGTCGACCGGTCGCACGCTGCCCGACCGCTACATCGAGGGGACCTGCCCGATCTGCGCCTACCCGAGCGCGCGCGGCGACCAGTGCGACAACTGCGGCAACCAGCTCGACCCGATCGACCTGATCAACCCGGTGAGCAAGATCAACGGTGAGACGCCGAACTTCGTCGAGACCGAGCACTACTTCCTGGACCTCGGGGCGTTCGGCGAGGTGCTGGCCGAATGGCTGACCAAGCAGGACCACTGGCGCCCCAATGTCCGGCGCTTCTCGCTGAACCTGCTCGACGACCTCAAGCCCCGCGCGATCACCCGCGACCTCGAGTGGGGCGTCCCCGTGCCGCTGGACGGGTGGCGCGATCGCAACGACAAGAAGATCTACGTCTGGTTCGACGCCGTCATCGGCTATCTCTCGGCGTCCATCGAATGGGCGCAGCGCTCGGGGGACCCCGATGCCTGGCGCGCTTGGTGGCAGAACCCCGACGCCCGGCAGTACTACTTCATGGGCAAGGACAACATCGTCTTCCACAGCGAGATCTGGCCGGCGATGCTGTTCGGGTACTCGGGCATCGGCGCCAAGGGCGGCGCCCCGGGCGACCTGGGGGCCCTGGGGCGACCCCACGAGGTCGTCTCGAGTGAGTTCCTGACGATGGAGGGCCGCAAGTTCTCGTCCTCCCGCGGGGTGGTCATCTACGTCGAAGACATTCTGTCCCGCTACGACGTCGACGCGCTGCGCTACTACCTCGCCGTCGCGGGCCCCGAGACCCAGGACACCGACTTCACCTGGTCGGAGTTCGTGCGGCGCAACAACGAGGAACTCGTCGGCACCTGGGGCAATCTGGTCAATCGGACGATCTCGATGACCGCCAAGAACCTGGGCGCGATCCCCGGCCCGGGCGAGCTTACCGACACCGACCGCGATCTGCTCACGCTGTCGAGGAACGCGTTCGGCACGGTCGGCGAGCTGCTCGACCGCTCGCGCCAGAAGGCGGCGCTGGCGCAGGCCATGGACGTCGTCGGCGCGGCGAACAAGTACCTGTCCGACACCGAGCCGTGGAAGCTCAAGAACAGCGACCCCGAGCGGATGGCGTCGGTGCTGCACGTCGCACTGCAGGTGATCGACGATGCCAAGACGCTGCTGACGCCGTTCCTGCCCAAGTCGTCGGGCACGGTCCACGACCTGCTGCGCGGCGACGGGCCGTGGGCCGCGATGCCCGAGCTCGTCGAGGTCGACCGGACCACGGCCGTGGGTTCGCCGTCGTACTCGGTGCTCACCGGCGACTACGACACCGGCGCGAACTGGACGTCGAGCCCGATCGAGGTGGGCCGCCCGATGGCCGCGCCGACGCCCATCTTCACCAAGCTCGACCCGTCGGTGGTCGACGAGGAGCTGGCCCGCCTCGCGCCCGATGAGTGACGTCGAGCCGCTCGCCGTACCGGTGTTCGACGCGCACACGCATCTCGACGCCATGGCGCAGCGGGCAGGCGTCGCGGCCGACGACGCCTTCGTCGCCCAGGCCATGGCCGACGCGAGGGCGGCCGGCGTGCTGGCCGCGATCACCGTCGGCGACACGGTGGCGTCGTCACGGTGGTGCGTGGCCGCCGCGCAGGCCCACCCCGACGTCTACGCCGCGGTGGCCGTGCACCCCACCGAGATCGACGGCCTGGACGACGCCGGCTACACCGAGCTCGAGTTCCTGGCCCGCGACCCGCGGGTGGTCGCCGTGGGCGAGACCGGGCTGGACTACCACTGGCAGCGCACCGCACCGGCCGAACAGCAGGAGCACTTCCGCCGGCACATCGACCTCGCCAAGCGGGTGGGCAAGCCGCTGATGATCCACGACCGCGACGCCCACCGTGACGTGCTCGACATCCTGCGCGCCGAGGGCGCACCCGAACAGGTGGTGTTCCACGCGTTCTCGGGCGACGCGGCGATGGCCCGGGAGTGCGTCGAGGCGGGCTACACACTGTCGTTTCCGGGCGTCGTCACCTTCCGCAACGCACCGACGTTGCGCGAGGCCGCGGCCGTGGTGCCCGCCGAGCACCTGCTCGTCGAGACCGACGCCCCGTTCCTGACCCCGCACCCGCTGCGCGGCCGGCCGAACGCGCCGCGACTGCTGCCGCTCACCGTCCGCGGGCTCGCGGCGGCAACCGGGCTCGACCCCGACACGCTGTGCTCGGCGGTCGTGGCGAACGGGCGTCGGATCTTCGGTATCGAGCTGCCGTAGACCACGCTCCGTGGCCCGTCTCACAGGCTGTCCACTAATTTTTTTGTATCTGTTGCGAGGTGCCCCCGCGCCGTGCACCGACAACCCTGAACCCGCGCTCTAGACACCGGTGCGCAACCCCCGGATTTGCGGCGGCGACGTCGTTGCCACCGCCCGAGGTGGCACGGAAAAACCGTAAAACCGCCGTGAAACCGGGGCTTCCCGGCCTCTGTTCGCTCACCCGCGACGTCCGACAAATCGGATTTTCTGCCGTTGCGCTGTTTGGTCGAGCGCCACCGAGTCGTTACGTTGTCGTGACTAACCGGTGTGAACTGCTCCGGGTGACCAAGGAGTTGTTTGTGCATCGCAGTCTCAAGTACGGCCTGTGCGCTGCCGCAGCGGCCGGACTCGTCGGCGGGATCACCGCTTTCGCCACCGCCTCCAGCGGCACCGAGGTCACCGTGACGGTCGATGGGCACAGCAAGAAGGTCACCACCGAGGCCGGCACCGTCAAGGGTGCGCTGAAGACGGCCGGCTACGTCGTCGACGCGCACGACCTGGTCGCCCCCAGCGCGTCGTCAGCGATCCACAGCGGTTCGCGCATCGTGTTGAACCGGGGACGACTGCTGCACCTCGTCGTCGACGGCCGGCGCAAGGACGTCTGGACCACCGCGCCGACCGTGGCGGTCGCGCTGTCGCAGCTGGGCTACACCACCGCCGACTTCGTCTCGGTGTCGCGCTCGCGACGCCTGCCGCTGTCCCCGACCGCGATCGCCGTGCGCCAGCCGAAGTCGATCTCTGTCGTGCACGACGGGACGTCGAACCGGGCCGTCTCGACCGCCGCGACGGTCGGTGCCGTGCTCAGCGACCTCGGGGTCACCGTCGGCAGCGCCGACCGGTTGACCCCGGCCGCCGGCACCCCGGTCAGCGCCGGGCTGGTCATCCGGCTGCAGCGGGTGACGTCGAAGCAGGTCGTCAAGCACCTCAGCACCGATTATCCGGTCGTGAAGCACTCCGACCCGACCCTGTACGAGGGCAGTACGAAGATCGTGACGAAGGGCAAGGACGGCGCTACCGACGTCACCTACGAGATCCTCTACGTCGACGGCTCGCAGGCCGGCAAGAAGATCGTCTCGCGCTCGGTCGTGGCCGCGCCGAAGACGCAGGTCGTCAAGGTCGGCACGAAGAGTCGGCCCAAGCCGAAGACGTCGGACAACGGTCTGAACTGGGACGCGGTGGCCTCCTGTGAGTCTGGCGGCAACTGGCACATCAACACCGGCAACGGCTTTTACGGTGGCCTGCAGTTCGACCTCGGCACGTGGAAGTCGAACGGCGGCGGCCAGTACGCCGCCCGCCCGGACCTCGCCTCGCGCGAGGAGCAGATCTCGGTCGCGACCTCGCTCTACGACAAGCGTGGGTCCAGCCCGTGGCCGGTCTGCGGCGCCAACCTGTAGCCGGTCCCCGGTGACACCCTCCGAAGCCGCGGCGAGACCGGTCCGTTACTGTTCCGTGACCCACCGAGCCTGCCCACCGTGCCGAATCACCGAGGAGTTCGCTCAGTGCTGAGAAGCCTGAAGTACGGCCTGAACGGTGCCGTACTGGCCGCCCTGGTCGCCGCTCCGCTGGCGTGGTCCTCGGTCGACAAGTCCGTCCACCTCTCGGTCGACGGCCGAACCACCACGGTGTCGACGACGGCCGGCAGCGTCGGTCAGGTCCTGCGCGCGCAGCACTACGCCGTCGACAGCCACGACCTCGTCGCACCCGGAACCAGCTCCGCGGTGCAGGACGGCATGACCGTCGTGGTGCGGCGCGGCCGGCTGCTGCATCTCAACATCGACGGGGAGCGGACGTCGGTGTGGACCACCGCGTCCACCGTGCACGAGGCGCTGACCCAGCTCGGGTACACGACCGCCGACTTCGTGTCCGTCTCACGCTCGCAGCGACTGCCGCTGAGCCCGACCGACGTCGCCATCCGCACCCCTCGGGTCGTCACCGTCATCCACGACGGCCAGCGCGAGCGCGTCTCGACCACCGACGCCACCGTGTCGCAGCTGCTCGCGGACATCGACGTGACCGTGAACGCCAAGGACACCCTCTCGTCCCAGCCGGGGTCGCCGCTGGCCGACGGTCAGGTCATCACGGTCCAGCGGGTCGGTGAGCGCACCGAGGTGAAGAATGTCTCCGTCGACTACGACGTCACCCGTACCGCCGACGCCACCCTCGCCGCCGGCAAGACCAAGGTCAAGACGAAGGGCCGCAAGGGCACCCTGCAGGTCACCTACTCGGTGGTCTACGTCGACGGCGTGCCGGCCGCCCGCACGAAGCTGTCGAGCCGCACCGTGACCTCGCCGCGCCCCGAGGTCCTGGCAGTGGGCACCAAACAGAAGTCGCAGGTCGACCCGTCGGCCGATACCCCGACGGTCGGCGCCCCCACCCCGGGCTCGGCGAAGGAGATCGCCAAGGAGCTGGCGGCCAAACGCGGCTGGGGCGACGACGAGTACACCTGCCTCGTGCACATGTGGACGCGCGAGAGCGGGTGGCGGACGAACGCCGCCAACTCCAGCGGCGCCTACGGCATCCCCCAGGCGCTGCCCGGCTCGAAGATGGCTTCCGCCGGCCCGGATTGGCAGACCAGCGCCGAGACCCAGATCAAATGGGGACTCGGCTACATCGCCGCCCGGTACGACACGCCCTGCGGCGCCTGGTCGTTCTGGCAGGCGCACAACTACTACTGACCCCGGTACTACTGACC
>CAZZVT010000088.1:0-7573 GCA_964657545.1 uncultured Jatrophihabitantaceae bacterium
GGTTCCGCCCCGGCGCGCGGCGCGGTCCCCCGACCCGGCCAGCGGCCCAATCGCCCGTCCGGCAAGCGTCCACCTGCCAAGCGCGCCACGCAGACCAAGAAGCGACGCTGAGGCCTCGCTCGTCCTCGGTGCGCCGATGAACCTGCCCGGGCGGTTGCCCGGGATCCGCTGGAAAGGAATCCCCCGATGAGTGAGACCGACGTCGACATCCGTGCGACAGACACGCCTGACAATTCCGACGAGTCAGCTGCTGCTGGGAGTGCCGCCGAGCCCCGCGGTGAGCGAGCCGGCGATGCGCTGCTTGTTCAGGAGGGCGATATCGCCGCTGACTACCTCGAACGCCTGCTCGACATCGTCGACTACGACGGTGACATCGATCTGGACGTCGAGAACGGACGGGCCGCAGTGGCCATCGTCGGTAGCGAACTTCAGGACTTGGTCGGCGGGCGGGGCGAGACGCTGGACGCGCTGCAGGAACTCACCCGGCTGGCGGTCCAGCAGCAGACCGGGATACGCAGCCGGTTGATGCTCGACGTCAGCGGACACCGGCAGGCTCGACGCGTCGAGTTGGAGGGCCTGGCCGCTGACACGGCTACCCGCGTGCTGGCCAGCAACGAGCCGGTCCGGCTGTCGCCGATGAACCCGTTCGAGCGCAAGGTCGTGCACGACGCGGTCTCCGTGATCGACGGCGTGACGAGCGAGTCCGAGGGCGAGGAGCCGCATCGTCGGGTTGTCATCCTGACCCAGCAGTGACCGAGCCGGCCGGAGCGGCCGACTCCCGTACAGCTACAGAGTCCGGCGGTGCTGCCGATCTGCCGGAGCCGACCGCCGCAGCTCGGGTTCTGTTCGGGGAAACCCTGGGCCGTGCCCGCCGGTACGCACAGCTGTTGGCCACGATAGGCATTGAGCATGGTCATCTCGGCCCGCGCGAGTCGCCGCGGATCTGGGATCGACACCTGTCCAACTGTGCTGTCGTCACCGATCTGGTGCCGGTTGGTGCGACAGTGGTCGATGTCGGCAGCGGCGCGGGTCTGCCGGGGGTGCCGATGGCAATCCGGCGGGAAGACCTCGAGGTGGTCCTGCTCGAACCGATGATGCGTCGCTCGGCGTTCCTCGAGCAGGTGGTGACTGATGTGGAGTTGGGATCTCGCGTGACGGTCGTACGTGCTCGCGCCGAGGATCGCACGTCGCGGTCGTCAGTTGCTCCCGCGGATTGGGTGACAGCTCGGGCCGTCGCGCCGCTCGACCGGCTGCTCGCCTGGTGCCTGCCGTTGCTGAGCCCGGGCGGGTCGATGCTTGCATTGAAGGGGTCGAGCGCCAGGGACGAAGTTGCCCGGTTCCAGGCCTCGGCACCCCGCGCGTTACGCGCGCTCGTCTCGGACATGGAGGTCGTCGAGGTGGGCCGTGAGTACGAAATGCAACCGACCTACGTGATCCGGGTGGGGCGAAGTGCGCAGCGAAAGAGGGGCGGCTGATGGAGAACGACAGACCACGCCCCACCCGTCGTGACGTTTCACGTGAAACGAGCTCAGCGCGAGTGAGATCAAGTGCCGGCACGGCCCCATCGGATGTTTCCCGTGAAACATCGTCCGATCTGGGCATGACGCCCGCGCTGACTGATTTCGAGACGCCGATAGCGCGCGAGGCTGCGCAGGCGATCCATGTCCTGAATGTGCGTCAGGAGCGCTGGCCGCGTCCAGCCGCCACTCGAGTGATGACCGTGGCGAACCAGAAGGGCGGGGTGGGCAAGACAACCACCGCCGTCAACGTTGCCGCCGCGCTGGCTTTGCACGGCCTTCGGGTGCTGCTCATCGATCTCGATCCACAAGGAAACGCGAGTACCGCACTGGGGATCGAGCACGGTGTGGGCACGATGTCGATCTACGACGTGCTGCTCGGTGGACGGACCATAGGGGACGCCATCCAGACGACCGAATTCGCGCCGCTGCTGCAGTGCGTTCCGGCCACGCTCGACCTCGCCGGCGCCGACATCGAACTGACCTCGCAGAGCGCACGCGAATACCGGCTGCAGGAAGCTCTGCGGGCGTATCTGGAGGCCGATCACGAACCGGTCGACTACGTGCTGATCGACTGCCCGCCGTCGCTGGGACTGCTGACTCTCAACGCCCTGGTTGCTGCTCGCGAGGTGCTCCTGCCGATCCAGTGCGAGTACTACGCGCTCGAAGGGCTGGCGCAGTTGTTGAAGACCGTCGAGCTCGTCAGGTCGCATCTGAACCCCACCCTGGAGGTGACGACGGTGCTGCTGACGATGTACGACAGTCGTACCCGGTTGGCCGATCAGGTTGCCGACGAGGTGCGTCGACACTTCGGGGAGCTCGTGCTCGCACCGACGATCCCGCGCAACGTGCGGGTGTCGGAGGCACCAGGGTTCGGCCAGACCGTGATCACCTACGACGCAGGCTCCCGCGGCGCCATCGGATACCTTCAGGCGGCGCGCGAACTTGCCGAACGTGGAGCACCACCGACCCCACCGGCGGTCGCGCACCCCACGGTCGGCGCAGGCTCGGAGGATCACCGCAATGAGTAGCAAACAGCGACGGGGCGGCCTCGGACGAGGCCTTGGTGCGCTGATCCCCACCGCGCCGCCCGCGCCGACCGAGGTCCCTGACCTGCCGATTGACGTGGCGGTGCAGGAGACGTCCTCGCCCGAGCTCGACACCGACCCGGTCGACGCTGCCGGCGACGCGAGCGTGGAGCCCGCAGCCGTACCCGGCGCCTCGTTGGCGGAGCTGCCGGTCGGTGATATTCACGCCAACGCCCAACAACCCCGGCAGGTGTTCGACGAGGACGCGCTGTCCGAGCTCACCCATTCGATCCGCGAGTTCGGCGTTCTGCAGCCGGTGGTGGTGCGGTCCGACCCCGCCGGGGGCTACGAACTCGTCATGGGGGAGCGTCGGCTGCGCGCTGCCGTGGCGGCAGGTCTGCAGACGATTCCGGCCATCGTGCGTACCACCTCCGACGACGCGATGTTGCGCGACGCCCTGCTCGAGAACATCCACCGCGCGCAGCTCAACCCGTTGGAGGAAGCCGCCGCGTACCAGCAGCTGTTGCAGGAGTTCGGCACCACCCACGACGAGCTCGCGCAGCGGATCGGCCGCAGCCGGCCGCAGGTCAGCAACACGATCCGGCTGCTGAACCTGCCGGTGGCGGTGCAGCGGCGGGTGGCCGCTGGGGTGCTGTCGGCCGGCCACGCACGTGCGCTGTTGGGTCTGGACGAACGCGATCGCCAGGACGAGCTGGCGGGTCGGATCGTGGCCGAGGGGCTGTCGGTACGCGCCACCGAAGAACTCGTCGCGCTGGCGCAGCGTGGCGACGACGGTTCGCCGAAGGCCCGACGCACCCACACGCGCACCATCACCGCGCCGGCAGTCACCGAACTGGCGGTCGACCTGTCCGACGTCTTCGACACCCGGGTGCGGGTCGACATCGGCCGACGCAAGGGCAAGATCACCGTCGAGTTCGCGTCGATCGACGATCTGGAACGGATCGTCGCAGTGATGGCCCCCCAGGTCTCGGCGCAGCGGCGCGGTCAGGCGCCGGCGTCGAACGAGCCGTAGGCCACTACCTCCTCGAGCGATCGGCGACCACGTCGCAACGACGGTGACCGGACGTCGGGTGCGGCGTAACCCAGGCTCACGACACCGACCGGGTCCAACCGGGCAGGTACCGAGAACGCCTGTCGCAACTGTGCCCAGCGCTCGCCCGGCACCCCGAAGAAGCAGCCGGCCAGGCCGGCGTCCTGCGCGGCGAGCAGCAGGATCATTGCGGCCATACCGGTGTCGACGTGCCAGTAGGGAATCGGCCAGCGGTCGGGATCGCGGTCGGTCCAACCCTTGTCGGGCTCGGCGTAACGCTGCAGGTAGGCCTCGCGGTCGGACAGGCAGACGATCAGCACCGGCGCCGTGCGCATCCGAGCCAGCCAGCGGTCCGGTTTCCCGTCGGTGGTGGCCGCCCAGAAGCGAGTCGTCGATGTTATGTCAGGCAGGACGAGAAATCTCCAGCCCTGGGTATGGCCCGCGGATGGTGCCCGAATTGCGAGGTTCAAGAGGGTTTCGACCAGGTCGCGCGGCACAGCGCGATCCGGATCGTAGGCGCGGATCATGCGTCGGCGACGGACGACCTCGGCAAAGTCCACGGTCTCATTGTCGCAAGGGAAATGCGTTCGGTTCCGCCCGGGCGATGTGCCATCGTTACTGATGTGGCCAGTGTGGATCTGATGCAGTCGCGCAAACTCCAGGACGTCTGTTACGACATCCGAGGCCCGGTGCTCGACGAGGCGAAGCGTCTGGAGGAGGAGGGTCGTCGGATTCTCAAACTGAACATCGGCAATCCGGCCCCGTTCGGCTTCGAGGCACCGGACGAGATCCTGGTCGACGTCATCCGAAACCTGCCGACTGCTCAGGGCTACTCCGACTCGCAGGGGCTGCTGTCGGCGCGCACCGCAGTCATGCACCACTACCAGGCCCAGGGGATCGACAGCGTCGATGTCGACGACGTGTGGCTCGGCAACGGGGTCAGCGAGCTGATCTCGATCAGCCTGCAGGCGATGCTCGACAACGGCGACGAGGTGCTCGTTCCCGCACCCGACTACCCGTTGTGGACCGCCACGACCTCGCTGGCCGGTGGGCGACCGGTCCACTACCGCTGCGACGAGGACAACGGCTGGCAGCCGGACCTCGAGGACATCCGGTCGAAGATCTCGAGCCGCACCAAGGCGATCGTGGTGATCAACCCGAACAACCCGACCGGTGCGGTGTACAGCGAGGTCATGCTGCTGCAGCTGGCGGACATCGCGCGCGAGCACGGTCTGGTCGTGTTGGCCGACGAGATCTACGACAAGATCCTCTACGACGACGCGGTGCACGTGCCGTTCGCGCGCATCGCTCCCGACGTCTTCACGCTGACCTTCAACGGCCTGTCCAAGGCCTATCGGGTGGCGGGCTTTCGCTCCGGCTGGATGCTCGTCACCGGCCCGAGGCGGCGCGCAGCGAGCTACCTCGAAGGCATCACCATCCTGGCCAACATGCGGCTGTGCGCGAACGTCCCGGGTCAGCACGCCGTGCAGATCGCGCTCGGCGGGCGGCAGAGCATCCGCGAGCTGATCCTGCCCGGCGGCCGGCTGCTGGCACAGCGCGATGCCGCCGTGAGCGCGTTGCGCGCGATCCCGGGCGTCACCTGCGTCGAGCCCAAGGGTGCGCTCTACGTCTTTCCCCGCCTCGACCCGGAGCGGTACCCGATCCGCGACGATCAGCAGTTCGTCCTGGAGTTCCTGCGCACCCACCACGTGCTGGTCGTGCAGGGCAGTGGCTTCAACTGGTTCGCCCCCGACCACCTGCGCATAGTGACCTTGCCGTACCCCGACCAGCTGACCGACGCGATCGGACGCCTGGGCAACTTCCTCGCCGACTACCAGGGTGACCTCTGACAGGTTCATGACAGGTCTTCCAAACCTGTCAGGCAGGAGACCCGAAACTGTCAGTGCGCCGCGGCGGGCATGCGCATGACACCGGTGGTCGGGTCGTCGCCGAGCGGGAGGTAGAGGCGCTGCACGGCGACGAGCAGACCCTCGGCCATCGTGTCGCGAAACAGCGGATCGAGCAGCTTCTCGCGATCCTCTGCCGCGCTGAGATAGCCCAGCTCGATCCGGACGGCCGGCATGCGGGTCAGCCGCAGCAACGACCAGGTCTTGCCGTGCGTGCGGCAGTCCAGCATGCCGGTACGGGCCACCAGCTCGCGCTGCGCGAGGTCGGCCAGCCGCTCGCCGATCGTCGAGCTCGACTCGCCCGCCCCGTAATAGTACGCAGCGATGCCGTTGGCCAGCGGTGACGGGGAACCGTCGATGTGGATCGAGAGCAGCAGATCGGCACCGACCTCGTTCGCGAGTTGCGCCCGCTGCTGATCGGTGGCGCCGTTGTGCGGACCGCGGGTCGACCAGGTCTGCACCCCCAGGGCACTGAGCCGACCCTGCAGGCGCGACGTCAGCTCCCAGACCAGGTCGGCCTCGCGGATGCCGCCGACCACCACGCCGCCATCGGGGCCGCCGTGACCGGCGTCGAGCACGATGCGTTTACCGAGCAGGTTCGGTCCGGAGTCGGCGACCGCGAGCTGGTCGCGCAACAGCTGGGGTCGTCCGCCCATCACCCGGCGGCCCAACTGGCGCAACGCGCGCAACGTGTCGAGGCCGCAGATGCCGTCGGCGATCAGTCCGTAGTCGCGCTGGAACGCGCGGAGCGCCTGCGCGGTACCCAACCCGAACTCACCGTCGGCGCGGGAGAGCGGGAAGCCCAGTTCGACCAGCAGGGTCTGCAACTCGGTGACGTCGTCGCCGAACAGTGGTTGGCCGGCCTCGTGGGCCAGCACCCGATCTCCGAGCTTCCAGTGCGCGCCGGTGAGGGCGGCGAAGGTCTCGCGCCCGACGGTGCCGTCGACCGAGATTCCGCGGCGCTGCTGGAAGTGTCGAACCGCCAATTCGGTCGGTTCGTCAAACACCGCGATCGTCGCGGGAGCTGTGTTGTTCAGCAAGCCGATGGTGGCCAGCATCGCCCGTACCTCGGCCACGGCACTGCCGGTGTCGCCGAGGCGCAGGGGCTGCATGACGGATCGGACCTCGGCAATCGCTTCGTCGGTGGGTGGCTTCTTCACGCTGCTGTCCGACATTCTGCCTCAGTCATGCTCCGGATCTGCGCTGTGACGTGCCCTGAGCGTCAGCATCTCAGCCGCAGGTCACGAACGTGCCCCGAACAGGACTCGAGACGACCACCCGGTGGGGTGGTCGCCTCGCTGTCGGAGCAGCGTGCTCAGCCGACGTAGTCGGTCAGCTCACGCAGGATGGCCGCCTTCGGCCGGGCGCCGACGATGGTCTTAACCAGCTCGCCGCCCTGGAACACGGCCATCGTCGGGATGGACATGACCTGGTACTTGCGGGCCGTCTCCGGGTTCTCGTCGATGTTCAGCTTCGCGATCGTGAGCTTGCCGGCGTGCTCGCCGGCGATCTCCTCGAGAACCGGGGCGACCTGGCGGCACGGTCCGCACCACTCGGCCCAGAAGTCGACGAGCACCGGCCCGTCGGCGCCGAGGACATCGGTGTCGAAGCTGCTGTCGGTGACGGCCTTGGTGTTGGCGCCCATGAAATGTCTCCTGTCGATGTGGGGTGCGTCGGCGGACCGACGTGTGGTTGGAACGCGGACTGCATGCCGCGGATTCCCCGCTGGCCTGCTGAGTATGTTTCCCGTGAAACCTCTGTGACGGTGCTCGGCGGCAGTGGCCGACGATCAGGCGTTGCCGACCAGCTCGGAACGTTCGGTTGCCACCGGGGGCGGTGCGGGGTCGTCGAGGGCTGCCAGGAAGCGTTCGGCGTCCAGGGCGGCCTGACAGCCGCTGCCCGCTGCGGTGATGGCCTGCCGGTAGGTGTGATCGACCAGGTCGCCGGCGGCAAACACACCGTCGAGGTTGGTGTACGTCCCGTGTTGCGTCAGGACGTAGCCCTCGGGGTCGAGGTCGACCTGTCCCTTGACCAGCTCGCTGCGCGGGTCGTGACCGATGGCGATGAACA
>CAZZVT010000088.1:7673-13769 GCA_964657545.1 uncultured Jatrophihabitantaceae bacterium
CCACCGCCGACGACGGCGATGTCGTGGTCGCGGAAGAAGAAACCGTCACACGTCGCGCACCAGGACACACCGTGACCGGACAGTGCGTCCTCACGTTCCAGCCCGAGGGACTTGTACGCCGAACCCATTGACAGGATGACGGCGTCGGCGGTGTATTCGGCGTCGTGGGTCCGGACGACTTTGACACGACCCGACAGTTCGACGGACGTCACGTCGTCGGCCACCAGCTCTGCCCCGAAACGTTCGGCCTGGGTACGCAGGTTGGCCATCAGCTCGGGACCCATCACCCCGTCGGGGAAGCCCGGGAAGTTCTCGACGTCGGTCGTGTTCATCAGCGCGCCGCCGTACTGGCTGCCCTCGAACACCAGCGGCGCGAGGTCGGCGCGAGCGGTGTAGATCGCGGCCGTGTACCCGGCCGGGCCGGAGCCGATGATGATGACCTTGCGGTGTTCGACCACGATTGACTCTTCCTCCATAGCGGGACTCTGTGCGGTGGAACGACGCCCGATGCGTCGGTGTTCCCGGCGGATCAGCGGCCGCGGACGGCGGCCACGGCCTGTTGGACGTCGGGGATTCGCAGGCGCCAGGCAACCACGGCGAGCACCACGATGCCCACCAGCGCCCCGCCGATCAGCCCGGTCGACGACCCGAGGCGTGCGCTGCCGAACTGGTGCCGTGCTCCCAGCACCACTGCATATGCGGCCGCAGCTCCGAGCGCGGACGCCACCGCGATGCGGGTGACCGTGCCGAGCACGGCCCCGAACCCCAGCGGACCGAGCCGGCGGGTCAGCACGACGTGTCCGACGATCGCGCCGATGAGGTAGGAGAACGATGTCGCGATGTTCAGCCACTCGACGGCGTGCACCGACGGATGCAGGATGACATTTGTACCCTTCGGGGCCGCGAAAGCCTGATTGGTTATCAGGATGAGCGCAACCTTGGTCGTCACCATGAAGGCGTTGATCAGCGTCGGGGTGCGACCGTCGCGCATCGCGTAGAACACCCGTAGCTGCAGCATGACCAGCGCGAACGGGAACAGCCCGAACGCCGACCAGGCCAGCGACGAACCGATCAGTCGGGCCCCCGCGATCGAGGTCGACCCGTGGGCGAATAAGGTCACGCCCATCGTCGGGCCGAGCACGATGAGGCCGGCGGTGACAGGTATGAGCGCTACGGCAGAGAATCGCGCGCTGAGTGACAGGTCACCGATGACAGCGTCGTTGTCGCCCCGCACCGCCGCGCGTGACATCCGCGGCATGATGGCTGTCAACAACGACACCACCAGGATCCCGTAGGGCATCTGGAACAGCAGGTCGGCGTTGGTGAACACACTGAAGCCGCCGTTGTCGTTGCCGACCTTCTGGATGACGCTGACACCGACCTGGCTGACGACCACGTAGCCGAGCACCCAGGCGGCCACCGAACCGACCTCGCGCATCCGGCCGATCTCGTTGGGCCGGGCCCGGAAGCGCCATTGCCAGGTGAAGCCGGCGCGGCGAAGCGACGGGATCAGCACGAGCGCCTGGCCGGCGATACCGAGCGTGGTGCCGATGCCGATGACCAGGATCTGCGCGGTGGTCATCGTGCTCGGGTTCAGGGTGGCCGGCCCCGGCAGTGCCCAGAACACGCCGACCGTGACGATCATGATCATGTTGTTCAGCACGGGGGACCAGGCACCGGGCTTGTAGCTGTGCCGGATGTTGAGCACCGCGACGAACATGGCCCCCAGGCCGTAGAAGAAGATCTCCGGCAGCAGCAGGGTGGCGAAGATGCTGGTCAGTTCCCGCCGCGGACCGGCCGGCACGAAAGCGGCGGCGATCCACGGCGCGGCCAGCACGGCCAGCATGGTCATGACGCCCAAGGCGGCAGTCGCGATCGAGAGCAGTCGCTGGGTATAGGCGATGCCCTCGTCGTCGTCCTGCGCCTGGGCCTGCACGAGCAGCGGGATCAGCACGCTCGACAGCACGCCGCCGAGCAGCAGCTCGTAGATCATGTTCGGCAGGTTGTTGCCGGAGTTGTAGGCGGTGCCGACCGCGCCGATCCCTAGGGCCGCGACGAGCAGGATGCTGCGCAGGAAGCCGGTGATCCGGCTGGCCAGGCTGGCCACGGCCATCGAGCCGCTGGCCGCCATCAACCCGCGGGTCGTGTTCTCCTCGACGGGAGCGTCGGTGGCGGCGTTGCGTGGCTCGTCGAGCGCAGGTTGAGCGACACCTTTATGAGCTACACCCTCGGGGGGCGCGGCCGCGGGCCCTCGGCGGGGCCCACGCGATCGACCGGTGTAGGTCGGCGGGCTCCAGAGCGGCGCTCCGGTCACAAGGGCGGAATCGGCCTCGCTGGCAACGTCATTGTCGATCAGCACGCCACCAATGGGGTCGGCCTCGGTGAACATCCGCGGGGTGAAGGGCTCTCCGCCGTTGTACAGCGTCGGGCTGCCCCAACCGTCGTCGGTGACCGGCGCGCTCACGGTGCGGGCTCGGATTGCTGAGTGGTCTGCTGGGTGGATAGCGGCGAGCGGCCCCGGCTGCGCAGCCGCAGGACCCGGCGCACGTAGCGCACGAGCAACGCCAGCACCAGGATCACACCGGCGGCGACCGTGATGACGACACCGATCGTGCCCAGGACGGTGCTGTGGACCGACAGCGTGACCGCAGAGCCGAGCAGATAGTTGTTCGTGGTGTGCAGCTGCGCAGTCACCGGGATGCGGCCGGATCGCTGAACGTCTGTGGGGATCTTGATCGTGGTCTTCGAGCGCCCGGGAATCTGTACCGTCTGGGCGCGGGCGCTGAAGCCGGGTAGGCCGCCGACGGTGCTCACCGTCACCCGGATGCGCATGCTCAGCGCCGAGTCGTTGCGCACCGAGATCGGCAGCGGCGAGTTGCTCGACGCCAGCGTGTAGTTACCTGATTTCGGCGGCAGGATGCTGACCTGGCCGAGGTAGCCGGTCAGTTGGCTGCTCAGCGCGGTGGTGCGCGCCCGGCCCGCGCTCGGGCCGCCACCTATCCCACTGCTCTGACCCGCCTGGCTCCAGGACGCCGACTCGCTGCGTTGTACGTCGTCGGGCAGGGTGGCCACCACCGACCGACCGGCCGCGGATCCCCCCGATCCGCCGATCAAGGACCTGACGGCGGGGACGTAGTCCGTCATGGACTCGGTCGCGTCGAGTTGACCGGTCGAGAGACCGTTCGAGTTCGCGGCCGGAACGCGTACCGAACTGCGTGACGTGGAACCTGACACCTGTCCGGTGACCGCGCTTGCGGTGACAGGTTGACTGAACACCGAGCTGGACGTCGCCAGGATGGTGTCGATCGCTACCGATGGAATCTTCGGGTCGACGTAGCGGGGTGCGGCCAGCACCGCAGTCTGTGACGTGTTCGGCCGTTGGTACACCCGGACTGACAGTTCGGATGTCAGCTGGGGCAGCGCGGCGGTGGAGCCGGCGAGGGCAGACTGGGAATAGGTCTGCAGCGCCGGCGAGGTCAGCAATGCTTTGACAGTTCCGCTCGTCGTGCGCACTCGGGCCGCCGACGCCGGGATGCCGCCGGCGTTCGTGCTCGGTTTGACCTGTGAACCGTCGAGCAGCACCGTGTCGGCCCCGTCGGACACCAAGGTGTCCAGCGTGCCGACGGTCGCCGAGTTGCTGGGTGGCCAGGCCACTGCATGACTCGGCCGGCCGCCGAGGGCCGCTGTCACGCTCGCCGCGATGGTGCTGGACAGGCTGGCGGACCACGCTATGTGATGTTGGGTCAGACCTGTCACGTCCGGGTCGGCGAGGGCCGTCAATTCGAGATCGACCTCCGGTTGCGTGGCCAGGACTGCTCGGAGGCGGTTCAACCAGGCGGCCGCAGCCTGCTGCCCGGTACCGACGGTGACGGTGCCGTCGGATGCCCGGACGGTGTACCGGACGGTGGCCATGACCTGCAGTTCGTCGATGAGGTCGGGGTCGACCACCAACGTCACCGGCACCGAGCCGGCCACCCCCTCCAGCACTGTGAGGGCCCGGTCCAACCGCCCGCCGGACACGGACGCCGCCAACTCGTCATCGGTGAAGACGAGGCGATCGGCGTTGCGATGCGGACGGTCGATCAGTGGCCAGACCCAGGTCACCCCGAGCTTGTGGGCCGGCTGCGTGTCGAACGACGACAGGTAGGTGCGGGCACCGCCGAGCGCCTGGGTGACGCCGTCGGACGTGCTCTGTGCCGTGAGATCGATGGGGTAGACCGCGTTGTGACACAAGCAGATTCGACCGGTGTTGTCCTGCAGGCTGGTGGTCGTGCTGAACGTCGTGGTGACGGCCACCCCCGGCGGCAGCGTCACCGTCACCGCCTTCACCGGGGCGATCGCGATGCCGCCCGAGCGTGCCGCTGAACTGGACAGCGACGCCGTCAGGGCGGCCTGCGTGGTGATGGGACTACCGCGCTGCGCAGTCAACGTCACGGCGGGCAACGAGGTGGACGTGTTGTTGACCAGTGACACCGTGATCGTGAGCGGGCGTGCGGTGGTGGTGATGGCCGGCGTCGACGGGTTGACGGACAGGACCGTGACCGAGATGGACGTGGCCTGACCACGGGCGTTCGCCGAGGTCAGCAGGGTGACTGGTGACAGGACGGCCGAAGCCAGCACCGCGATGATCGCGACGACCAGAGCGACCAGTCGGCGGGCGTTAGTCATGCACTGTCCGCGAGCAACCTGCCCGCAGTGTCGACCAGGCCTCGTTCGTCGGGGTAGGCCAGTTGCGCGCGGATGTCGGGCAGCGGCACCCAGGCGACCTCGTCGACCTCGACGTCCGCATCGGACAGTTCCCCGCCGACGCGCCGCATCAGGTAATGGCGAACCGTCTTGTGCACCCGGCGGCCCTCGGCCACGAACCAGAAGTCGATGGTGCCGAGCTCGGCGACGATGAGCCCGGCGATACCCGTCTCCTCCTCGACCTCGCGCACCGCAGCCTGCTCGGCCGTCTCGCCGGCCTCGATGTGACCTTTCGGCAGTGACCAGAGGAGCCGGCCCTGCCGGTCGGTACGGCCGATCAGTGCGCCGCGAGGAACGTCCCCGGCGAGGTCGACGACCAGGCCGCCGGCGCTGAATTCATCGACCTGGCGCAGCCACCGCCGCGAACGGCGCCGTCGCCGGGCTGCTGTACTCCCGGTATTCGCTCCGTCGCCGCCGGTGGATGCCGGCCGCCCGGGCCGCGGTCCCGGCCGGGGCTGCGGCGATTCCGGGCCTGGGGACATGGCTCGATGGTAACCGCGGGGCCCCGCCGATGACTGACAACTGGGTACGCTGGCCGCCCGTGACACCCCCCGCAGGCTCCCCGGCCGATCTCGTCCCCGTTCCCCCGTCCGCGTCGACCCTGGGTCGTGCGTTCGCTGCGGCGGGCCATGCGCTGC
Organism: uncultured Jatrophihabitantaceae bacterium; assembly: GCA_964657545.1. GTDB lineage: Bacteria > Actinomycetota > Actinomycetes > Mycobacteriales > Jatrophihabitantaceae > Jatrophihabitans. The sequence continues at coordinate 13,058 of CAZZVT010000088.1, forward strand.
ACCTGGTGGGCGGGCCGGTGCGTGATGCGTTGATGGGCCGTCCCTGCACCGACCTGGACTTCACCACCGACGCCCGGCCCGAGCAGATCCGGGCCCTCGTCGAGCCGCTGTCGTCGGCGATCTGGACGACCGGCATCGCGTTCGGCACGGTCGGAGCCCGGGTCGAGGGCCTGATGTGCGAGATCACCACGTTCCGCGCCGACCGCTACGACCGGATCAGCCGCAATCCCGAGGTTGCCTGGGGCGACTCGCTGGCCGATGACCTGCGCCGCCGCGACTTCACCATGAACGCGATGGCGGTGTCGGTCACCGGCGACCGTAGGTTCAGCGATCCGTACGGCGGCCTCGCCGATCTGGCACGCGGTGTGCTGCGCACGCCGGGCACGCCCCAGGAGTCCTTCGCCGACGACCCGCTGCGGATGCTGCGGGCTGCGCGGTTCGTCTCGACGCTGGGGGTCCGGCTCGACGCCGAGGTGCAGGCGGCGATGACCGACATGGCCGGCGAACTGGCCCGGATCACCGCCGAACGGGTGCTCGCCGAACTCACCAAGCTGCTGCTCGGCGACCATCCCCGGGCCGGGCTCGAGGTACTGGTCGACACCGGGCTGGCCGACGTCGTACTGCCCGAACTGCCGGCACTGCGGATGGCCGCTGACGAGCACGGCCAGCACAAGGACGTCTACGCCCACACCCTGCAGGTGCTCGACCAGGC
>CAZZVT010000089.1:0-10086 GCA_964657545.1 uncultured Jatrophihabitantaceae bacterium
TCAAGGCCATGGTCCGGGCGCTGCACGAGGCGGGCATCGAGGTCATCCTCGACGTCGTCTACAACCACACCGCCGAGGGCAACCAGCTCGGCCCAACACTCTCGTTCCGCGGCATCGACAACCCGGCGTACTACCGCCTCGAGGAGGACAAGCAGTACTACACCGACTACACCGGTACCGGGAACACGCTCAACGTTCGGCACCCGCACTCCCTGCAGCTGATCATGGACTCGCTGCGGTACTGGGTGCTCGAGATGCACGTCGACGGCTTCCGCTTCGACCTCGCCGCAACCCTGGCGCGCGAGTTCTACGACGTCGACCGGCTGTCGTCGTTCTTCGAGCTCGTCCAGCAGGATCCGGTCGTCAGCCAGGTGAAGCTCATCGCCGAGCCGTGGGACGTCGGCCCCGGCGGTTACCAGGTCGGCAACTTCCCCCCGCAGTGGACGGAGTGGAACGGCAAGTACCGCGACACCGTCCGCGACTTCTGGCGCGGCGAGCCCGGCACGGTCGGCGAGTTCGCGGCGCGCCTCACCGGGTCGGCGGATCTGTACGAGACCAGCGGTCGACGTCCGGTGGCCAGCGTCAACTTCGTCACCGCGCACGACGGGTTCACGCTGCTCGACCTCGTCAGCTACAACGAGAAGCACAACGAGGCGAACCAGGACGACAACAGCGACGGCGAGAGCCACAACCGGTCGTGGAACTGCGGGGTCGAGGGCCCGTCCGACGACCCGCAGATCCTCGAGCTGCGCAAGCGTCAGCTACGCAACTTCCTCACCACGATGTTCCTGAGCCAGGGCGTGCCGATGCTGTGCCACGGCGACGAGCTCGGCCGTAGCCAGGGCGGCAACAACAACGGGTACTGCCAGGACAACGAGATGACCTGGATCGACTGGTCGACGGTCGACCCCGAGCTGCTCGCGTTCACCCGCCAGGTCGCCGAGCTGCGTCGCAAGCACCCGGTGTTCCGCCGCCGTCGGTTCTTCGACGGACGTCCCACCCGCCGCGGTGTGCACCTGCCCGACATCAGCTGGTTCACCCCCGACGGCTCCGAGATGACCGAGGACGACTGGGAGTCCGGCTTCGGGCGCAGCATCGCCGTCTACCTCAACGGTCAGGGCATCGCCGGCACCGACACCCGCGGTGAGCGGGTCGTCGACGACTCGTTCCTGCTGTGCTTCAGCGCGCACTTCGAGCCGATCGACTTCGCCCTGCCCGCCGGTGAGTACGGCAACTCGTGGGAGGTCGTGGTCGACACGATGGCCGCATCGACCGACAAGCGCGTCATCGACGGGCCGGGCACCACGATCTCGGTGGGCCCGCGAGCCGTCGTCGTGCTGCGACGGGTGGACTGATGCGACCGGCGTCGACCTATCGCCTGCAGACCCGCGCCGCGTTCGACCTCGTCGCTGCCGCGAACGTCTGCGACTACCTCGCCGACCTCGGTGCCGATGCTGCGTACCTGTCGCCGATCCTGCCGTCGGCACACGGGTCCGACCACGGGTACGACGTCATCGGTTTCGACACCGTCGACCCGCAGCGCGGTGGGCTCGACGGGTGGACGCGGTTCCTCGCGGCCGCCCGGGCGCGGCAGCTGAAGACGGTCGTCGACATCGTGCCGAACCACACCGGTGTTGAGGACGCGGCCGAGAACGCGGCCTGGTGGGATGTCCTGCAGCACGGCCGCGACGCTGAGCACGGGTCGTGGTTCGACATCGAGTGGGCCCGCGGGCGCATCCTGCTGCCGGTGCTCGGTGACGACTTCGACCCCGGGCAGCTGTCGGTCACCGACGCGGAGCTGCGCTACTTCGAGCACCGCTTCCCGATCGCCCCGGGCACCGGCGACGGAACCCCGGCCGAGGTTCACGACCGGCAGCACTACGAGCTGGTGAACTGGCGCCGCGCCGACACCGACCAGAACTACCGCCGCTTCTTCGCCGTCACCACGCTGGCCGGCCTGCGCGTCGAGGACCGCGCCGTCTTCGACGCCACGCACGCGCAGATCATGCGGTGGCTGGCCGACGACCACATCGACGGGCTGCGCGTCGATCACCCCGACGGCCTGGCCGACCCGGTCGGGTACATGACCTGGTTGCGCGAGGTCGCCGGACCCGACGCCTGGCTGCTGGTCGAGAAGATCCTCGAGCACGGCGAGCAGCTGCCCGCCGACTGGCCGGTCGACGGCACCACCGGTTACGACGCGCTGACCGAGGTCACCGGCGTCCTGCTCGACACCGCGGCCGAGGCCCCGCTCGACGCGCTGTACCGCAACCTCACCGCCGACCCGCTGACCTGCGCCGAGCACGTCGCCCGGGGCAAGCGCAATGCCGTGTCGACGATCCTGCAGGCCGAGGTCTCGCGTCTGGCGCGCCTCGTGCCCGGCGTCCCGCACGCCGGCGAGGCGCTGGCCGAACTGCTCGTCGCGTTCCCGGTCTACCGCTCCTACCTGCCGGCGGGCGGTGACGACCTGACCGCCGCACTGGACACTGCCCGCGCGGCACGTCCCGAGCTGGCCGGGACGTTCGACGCCCTCACGCCCCGGCTGTCCGACCCGTCCGACGAGCTGTGCTCGCGCTTCCAGCAGACCTCCGGCGCGGTGATGGCCAAAGGCGTCGAGGACACCGCCTTCTATCGCTACACCCGCTTCATAGCGCTGAACGAGGTCGGCAACGACCCCGGGCACTTCGGGCTCACCCCGGGCGACTTCCATGCCGCGCAGGAACTGCGGCAGTCGACCGTACCCAACGGGATGACGACGTTGTCGACGCACGACACCAAGCGCGGCGAGGATGTCCGGGCTCGCCTGGCCGTGCTCACCGAGATCCCCGACGACTGGGCCGCGCTCGTCACCGGGTTGATGACGGCGGCTCCGCTCGACGACGCGCCGTTCGCCTACCTGCTGTGGCAGACGTTCGCCGGGGTGGGGTTCATCGAACGCGACCGGATGCACGCCTACGTCGAGAAGGCCATGCGCGAGGCCGCGACGTCCACCACCTGGACGAGCCCCGACGAGGCGTTCGAGGCCGCCGTGCACGCGGTCGTCGACGCTGCCTATGACCGGGCCGACGTGCACGAGCCGCTGGCCGCGCTCGTCGAGCGGATCACGCCGTCCGGCTGGACGAATTCGCTGAGCCAGAAGCTGGTGCAGCTGACGATGCCCGGCATTCCCGACGTCTACCAGGGCACCGAGCTCTGGGAGGACTCGCTCGTCGACCCCGACAACCGGCGCGCCGTCGACTTCGACGAGCGCCGCCGCCTGCTCGCGCAGCTGGAGGCCGCTCCGCCGGTCGATGCCACCGGGGCCGCGAAGCTGTGGGTGACCTCTCTCACCCTGCGCGTGCGTCGCGATCGGCCGGAGCTGTTCTCGTCGTACTCGGCCCTGACTGCTACCGGATCCCGGGCCGAACACGTCATCGCCTTCGACCGCGGAGGTGCCGTGACGGTGGCCACCCGGCTGCCGCTCACGCTGCACGCCGCCGGCGGATGGGGCGACACGCTGCTCGACGTCGGGGCAAAGAGCACGGACCTGCTCACCGGCCGCCGGGTGGGCGCAAGCGTACGGGTGGCCGACCTGCTCGCGGACCTTCCGGTTGCGCTGATCGTGCGCTGACCGCCTCGCCTTCCCCACCCCGGTGGTCGATTTGCGGGCCGCGGATCGACCACCACGGGGGGGAAGGCGCGTCAGGCGTCGGGCTCGTCGGCCTGATCGGCGAGCGAGAGCTGCCAGAGGTAGTCGTTGTAGGCGTTGTGGTGCTCGTCGCCGTAGCTGCGGTGCGGCGTTTTCGAGCTGTCGGGCAGCACATACCCCCGGTACGTGACCGGCGCGGCGCCCTCGGACTCGGTGCGCACCAGGTTGGCCGGTCCGCTGCGGGCGACGGCCGACGATCCGTTGCGCAGCACGATCTCGCCGCTCGGCGACGCAGCGTCGGCGGGGGGCCTGCGGGCGTCGCGGATCAATTTGGCCCAGAAGGCCACCGCACACGCCGAGAACAGCCACCACTGCACGACGTAGCTGACGTTCTGGAAGGCGTACTGGTTGCCCTCGGACACGTGCAGCTGCCACCGGCCGAGAAAAATCATGCCGACCGCGAGGCCCAGGAACACCAGGTGGATCATCAGCCAGCGCGGACGCAGCAGACCGGCCCAGGTGATGGCCGGCGGGGCCGTGACCCATGTCCGCCGCTCGCTGTCCACGGGTCAAAAGTACGCCGGTGGGATCAGTGCGGCGGGGTGAGCCGCCGACGCAGCTCAGGCACGTCCAGATCGGGTTGCGGGTAGTGCGGGTCGAGGTCGACGAGCGTCTCGTGCAGGATCTGCCCGACAGCCCAGTTTCGGTACTTCTTGTGATCGCCGGGCACGACGTACCAGGGCGCGTGTGAGGTGTTCGTGCGTTCCAGCACCGCCTCGTAGGCCACCTGGTAGTCGGCCCACCGTGCGCGTTCCTCGATGTCGCCCTCGTTGAACTTCCAGTGCTTGTCCGGATCGTCCAGCCGGGCTAGCAACCGGTCGCGCTGGGTGTCGTAACTGATGTTGATGAAGCACTTGACGACGGTGGTGCCGGTGTCGACGAGTTCCCTCTCGAAGTCGTTGATGACGTCGTAGCGCTGCTCCCACTCCTGCTGCGGGACGAGGTCGTGCACCCGGACGATCAGGACGTCCTCGTAGTGCGACCGGTCGAACACGCCGATCACCCCGGGCGCCGGCAGGCGCGCGCGGATCCGCCACAGGAAGTCGTGTTCGCGCTCGGTGTCGGTGGGCGCCTTGAAGGCGGTGTACTGGACACCGATCGGCCCGAACGCGCCCACCACGTGCTCGGTGATCCCGCCCTTGCCCGCGGTGTCCATACCCTGCAGTACGAGCAGGATGCTGCGACCCCCGCCCGCGGTGGCCTCGGCCCACAACTGTTCCTGCAGTGCCGCCATGGCGGTCGAATCGTTGCGCAGGTCGCTGTTGTGCTTCGTCGGCGCCAGCGGCCGGGTGTCGGTGGCGTACCCGGCCAGGTTCACCGGGCCGGACGCGACGGCCAGCGCTGCGCGCAGCGAGTGCTCCTGATCCATGGACGCAGGCTACGGGCGGACGAGGCGGCCCAGCGCGAACCTGGCAAGCGGCGCGTAGCCGAGCACCAGCGGCAGCGGCCCCTCGATCCCGAGTGACGTCATGCTGCCCCTGTCTGTGGCGGCCACGGCGTGGTGCAAACGCAGCGTGATCGGGCCGCGGTGCACGCGCCACGTCCAGGTGCGGGCGTTCTCGTCGACGCGTTCCACGACGAAGTCGACCGACACCCAGAGCGGCCCGAACACCCGTCCGGTCACGCCTGGCGCGATCCTGCGCGCCGACGCCTCGACGCGGGTGATCTGCGGCGCCCAGCCCGGCCAGCCCTGCGGCTCGAGGTAGCGACCCCAGGCGGTCTCGGCGTCGGCGGATCCGGAAGCGTGCAGCGTCACGACAGTCACGGGCTATGTCCTACCCCGCGCACGGTTTGCCACCCCAGATCGAGGGGGACGTTGCCCACATGAGCGCGCTACGTGTCTGGGCCCCCGATGTCAGCAGGATCAGCGTGCGGTCGAGTGGGACCGACACCCCCCTCGTGGCGGCAGGCGGCGGTTGGTGGTCGGGTCCCGACCTGGCCGCCGGCACCGACTACGCCTTCCTGCTCGGCGGTTCCGACGAGCCGGTCCCGGACCCGTCGTCGCGTCACCAGCCCGACGGCGTCCACGGGCCCAGCCGCGTCTACGACCAGAGCGCCTATGTATGGCAGGACAGCACGTGGACGGGGAGGGACCTCACCGCCGCGGTGATCTACGAGCTGCACATCGGCACGTTCACCCCGGGTGCCACCTTCGACAGTGCGATCGAGCGGCTCGACCACCTCGTCGAACTCGGCATCACGCACGTCGAGGTGCTGCCGGTCAACGCGGTCAACGGCGTCTGGAACTGGGGTTACGACGGTGTCGACTGGTACGCCGCGCACGAGCCGTTGGGCGGGCCCGAGGCGTTCAAGCGCTTCGTCGACGCCGCGCACGCACACGGTCTGGCCGTGGTGCTCGACGCCGTCTACAACCACCTCGGCCCGTCGGGCAACTACCTGCCGCGCTTCGGGCCGTATCTGAAGACGGGCCGCAACACCTGGGGTGATCTCGTCAACGTCGAGGAGCCGGCCGTGCGCCGGTTCATCATCGACAACGCGCTGATGTGGCTGCGCGACTTCCACGTCGACGCGCTGCGCCTCGACGCCGTGCACGCGCTGATCGACGGCTCGCCGGTGCACATCCTGGCGCAGCTCTCGCAGGAGGTCGCCGAGCTCGAGCAGCAGGTCGGGCGTCCGCTCACGCTGATCGCGGAGTCCGACCTCAACGACCCGATCATGATCACGCCGGTGGCCGGCGGCGGCCGCGGGATGGACGCCCAGTGGGACGACGACGTCCACCACGCCCTGCATTCGATGCTGACGGGCGAGACGCAGGGCTACTACTGCGACTTCGGGCCGATCAGCGTGCTGGCCAAGACGTTCACGAGGGCCTTCTTCCATGACGGCACGTACTCGACGTTCCGGGGGCGTGATCACGGTGCGCCGATCGACCCGGCGCGGCAGCGTGGCCGGCAGTTCGTGGTGTGCCTGCAGAACCACGACCAGGTGGGCAACCGCGCCGTCGGCGACCGGATGCCCGAGATCACCTCGGTCGGACGGTTGCGGATCGGTGCGGTGCTGCTGCTGACCTCACCGTTCACGCCGATGCTCTGGATGGGTGAGGAGTGGGCGGCCTCGACCCGCTGGCCGTTCTTCACCTCGCACCCCGAAGTGGAGCTCGGTGAGGCCGTCAGCAAGGGTCGCGTCGAGGAGTTCTCCTCGCACGGCTGGGACGTCTCGCAGATGATCGACCCCCAGGACCCCGCCGCCTACCGGACCGCGATCCTGGACTGGTCCGAGCCGACGACGGGCGCACACCTGGACATGTTGACCCTCTACCGACAGCTGATCGCGTTACGCGCGGCCGAGCCGGATCTGCGTGACGACGACCTCTCCCGCGTGACGGTCGACTTCGACGACGACGAGAAGTGGCTGGTGGTGCATCGCGGTGCGTTCCGGGTGCTGGCCAACCTGGGCACCTCCGAGCACCGGTTCGCCGTCACGGGCGAGATCGTGCTCGCGACCGGTCCGGCCACCGTCGACGCCGACGTCGTTGTACTCGGTGCCGACGCTGCAGCGATCGTGCGCATCGGCTGACGTTGCGAGCTACACCGGCTCCACGTCGACGATGCGCGCCGGGAAGCTCGTCGGGGGCGGTCCGAAGGCCTTGCGGGCGTTCTTGACGATGCCCTTGGCCAGCGCTGCGTTGCCGAACGCGCCGACCCCCGCGCCGACACCCAGTGGCAGCGCGCGTCCGAAGAGCAGCGCGCCCTGACGGGTGCCGAACCGGGTGAGCAGCATCCGTCCGAGCCGGCCGTTGATGCCTGCGATCTTCTCCTTCGACGTCGAGGTGCCGAGCACCTTCGCCCAGTGCACCTCTCCGGCGCGCTCGCCGCCCGCCACGATCGCCGCACCGCCCTCGCCCACGAGCACCGACAACACCAGCGCACGGCGGGTCGCCGGGTCGCTGACAGGCACCTCGTGCAGCTCGGCGAGCGCCAGCACGTACATCGCGGACGCCGAGACGAACGCGGTGATCTCGGCGGCGCCGGACGCCAACGACGCCGCTGTGCCCGCGCCGGGCATCGCGGCAGCCGCACCGGACGCCCCGCCGATGCCCATGACGGCCTGGCGGTATCGCTTCGCGAGCTGGCCCTCGAGGTCTGCCGGTGTCATACGTGGGTTGTTGTCGCGCACCCGGTTGAGGTAGTTCAGCACCGCCGGGCGCTGCACCGCCAACGCCTTGTCCAGCGCCGAGTCGAGCGTGTGCTCGACGCGCGAGGGCAACGGGATGCGCGGCAGGAAACGCCGCTTGGCCATGGGGAACCTCCGAGATCGGGTGCCGCTGGCGCGGCAGCCCACTGGACGTACCCATATTCGGTGCCGGTGATTGGATGCAGTGATGCGCGCGCTGCTTCCCCGGCCGGTCGACGACGTCGACATCCATGCCTACTACGCCGCCGGATGGCTCGATCGAGGCGGCCTGCGGGCGAATTTCGTGTCGGCGGCCGACGGTGCTGTCCACGCCGGCGGAGTGTCGCGGGGTCTGCAGACACCCGGTGACAATGCGGTGTTCGCTGCGCTACGCGACCTCGCCGACGTCGTCCACGTCGGGTCCGGCACGGCGGTGGCCGAGGGCTACGGACCGATCGCGCCGACCACGCAGCGTCAGGCGATCCGCCGATCGTTCGGATTGCGCGAGACCCTGCCTGTCGCCGTCCAGAGCAGGTCCCTGCGGCTCGACCCCGACAACGACCTGTTCACCGAGGCGCTGCCCGACGCCCGGACGATCATCCTGACCTGCACCGCGGCCGACCCCGAGCAACGTCGGCTGCTCAAGCCGGTGGCCGACATCGTCGACTGCGGCGACGAGACGGTCGACGCAGTGCTCGTCCGGCAGGCGCTGGAGGAGCGCGGGCTGACCAGGATCCTGTCCGAGGGTGGCCCGAGCGTCTTCGCCGATCTTGCCCGCGACGGCGTCGTCGACGAGCTGTGCCTGTCGATCACGCCGATCCTCGGCGGCCCCGGGCCCGGGCGGATCAGCGCCGGCAAGGAGTGGCCGTTGCCGCTGCCGTTGACCCTCGTCGGTCTGCTCGAGGAGGACGGCTCGTTGTTCTGCCGCTACCGCACCGGGTCGGCGGAACGCCTCACTCGCTGACGGGGCTCAGCGTGGACACTGGCTGGGCAAAACTGTCAGACCCCTCGTGGAGCATCGACGCCATGGACATCCGCGTGGGCTCGCAGTCGGTGGCGCTGGCGCCGGTGCGCCCGGCGGAGTTGTCGGCGGCGCAGCGGATAGACACGCTGGAGGATCTGGCGCGGCTGCGGGCGTGGGCCGATGCGCAGGAGCAGCACCTGCTGTCCGCGATGGCCGGGCCGGGCGACCCGCCGCGCTCGCTGCGTGATCCGGAGCTGGTGGACAAGCAGTACGTGCGTGAGGAGATCGCGTGCGTGCTGCGGCTGGCGCCGTCTTCGGTCAACGCTCGGCTGCGCGTCGCCGACGAGCTGGTCCGTCGACTGCCGGACACCCTCGCCGCGCTCGAGCGTGGCGTCCTCGGGCTGCCGTACGCGCGGTGCCTGGCCGAGGCCGTGGGCCCGCTGTCCGACGCGGTGGCCGCCCTGGTGGAGAAGCGGGTGCTGCCGGCGGCCGGCAGGCAGACGTTGCGCGGGTTTCGTGAGTCGGTGGCGCGGGCGCTCATCGCGGTCGACCCGTGCACCGCCGACGAGCAGCACAACGACGCGCTGGCCGATCGTCGGGTCGAGGCGCGGATGCTCGATCACGGCATGGCCTCGGTGCACGCCGAACTCGCCGCCGACGAGGTCCAGGCAATCATGACCCGCGTCCAGGCCGCCGCCGACGCCGCGCACACCGCGGACGACGGGCGGACCGCCGACCAGCGGCGGGCGGACGCGTTCGTGAGCCTGCTGCTGGGCCTCGACCCGGCGTGCGCCGCCACCTGGCAGGGCCGGCGACCCAGCGTGCAGGTCAGCGTCGCCCTTTCCACCCTGCTGCACCTCGACGACGAGCCCGGCGACCTCGACGGTTACGGCCCCGTGCCGGCAACGCTGGCCCGTCGGCTGGCCGCAGACCCGTCCGGCACATGGCGGCGACTGGTCACCGACCCGATGGGCGGCGTGATCGACGTCGGCCGCGACGCCTACCAGCCGCCGCAGGACCTGGCCGATCACGTCATCGCCCGCGACCGGATCTGCCGCTACCCGGGCTGCCGGCGCCAGGCCAAGCGGTGCGACATCGACCACCAAACATCCTGGGAGCACGGAGGGCAGACCGATGCCTGCAACATCGAATGCCTGTGTCCGCGGCACCACAACCTCAAGCACGAGACCGGCTGGACCGTGCTCGGCGATCCCAGCGGCGAGCTGACCTGGATCGCGCCGACGGGCCACACCTACCTCGACCCGCCAGGACGACATCCGATCGACCGCACCGGGCCGGC
>CAZZVT010000089.1:10186-13478 GCA_964657545.1 uncultured Jatrophihabitantaceae bacterium
GCCGGTGAAACACTGAGCCGATGAAACTGCCCGTGATGCCACCGGTCGCGCCGATGCTGGCCAAGTCGGTCCCGACCATCCCGGCCGGCGCGTCCTATGAACCGAAATGGGACGGATTCAGGTCTCTCATCTTCCGGGACGGCGACGAGGTCGAGTTCGGCAGCCGCAACGAGAAGCCGATGACCCGGTACTTCCCGGAGCTCGTCGAAGCGGTGAAGGCCGAGCTGCCCGAGCGCTGCGTGCTGGACGGCGAGATCGTCATAGCCACCGACGCCGGACTGGACTTCGAGGCACTGCAGCAGCGCATCCACCCGGCCGTGTCGCGCGTGACGATGCTGAGCGAGAAGACCCCCGCCTCGTTCATCGCCTTCGACCTGCTCGCCCTCGGCGACGAGGACTACACCAGCCGCCCGTTCGCCGAGCGGCGGGCCGCGCTCGAGCACGCGTTGGCCCGCGCGAAGCCACCGATCCACCTCACCCCGACGACGACCGACCTCGAGGTCGCGAACCGCTGGTTCGTCGAGCTCGAGGGCGCACACCTCGACGGCGTGATCGCCAAGCCGCTCGACGGCACCTACCAGCCCGACAAGCGCGTCATGTTCAAGATCAAACACGTTCGCACCGCCGACTGCGTCCTGGCCGGGTTCCGCTGGCACAAGACGTCGACCGAAGCGCAGCCACTCGTCGGGTCGCTGCTCCTGGGCCTGTTCAACAACGAGGGCAAGCTGCAGCACGTCGGGGTCGTCGGCGCGTTCACCGCCAAGCGTCGGGCCGAACTCGTCGAGGAACTGGAACCGCTACTGGTCACCGAGGGCCACGAGCACCCCTGGCAGGAATGGGCGAGCGCCGACGCCCACCAGGGCCAGCGGCTGCCCGGCAACGTCAGTCGCTGGAACGCGACCAAGGACCTGTCGTTCGTGCCGCTGCGGCCCGACCGCGTGCTCGAGGTCAAGTACGAGCACATGGAAGGCACGCGCTTCCGCCACCTGGCGCACTTCGTCCGCTGGCGCGACGACCGCACGCCCGGCTCCTGTACCTACGAGCAGCTCGAGCAGCCACTCACCTACGCCCTCGACGACATCGTCCCTGGCCTCGGAGCACCTATCTGATCTGATCCGAAGCGGTATTCCATCGGGGCGTCGTCGCGATGATGTCGCTGCGAACGAAACGGGACGCGGGGCCCGGATCGTCTATAGGGTCAGGCGCGCGCGAGCGGAGGCAGAACGATGATTCGGCGATGGCTCGTCAGCTGCGGTGGTGCGGCGTCGGCAGCGGTGCTGCTGACGTCCTGTGCGTCGAGCCATGGTCTCGAACCGGCCGCCTCGGCCGACCCCGGCACCGGATCGGCAGTCGCAACCACGACCACGCTGGGCGCAACGACCGCCGCGCAGAACAAGTCGGCCGCGCAGGCCGAGGCCGACCGGCTGGTGTCGAGGGCAATCCTGCCGGCGGGTGCCACCCGGACGACGGGCCGACCGGACGGCCTGAGCGGGCCGGCGATGGGCACGCCGATGACGTCGCAGCTGATCGACGACGTCGCCTACTACCGAGTTGCGAAGTCACTGGCTGAGACGCGCACCTGGTTCCAGGCAAACCACCAGCCCGGATTGAAGCCGAGCGGCACGTCCAGCAGCGGATTCGAGTACGACCCCTCGCCACCGCGGCACCGGACCTGGGGAAACGCGAACCTCGAGATGGGCCTGGTGGCTCAGGGCAAGACCACCACGGCCATCCGGGTGGACGGCCTGGCCTTCTGGATCAACCCGACGCCGACACCTGACACCGCACGTGGCCCGGCGATCCGGGTCACGGTCGCCACCGGCTGCCCACCAACCGACCGCGGCCGACGCGACGTCAGCAATCCCGGTGACCCGGACCTCGAACGTCGGCTGTTGCCCGCTGCCGCGCCGAGCGCTGCGTTGAGGTGCACCTACGCCGGCCTGAACGGCGCGACCTATACGTTGACCAGCGGTCGTCAGCTGACCGCGACCCAGGCCGCGGGCGCGGCCGGCCACATCCAGGCACTTCCACTCGGCACCTCGCAGACCGGCCCCCACGGCTGCCCCATGGACGACGCCAGGACCAGCATCCTGGCTTTCAGCTACCCCGGCCGGTCCGACGTCGACATCTGGGAGCACACCTCCGGATGTGCGTCCACCGACAACGGCCACATCGTCTCGGGCGGCTACTGAGTCACGCGGTTCCGGTAGAAGACATGCGGACGCAACGGGTGTCCGGAAGCCGACGCATGGCGGCCCGCGACCGCTCGGTGGCGTGAAGTACCGCATGACCTCGGGGTGGTTGCCGATCGATCGTCCCGCTCCGGGCTCAGCTCGACGTCGGCGGGAGCCGCGGTCGGTCGAGCGTGACGCGTGACGGGTTCTGCGGGTCCAGGCGGACGGGCACGACCGCCGACGTAACCGATCTGTCTGCGGCGTTCGGCGGAGCGGAACCCGAACCGCGCCAGAGTTCGGTAACTGCCTGCCTCGCGACGGCGGACCTCCAGCGCCACGTTCGCGATCGAGCCGCCCTTCGGCACCTCGACGTCCGGTGCAAGGTGCAGGTAGTCGATGGCCAGCACCGTCGCCTCGGCCGGCTCGCCCCGGCGCAGCAGCTGCTCGGCCTCGGCAACCTCGACGGGCGCCGCGCCGTCGGGCAGCGGTGCAGCATTCGTCCACCAGTAGGTAAAGGCGGCCGCGCCCGTTGCTCCGCCGCACACGTCCGGGCCCCGGGACAGGACCGCCGGATCGAGCCCGAGCGCGGTCGCCCGCGCGTCGCGTTGGGCCAGAGCTGCCGTCCACCACCAGCCCGCCGTCCACCGGATCCGATGTCGACGCGGCCTGCCACGTCGCCAGGTCGCCGGCACGCGATCACCCGGCGAGGGGTCGTCGTCGGCGACCCTCACGACGCGAGACGTGGTCACCGAGCCCTCGTCGCGTCCGTCGGTGAGACGACCGGTCACCCGCAGCGTGCGCAGGCCGTCGGAGATGTCGTGCACGACGACGGACGTCACGACGAACTCGCCCTCGACGTCGTGTCTGCGGAACACGACCCCGAGTCTGCCCGTCGATGTCGCGACCAGAAACTGTCTGCCGGCGCAGGTACCGTCGTGACGTGCCTTTCTCCCCCGGCCCGCCCGCCCGGCTGCGCGTCCTGACCGTCGTCGTTGCGATCCTCGCGCTCACCGCCGCCTGCACGTCCACAGTGGACGGGCAGGGCACCACCGCGTCGGGCAGCGCCGCACCCTCCGGCAGCACCCTCGCCAATAAGGTTTCGGCCTGCAGAGTGCTGA
>CAZZVT010000090.1:0-13429 GCA_964657545.1 uncultured Jatrophihabitantaceae bacterium
CGACGTCGCGGACCTCCATGGCGCTGCCCGGCACCTTGGACCCGAACTTCAGCGTGACGCCCTCGTCGGGCTGCACCCGGATGACGAGCTGGTTGTGCCCGAGTTCCTGGGTGTCGGTCTTGCTGAACGGCAGGTGCGGCGCCTTCTTGAACAGGACCGCGATCTCGGTGACCCGCTTGGGCAACCGCTTGCCGGTGCGCATGTAGAACGGCACGCCTGCCCAGCGCCTGGTCTCGACGCCGAGCCGGACCGCTGCGTAGGTCTCGGTCTTCGAGACCTCGGGGATGCCCTCCTCGGCGCGAAACGCGCACGCGCGCTCGCCGGCGAGCCAGCCCTGGTCGTACTGCCCGCGCACGGCATAGCGCTCGAGATCATCGGGCAGCGAGATGGCCCGCAGCGCCTTGAGCTTCTCGATGCGCACGGCCTCCGGCGAGAACTCGACCGGCTCCTCCATGGCGGTGAGCGCAAGCAGCTGCAGCAGGTGGTTCTGCAGGACATCGCGAGCGGCGCCGGTGGCCTGGTAGAACGCCGCACGACCGCCGATCCCGACGTCCTCGGCCATGGTGATCTGCACCGAGTCGACGAAGTTGGCGTTCCACACCGGTTCGAACAGCTGGTTGGCGAAGCGCAGCGCCAGCAGGTTCTGCACCGTCTCCTTGCCGAGGTAGTGATCGATGCGGTAGACGTCGCGCGGCGGGAAGACGTTGTCGACGAGCTTGTTCAGCTCCAACGCACTCGGCAGGTCGTGCCCGAACGGCTTCTCGACGACGACCCGGCGCCAGCCACCGGCCTGCTGGGCGTCCGAGAGCCCGGTGCGTTCCATCTGCTTGAGCACGTTCGGGAACAGCGTCGGCGGGATCGAGAGGTAGAACGCTGCGTTGCCCTCGATGCCGTGGCTCTGCTTGAGGTCGGCCATCGTCGAGACCAGCTGGTCGATTGCGTCGTCGTCGTCGAACGAACCTTCGACGAAGCGGGAGTTGCCGGCCAACCGCCGCCAGACCTCCTCGTTCCACACCGTCCGGGCGTGGTCCTTGGCGCTCTTGCGGGCCATCGCCTCGAACGAGCCACCGCCAGGCCAGTCGGCGCGACTGAAGCCCACGAGCACGAAGTCGGTGGGCAGCAGGCCACGGTTGGCGAGGTCGTAGATCGCGGCGATCAGCTTCTTGCGCGACAGGTCACCGCCGATGCCGAAGATGACCAGGGCGCACGGCTCGGGCACCCGCGGCAGTCGACGGTCGGCCGGATCGCGCAGCGGATTCGGACCGTCGGCACCGAAATCGGCCATGAGGTGACCCGTACTCGCGGGCGTGCTGACCTTGGGCGTGGTCGTGATCCCCTGGTCGGTCTGTGCGGACGGGACGTCGGGCGTGGCGGTTTCCGACTCGGTCATCGGCCCTCGTCTCGGGAGTCGTCCGTCACTTGTCGGCAGCTGCGAGCTGAGTCTTCACGCTCTCGGCGAGCTGAGCGTAGGAGTCCTCGAACTTCTGCACGCCCTCGGACTCGAGGACCTCGATGACGTCGTCGTACCCGATGCCGAGCTCGGCGAGATCGGCGATGACCTTGCGCGCCGCCTCGTAGGTCCCGGCGATGGTGTTGCCCTTCACCTGTCCGTGATCGGCAACCGCGTCGAGCGTGGCCTCCGGCATCGTGTTGACGGTGTTCGGGGCCACCAGGTCGACGACGTACATGGTGTCGTCGTAGGCCGGGTCCTTGACGCCGGTCGAGGCCCACAGCGGCCGCTGGACGTTGGCGCCGGCATCGGCCAGCGCCTTCCAGCGATCGGAGGCGATGACCTTCTCGTATCGCTCGTAGGCCAGCCGGGCATTCGCGATCGCGGCCTTGCCCTTGAGGGCCTTGGCCTCGTCAGAACCGAGCTTGTCGAGGCGCTTGTCGATCTCGGTGTCGACGCGGGAGACGAAGAACGAGGCCACTGAGTAGATCGTCGACAGGTCGATGCCCGCTTCCTTGGCCGCCTCGAGCCCGGTGAGGTAGGCGTCCATCACCTTGTCGTAGCGATCGAGTCCGAAGATCAGCGTGACGTTGACGCTGATCCCGGCGGCGGTGGTCTTGCTGATCGAGGGCAGACCCTCCTGCGTCGCCGGGATCTTGATCAGCGCGTTCGGGCGGTCGACCAGCCACCACAGCGCCTTTGCCTCGGCGGTGGTGCGGTCGCTGTCGTGCGCGAGGCGGGGGTCGACCTCGATCGACACCCGGCCGTCGGCACCGCCACTGGCCTCGTAGACGCCCTTGAGCACGTCGCAGCCCCAGCGGATGTCGTAGGCCATCAGGTAGCGGATGGCCTCGTCGGTGTCGGTCTTGCGCAGGGCGAGATCGCGCGCCTGCTCGTTGTAGGCCTCGCCCTTCTCCAGGGCCTTGGCGAAGATCGTCGGGTTGCTGGTGACGCCGACGACGTGTTTCGTGTCGACGAGGTCCTGCAGGTTGCCGGTGCGCAGCCGCTCGCGGCTGATGTCGTCGAGCCAGATCGAGACTCCGGCGTCGGACAGTTGCGCCAATGCGTCACTCATGGGTGGTCTCCTTCTGCAATCAGCTGTCTGAGGTGGTGTCGCCGAGGGCACCGGCGCGGCTGAGGCTTGCGTGCGCGGCCGCCACGACGCGGTCGGGGGTGAAGCCGAACTGCTCGAACAGCACGTCACCCTCGGCGCTGGCGCCGAAGTGCTCGATCGAGATCGTCTCGCCGGCGTCGCCGACGTACTCGCGCCAACCCTGCTTGACGGCGGCCTCGACGCTGACCCGGGCCTTGATCTCCGGCGGCAGGACCTCCTGCCGGTACGAGGCGGGCTGGGCCTCGAACCACTCCATGCAGGGCATGGACACGACGCGCGTCGGCGTGCCCTGTGCCTCGAGGCGCTCGCGGGCGGTCAGGGCGAGCCCGACCTCGGAGCCTGTCGCGATGAGGATGACCGACGCGCGGCCGGTCGAGGCCTCCTCCAGGATGTACGCGCCCTTGCCTGCGTCGGCGGTCTTGACCGGGTCGAGCACCGGCAGGTTCTGCCGCGAGAACGCGAAGCCCACCGGGCCGTCGGTCTTCTCCAGCGTCGCGCGCCAGCAGGCCGCGGTCTCGTTCGCGTCGGCCGGACGGACCATGTCGAAGCCCGGGATCGCCCGCAGCGAGGCCAGGTGCTCGATGGGCTGGTGGGTCGGCCCGTCACCGCCGAGGCCGACCGAGTCGTGCGTCCAGACGAAGATCGACGGCAGCTTCATCAGTGCGGCGAGCCGGACCGGCGGACGCATGTAGTCGCTGAAGACGAGGAACGTGCCGCCGTAGACGCGGGTGCCGCCGTGGACGGTGATGCCGTTGACGATCGCGCCCATCGCGTGCTCGCGGATGCCGAAGTGCAGCGTGCGCCCGTACGGGCCGCCGCTCCACGTCTTGGTCTGGTGGACGGCCGGCAGGAAGCTGGGCTCGCCCTCCATGGTGGTGAGGTTGCTCTCGGCGAGGTCGGCGGACCCGCCCCACAGCTCCGGCAGCACCGAGGCGATCGCGCCCAGCACCTTGCCCGACGCCGCGCGGGTGGACACCGCATTGGCCTTGCCGTCCTTCTCGGTCGGCCAGGTGGGCAGCGACGCGGCCCAGCCGTCGGGCAGGGTGCGGTTCTTCATCCGCTCGTGCAGCTCGAAGCCAGCCGGATTGCCCTGTGCCCAGGCGTCGTAGGCCTGCTGCCACTCGGCGTGCGCAGCGCGGCCCCGGTCGATGACCGCCCGGGTGTGGGCGAGTACCTCGTCGGCGACGTTGAAGGTGACCTTGGGGTCGAAGCCCAGGATCTCCTTGGTCTTCTCGATCTCCTCGTCGCCGAGCGCACTGCCGTGCGCCTTGCCGGTGTTCTGCTTCGTCGGCGCCGGCCAGCCGATGATGGTGCGCACCGAGATGAACGACGGCTTGTCGGTGACGGCCTTCGCGGCGTCGACGGCGGCCTCGAGTGCGGTGATGTCCTCACCGGAGTCGACGTGCTGGACGTGCCAGCCGTAGGACTCGTAGCGGGCCGCGACGTCCTCGCTGAACGCCACTGCGGTGTCGTCCTCGATGGAGATGTGGTTGTCGTCGTAAAAGACGATCAGATTGCCCAGTTGCTGATGGCCAGCCAGGGACGAGGCCTCGCTGGCCACGCCTTCCTCCATGCAGCCGTCACCGGCGATGACGTAGATGTGATGGTCGAACGGCGATTCACCGGGCGCGGTGTCGGGGTCGAACAGCCCTCGCTCGCGGCGGGCGGCCATGGCCATGCCGACGCCGTTGGCCACCCCCTGGCCGAGCGGGCCGGTCGTGATCTCGACGCCGGCGGTGTGGTGGTACTCGGGGTGTCCGGGCGTTCGGGACTCCCAGGTGCGCAGCTGCTTGAGGTCCGAGAGCTGAAGTCCGTAGCCGGACAGGAACAGCTGGCAGTACTGGGTCAGCGAGGAGTGCCCGTTCGACAGGATGAAACGGTCGCGGCCGACCCACTCCGGGTCGGTCGGGTCCAGGCGCATGACGCGCTGGTAGAGCAGGTAGGCCAGCGGGGCGAGGCTCATCGCCGTGCCGGGGTGACCGCTGCCGGCCTTCTGCACCGCGTCGGCGGCCAGCAGCCGCGCGGTGTCGACCGCCGTCGTGTCGAGGTCGGTCCACCACTCGGGGTGCGTCGTGATGACGTCGTTGGCTGTGTCCGTCACGGACGATCAAGTCCTCTCGCATCGCGTGTTCGGGGCCTGGTCCGGGCCCGTTGTCCTCTGCAGGTCCTACCCACGTCAGTTCTCCCTTGAGCGTAGCCACATCCGCGTCGTCCGAGAGGGCCGTCGGGCAACGACGCGGCCGGTGCCTGCGTGCAGGTGCGGCCGTCGCGACGGTTACCCTTGGCTGCGTGACACAGACTCCTGTAGTGCCCGCCCACGCGGGTTACGGCGAGGAGTCCGCAGCCCGAACATCGGGCGTACCGACCCGGGCCGGGCAGGCCGGCCGGAGCCGCGTCGCCGCCTACGTCGCGCTGACAAAGCCTCGCATCATCGAGCTGCTGCTCGTCACCACCCTGCCGACCATGATCCTGGCCGCCGACGGGCTGCCCACCTGGTGGGTGGTCGTCGCGACGATGCTCGGCGGCACGCTCGCCGCGGGCAGCGCCAATGCCCTGAACTGCTACGTCGATCGCGACATCGACGCCCTGATGCGACGCACAGGTCACCGCCCGCTGGCCCGGGCCGAGGTGTCGCCGGTCGGCGCCCTGTGGTTCGGTCTCGTGCTCGGTGTCGTCGCGGTGGTCTCGGTCGGCCTGATCACGAACTGGCTGGCGGGCGGCCTCACCGCGGCCGCCATCGCGTTCTACGTCGTCGTGTACACGATGCTGCTCAAGCGGCGGACGTCGCAGAACATCGTGTGGGGCGGGGCCGCCGGCTGTATGCCCGTCCTCATCGGATGGTCGGCCGTCACCGGCTCTCTGGCCTGGGCGCCTGCCCTGCTCTTCGGCGTGGTGTTCTTCTGGACGCCGCCGCACTTCTGGGCGTTGGCCATCCGCTACCGCGAGGACTACGCGAATGCCGGTGTGCCGATGCTGCCGGTGGTGGCCGGCCCGGTGCGGGTGGCGCGCAACATCACCGGCTACGCCTGGCTGACCGCACTGACCTCGGTGGCGCTGTGGCCGGTCGCGACCTCATGGGTCTACGGGGTGCTGGCCGTGGTGGCCGGAGTCGTACTCGTAGCCTCGGCCCACCGACTTCTCGCGCGCACCCGGCGTCAGGTCGAGGACCCGAGCATCGAGGTCAACCCGATGGCGCTGTTCCACCTGTCGAACAGCTACCTGGCGTTCGTGTTCGTCGCCGTGGCCGTCGACGTCTTCGTCCGCTGACGTTCGCCCGCGTCAGCCGGCCGGGATGCTTATCGGGATGTCCTTGGTGGTGCGGACCGTCGACGTCAGGCCCTTCGCGAACTTCTCGGTTCCGGTGATCTGCACCGTCCCGGTGGTGAACGTCGACGGGACCTCGAAGACGTCGGCGATCTTGCCCTTCGGCGCCACGTTGCGCGCCCGAACGATCGCGCCGTTCGGCAGCCTGAGGCGCAGCAGCGCCGGGTCGTAGCCGTACGGGCCGCCCGATTCACCGGCCTCGGTGTAGTTGATCCGCACCGAGAGCAGCGCGTTGCGCGGACTGCTCGGTGTCACCGAGGTGTTCGTCGCCGGCCAGTAGTCCAGCGACGCCAGCGTGACGGTGGTCTCGAACTTCGTGGTGGCCCTGCGGCTGCCCTGCTTGACGATGATCGGCACCGTGAAGCTGCTGCCGATGACCTGCAGCCGATGCGTTCGGGTGAGGACCGCGATGTTGCTGCTGCCCGGCCGGCCCTGCGGCAGCGCCAGCGATTGGGTGCCGCCGGAATCGGCGAGCTGCAGCGTCGCTCCTGAGCTCGCCGGTACGGCGGCGACGACGTATTCGCCGACGCCGGGCGTCGGAACGGCGTGCGGCACCCCGTCGATCGACAACGTGACGCGCGCGCCCGGTGCGCTGCTGATCGCACCGGCGCCGTAGCCGGCGCGGAAGGCGAGCAGCTGCTGCCCGGCCGGGGCGGAACGCGCGTCGGTGCCGGAGCCGTACCGGGTGACGTAGCCGGCGGCGGTGACGCTGACGGTCCGGGTGCGGCCGACCATGACGGCGCCGGCCAGCGCCGCCGGTGCAGGCGTCGGGCCCAACGTGGCGGTGGTGACGGCGTCCTTGGCGGCGGCCGGCGGTTGCGGCACGCTCAGCCCGCCGTTGCCCTTCGGCGGGGTCTTGCCGTCGGGCCTGACGAGCTGGTAGCCCGCGCGCACGCCGGCCGGGTCGACGCTGTCGAGCGACGACTGCGAGCTCAGCACGGCCTTCCCGCTCGACAGGTCTGCCTCCAGGTGGACCGGCAGGTACTCCTGCGCCGGGTCGCCGTCGACGAACAGCACGGGTCCGCACGACAGGCTGCTCTCGACGTCGCTCTTCGCGGCGTCGTCGGCCGGCTTGTCGGCCTGGACGAAGTAGCAGCGGGTGTCGCTGCTGCGGACGCCGTGGCGCGCGGACACCGTCGTGCTGAGCGTGGACTCGGCGCGGGACAGCACCGAACCCGGGTCCTTGACGGTCTTGCCCTGGTAGGTGATGGCGGGGCCGTCGTCACCGGGCAGGACCACGACGGTGAGCAGCGCGGCAGCGGCGAGCACCACGACCACGCCCGCCGCGATGAACAGGTTGCGTCTTCTGCGCGGCGCCTGCCGGCTCGGTTGGTATGCCGGTGGTTGGTAGGCCGGTTGCGGGTACCGACGCTGCCCGCTCCACGCCCGGCCGTCCCAGTAGTGCTGGGCGTTCGGGTCCTGTGGGTCTGGGTACCAACCGGCGTCTGCCACTGCTCACCCTTCGTCGGCGCCGAGCGCCCCGGCGATCTTCGTAGAATTAGGGCATGCCGCACCCTCTGCTCGCCACCCGAACCCCCGACGGGGGCGACTCCGAGGGCGGCTCGCCGTTCCCCGCCATGGCCGACGGGCGGCTGCAGGCGCTGCGCCGGATGAAGGCAATCTCGGGTGCGCTGCTGCTCGTCGCGGCCGCCGTGTACGTCCTGTGCCGCGTGTTCACCGACAGCGACGGCGTGTGGGGGTACGTGCAGGCCACAGCCGAGGCCTCGATGGTCGGTGGGCTCGCCGACTGGTTCGCCGTCACGGCGCTGTTCCGTCACCCGCTGGGGCTGCCGATCCCGCACACGGCGATCATCCCGCGCAAGAAGGACCAGATCGGCGAGGGACTGGCCACGTTCGTCAGCCAGTACTTCCTCACCAGCGAGGTGCTCAGCGAGCGCCTCGCGGCCGCGCGGGTCCCGCAGCGGGTGGGGGACTGGCTCGCCGACCCCGAGCACGCCGAGCGACTCGCCCGCGAGCTCAGCAACTCGGTCAGCGGCATGGCCGGGATGCTGCGCGACGACCAGCTGCGCAACTCGGTCGCCACCTTCGCCGACAAGCGGTTGCGCCAGATCGACATGTCGCCGCTGCTCGCCCGGTTGCTGGAGGCGATCTGTGACTCGGGGCAGCACCAGGCGGCGCTGACGACCACCCTCAAGGGGCTGACGCGCTTTCTCGACGAAAATCGCGACCAACTGCGTCGCCAGGTGGCCCTCGAGAGCCCGGAGTGGGTGCCGGAGTGGGTCGACGGCCGGGTGTTCAACAAGGGTTTCCAGCTGCTGCAGTCCTTCCTCGCCGAGGTCGTGTCCGACGACGGGCACGGCCTGCGCAAGGGCTTCGACGACCAGCTGCGCGACCTCGCCGAGCGGCTGCGTCACGACCCGGAGCAGATCGCGAAGGTCGAGCAGACCAAGCTCGAGATCCTGGACCATCCGGCCGTCCGCGCGTACCTCGAGGACATCTGGGGTGGGCTGAAGAAGCTCATCCTCGACGGCGCCGCCGACCCGAACTCCGATCTGCGGCGCTCGGCCCAGGCGTTGACGGTGCGGGCCGGCGAGGTGCTGCGCGACGACCCCGGCGTGCGCGGACGGGTGAACGACGCCCTCGAGCGGCTCGCCGGACACGTCGCCACGCACTACGCCGACGACCTCACCGAGGTCATCTCGAGCACGGTGTCGCGGTGGGACACCGACGAGACCAGCCGGCGTCTGGAACTGCAGGTCGGTCGCGATCTGCAGTTCATCCGCATCAACGGCACCGTGGTCGGCGCGCTGGCCGGACTGGCGATCTACACGTTCAGCCAGTTGTTCTGACGACCGCACCGCGACGTGCGAACGGCTCGGTCTGCAGCAGCACGTAGAGCATCGCCAGCCACACCAGGCAGGCACCGAACATGTGCAGGCCCACCAGCAGCGGCGGTACGTGCAGGAAGTACTGCGTGTAGCCGATGATCCCCTGCGCCAGTTCGACGCCGAGCAGCACGACCGCGGCCCGCCGAACCGCCTCGGCGGCGTGCACGGCGTACACCAGCACGACCAGGCCGACCGTGAGCCCGATGAGCACCATGACGGTGTCGGCGTGCAGCTGAGCCACCGACGACACCTTCAGCCCGGTGCGGTGGACGTTGCCGCTCTCGTCCTTGTCGCCGGCGTGCGGCCCGCTGCCGGTGACCACGGTGCCCACGACGAGCGTAACCAGGGTGACCGCGGCGGTGATGCGGGCGAGCGTGCGGGGCAGCGCTCCGGGCGGTGCGGGGATGTCGCCGACCGGACGCAGCCGCCACCAGAGCAGGAACGCGACCGCGATGACGGCCATCGAGAGCATGAAGTGTGCCGCGACCAGCCACGGGTTGAGGTGGGTCAGCACCGTCAGCCCGCCCAGCACGGCCTGGGCCGGGATGCCGAGCGCGGCCCAGGTCGCCGGACCACGCTGCGTCCGGCGGATCATCGCCACGACCCAGGTGGCCACGGCGACGACAACGAGCACGAACGTCAGCTGCCGGTTCGCGAACTCGATGATGCCGTGGATCGCGTACTGCTTCGTCGGGGTCAGCGATGAGTCGGTGCAGCTCGGCCAGGTGGGGCAGCCCAGGCCCGAGTTGGTGAGTCGAACCGCGCCGCCGGTGACCACGATGATCACGTTGACGATCACCGAGGCCAGCGCGAGTCGCCGCAGCGCGTCGGCGGTCTGCAGCCACGACGGCAGCCATCGCACGCCACGCCGTCCTGGGCGCAACCCCGCGACCAGCGTCGGCTCGGTGCTCACTCCCATTTGAACCACCGTGCCGCGGCGGGCAGCGAGACCGCGGCCCAGACGGCCAGGGTCAGGATCTCGCGCACCGGGAACCCGGCATGATGCTGCAGCACGTCGTGCAGCCCGTCGCTCAGCGCGGCCGAGGGCAGGAACTGCAGGACGTCGTGGGCGGCCGTGCCGTACTTCGAGAGCGGGATCGCGATGCCACCGGCGAACAGCAGGATGAGCCAGATCAGGTTGGCCGCAGCGAGGGTGACCTCGGCGCGCAGCGTGCCGGCGACGAGCAGGCCCAGGCCGCCGAAGGCGAGCGTGCCCAGCACCACGAGCAGCGCCACCGTGAACGGATCGCCGTGCGGGTGCCAGGCCAGCGCCAGACCCAGGCTGCAGATCAGCACGATCTGCAACACCTCGAGCAGCAGGACGGCGAGGGTCTTGCCCAGCAGCAGCGTCGAGCGCGGCAGCGCGGTGGCGCCGAGCCGTTTGAGCACGGCGTACTTGCGCTCGAAGCCGGTCCCGATGGCCAGGCCGGTGAACGAGGCCGACATGACGGCCAGCGCGATGATGCTGGGCACCACGAAGTCGATGCGTCGCGGCGTGTCGAGCGAGTACAGCAGCGGCAGGTTGAAGAAGACCAGCAGCAGCAGCGGGATCAGCAGCGTCAACCCGACCTGCTCGCCGTTGCGCAGCAGCAGCCGGAACTCCATCCTGGTCTGCGCCTTGACCATCGTGGCACGCGACGAGGCTGCCGGTGCCGGGGCGAACGAGATCCGCCCCGAGGACGTCTGTTCGCTCACGTCCGCAGCTCGCGACCGGTGAGTTCGAGGAACACGTCCTCCAGGGTGCGCCTCTCCACGGCGAGGTCCTGCGCGAGGACCTGGCGGCGCGCGCACCAGGCGGTCAGCGTCGCGAGCAGATCGGGGGTCACGTCGCCGGTGACGAGGTACTGGCCGGGCTCGGACTCGACTGCGGTGCTGCCGACGGGCAGGGCGTCGGCGAGTTGGTCGACCGGCAGGCCGGCGACGGCGCGGAAGCGGATCTGACCCTCGGCCCCGGCGCGGGTGAGTTCGGCCGGACTGCCCTGCGCCACGACGCGTCCCTGGTCGATGACCACGACGTCGTCGGCCAACTGCTCTGCCTCGTCGAGGAAGTGGGTCGTGAGCACGACGCTGACGCCGTCGGCGCGCAGCGAGCGGATGAGCTCCCAGGTGCCGTGTCGCGACTGCGGGTCCATGCCGGCGGTGGGCTCGTCGAGGAAGACCAGTTCCGGTCGGCCGACCAGGGCCAGTGCCAGGGAGAGCCGCTGCTGCTGGCCGCCGGACAACCGTTTCACCGCTGTACCGGCGGCCTCGGTGAGCCCGACGACCTCGAGCAGCAGCTGCGGGTCGTGCGGGTCCGCGGCGTAGGACGCGAACAGGCGCAGCAACTCGATCGCGGTGGCTCCGGTGTAACCCCCGACGCCGTCCTGCAGCATCACCCCGACCCGCGGCCGCAGCTGGCCGGCATCGGCGATCGGGTCGCGACCGAGCACCCGGACCTTGCCTGCGTCGGGACGCCGGAAGCCTTCGCAGATCTCGATGGTGGTGGTCTTGCCGGCCCCGTTCGGGCCGAGCAGAGCGACGACCGAGCCGGCCGGGACATGCATCGACAACCCGTCGACGGCCCGCCGCGAGCCGTACGTCTTCACGAGGTCGACGACCTCGAGGGCCGGCCCCGAGGGCGCGGACGATACGGACACACGATCAGTCTAGGAAGGCGGACACGATCCCGGCCCAGCGGTCGGCGGTGCAGTGATGTGCGTGATTCGGACGCGATGCGCGTCCGTCATCCGTCGGCACCGGACGAGCCGGCGAACGCGTCGACGTAGGCCTGACCCGACAGCGCCTGCACGCTTGCCCGCACCGTCTCGGTGACCTCGCGCAGCACCCGCGAGCTGCGTTCCTGGTCGGCGCGGTCGCCGAAGTACAGCGGGGCACCGAAGTGCACCTCGACCGGGACGCGGTGCCACGCGCGCGAGCCGGGTGGCTGGGCCTCGCGGGTGCCGACGAGGCCGACCGGTACGACCGGTGCACCGCTGCGCAGCGCGAGCCGGGCGACTCCGGTACGGAAGCGGTGCAGCCGGCCGTCGGGGGAGCGAGTGCCCTCCGGGTAGATGCCGAGGGTCCGGCCCTCGGCCAGTACGTCGACGCCGATGTCGATGACGGCCGCCGCCGAGCGCGTGTCCGACCTGGCCACCGGTACATGGCCCATGCTGTTGAAGAAGGCGGCCATCGCCCTGCCTCGCACACCCGGTGAGGTGAAGTACTCGACCTTCGCGAAGTAGCAGACCTGCCGGCGCGCGGCCAGCGGGGTGAAGATCTCGTCGGCGAACGAGATGTGGTTCGCGGCCAGCACGACCGGACCGTCGGGAAGGTTGTGCAGCCCGGTGACCTGCGGCCGGTACACCGCCCGCAGAGCGGGCGCCAGCGTCAGTTCAAGGGTCCGGTACAGCACGCGAGGAAACCTATCGGACCCCGCTGCTCGCCTTCCGCGCCCGCTGCGTCGGCACCCGGTGTGACGCATCAGCAGAGCCCGTCGGTGAAGTCGTCGGGCAAATACGTCATACTGATGTTGTGAAAATCGCGATCGACGCAGCTGCCGCCGTCACCACGGTGGGCACCGCTGATCGCACCCGCGACGCGGTGGCCCGCGCGGTGCTCGAGCGGGGACCGCAGAGCGCAGCGGCGCTGGCCGGGCAACTCGGGCTGTCGGCCGCCGCGATCCGCCGCCACCTCGATGCCCTCGTCGCCGACGGCATCCTCGTCGAGCGCGAACCGCGGCCCACCGCAGGCCGCGGGCGTGGCCGTCCCGCTCGCAGCTACGCCCTCACCGATGCCGGCCGGGCCTCGTTCCCGCACGCCTACGACGACCTCGCCAGCACGGCGCTGCGCTACCTGCGTGACACCGGCGGCGATCAGGCGGTCGAGGCGTTCGCCGAGCACCGGGCCGAGCGTCTGGCCGGCGTGCTGGCCGGTCGGGTCGATCTCGGCTCGCCGCTCGCACGCCGCATCGACGCTCTCGCCGGCGGTCTGACTGCTCACGGTTACGCTTCGACCACGCAGGCCGTGGGTAGCCCTGCAGGAGCCGGCAGTCCGAGCATCCAGATCTGCCAGCACCACTGCCCGGTCGCGCACGTCGCCGCCGAGTTCCCGCAATTGTGCGAGGCGGAAACACGGGCGTTCGAACAGGTGTTGGGAACCTACGTACAACGACTCGCCACCATCGCCCACGGCGACGGTGTCTGCACCACGCACGTCCCCGTACCACCTACCCACCCGATCCGGGAGGACCGCAGATGACCACCACCCAGCCCGCGCCCGTCACGCCCCTCACACAGGACGAGCAGATCGACGCGCTCGGCCGCTACGGCTTCGGTTGGGCCGACAGCGACACCGCCGGCGCCACCGCGAAGCGTGGCCTGAGCGAGGCCGTGGTCCGCGACATCTCCGCCAAGAAGAGCGAGCCCGAGTGGATGCTGGACCACCGGCTCAAGGCCCTGTCGATGTTCGGCAAGAAGCCGATGCCGAGCTGGGGCTCCGATCTGTCCGAGATCGACTTCGACAACATCAAGTACTTCGTGCGCTCGACGGAGAAGCAGGCCGCCACCTGGGACGACCTGCCCGCCGACATCAAGAACACCTACGACCGGCTCGGCATCCCCGAGGCCGAGAAGCAGCGCCTCGTGTCCGGTGTGGCTGCACAGTACGAGTCCGAGGTGGTCTACCACCAGATCAACGAGGAGCTCGAGAAGCAGG
>CAZZVT010000091.1:0-1981 GCA_964657545.1 uncultured Jatrophihabitantaceae bacterium
ATACCCCAGGCTTCATCGGTGATCGGGTGCACGATCTCGTAGCCGCGCCGCTGCGCCTCGTCGTATGCCGAGTCGACGTCGTCAACCTTGATGGTCATGACCGAGTCCTCCGGCGCGGTCGCGTCGCGGGTGACGACTTGAACGCACGCGTCGGAGTCGGGGGAACCGAACCGGGTCACCCAGCCCTGGTTCATTGCATCTTCGGTGAGCCCGAGGAACCCAAAGAACTCCCGGGCGCGTTCGACGTTGTCGGTGTGCAGATTGGTGATGACCTCAACCGCCTTCATGGTCCGATTCTGACACCCCAGCTGCGCCTGGAACCGGACCTGCGCCAGTGGTACTTCCGAACGTCGTCGCGGCGCTCATCGCAGCGGGCAAGCTCGAGATCGCGGGCATCGACGTCGGCGAACGGCCCACAGCCATCGACGTTCACCAGGCTCGATTCGCGTCCGAGCCGAACGGTCCCGGGGATAATCCCTCGCATGACCGATCCCTGGGGTCTCGAGGAACCGCCGGCCGTGAGCACACCGACCGGTCCGCTGCCGCCGCACCTTGCTCGTCTCGCCGACGTTCAGGCGAGCGGGGTCGCGCTCACGAATGAGGACCCCTACGCGCAGGGCTTCCCCTCCGCCGAGGAATTGCCGGAGGTCGCGACGTTGATGCGACAGGGGTGGCGCCCGCTGCACGGCGCGCCGCTGTACTGCCTGCTTCCGGCGGCCTGGCCCGCCGAGCACCGCACCTGGGTGCCGGACCGGCTGCCCCGGGTCGGGACGGGTGGCACGACCGGCACCTACTGGAGCGAGATCGTGCCCATCCCCGACGAGGACCGGCACGACGACTACCCGGCCGAGCAAGCGCAGGCCGTCGGCCTTCCGGACCCACCGACCGACCGGATCTGGCTGCTGCGCTCACCCTGGCCACGGATCCCCGTCTCGACGATCTACGAGATCATCTGGTCCGTCGTCGAAGGCCACGACGTCGAGGACGAGATCGCGGAGGTCTTTCGCGTCGCCACCGACGTCCTGACCTGGGACGAACCCCGAGCCCTGGACGGCTGCCCATCCGAAACACGCGAGCTCCTCGATGCCTGGGCGGACGCAGGTCGGATCGGTGAGGCCGCGTCCGACCTCATCGAGCAGCGCCTGGCGCCGCCGGCACTCGACGAAGCGCTCAGGCGCACCCAGCTCGATGAAGCGACGTTGCTCTCGTGGCTGTCGTCGTTGGACACCTGTCTCGACGACGAGACGATCACCTTCATCTGCGCGTGGCGCGCAAGCGGACTTCCCGGCGACCCGCCCGCGGGTGCAGGCCGCTACCGCCAGCGCGATCTCGCGGAGCTGCAGGCCTGGCTCGATGCCCGATTCGATCTCTACGCCGCCTGCCAGCTGGAGTTCGTGGGACTCGACACGGCCATCCGCTGGCGCGAAGCAGGGTTCGACGAGGCCGACACCTACGAACTGCTCCGCTGCGACCCCGACCTCACCCCCGTGGAAGCACGCGCCTTCGACGACGCCCGACCCGCACGCGGGCGTCGCCGCGACTGGATCTACTACGGATTCACCGCATCGCAGGCCGCCGGCTGGGCCGCCGTCGGTCTGACGCCGTATCAAGCCCGACTATGGCGCGCCTGCGCCAAGGAACCCGCCGACGTCCACCCAGGACAGCACTTCCCGCCCCACCTGCTCGAAGGGCGTCGCTACGTCGGCTTCAGCCAGACGGAGGACGGCGAGAGGTCGTATCCCGCATTGGACGAGATCCCCGACCCCCCAGGTACCCGCGGACGGCAAGCCCGCCGCGCGGGCGGCGACGACGATCCCTCGATCAACACCGGCTGAGCAGATCCGGCGGGTCCAGGACGAAACCGAGCGGTGCCGGACGTCGGGCGGCTTGCGGCCGCCCATCAGCTGTGGCCTGATGGCCTGGTGCTCCGTGGTGCCTGTGTCGTCGTCTGCGGGGCTGCTTGCGTGTCGGCCGTGTCTGC
>CAZZVT010000091.1:2081-13399 GCA_964657545.1 uncultured Jatrophihabitantaceae bacterium
CTCTTCGAGCAGCACTGCGAGCCGTGCCGCGACGTTGAGAGTCGAGGCTGTGCTGCAGTCGACCCACCTCGACGCTCAGGGCAGGCAGCGGACCTATCGAGCCCCCCTGGCCGGTGAATCGATCATTGTTGTCACGGCCTCCGGGGGCGGCAGCCGACGGACCAGCCCGATCAATTCGAGCGGACGGGCCGTGATGTCGGTCGATCCCGGCCGGTATGTCGTGTCGACCTCCGACCGTGATGCTTGCTTTCCGGCGAAGATCACGGTCGCCGCCGGTAGGACCAGAACGCTCACGCTCAGGTGCGCTGCGCCGTAAGCCGTTCAGATCATCCGGTGTGGTCGTGCGGCTCGGCCCCGGCCTGGTGCGCGCCGCTGGGGCTGGCGTGAATCGTGGCGGCGGTGAGGCGCCGGACCTGATCGAGCAGGTGCGCTTCGGCACGGTGCGCGAGGTCGTGGGCCAGGGTGAGGGAGATGCCGGCGTCGACGGTGACGTCTGCTTCCGCGCGCAGGGTGTGTCCGATCCAGCGGATGCGCAATTCGCGGACCCCGATGATGCCGGCGACGCCGACAACCGCGGCAGTGGCCTGGTCCACGAGTGCAGGGTCGACAGCGTCCATGAGGCGGGCGCCGACCTGCCGGACGGCCGAGCGCAACACGCCGAGGATTGCCACCGTGATCAGCAGTCCGACAACCGGGTCGGCTTGCGCCCAACCCAGGGAGACCCCGGCCGCACCGAGCAGCACGGCGAGACTGGTGAAGCCGTCGGTGCGGGCGTGGAGCCCGTCGGCGACCAGGGCGGCGGAGCCGATGCGACGCCCGACCCGGATGCGATAGCGGGCGACGAGTTCGTTGCCGAGGAACCCGACCACCGCGGCGCCGGCCACAGCCCACAGATGGGTGACGGTGCGGGGGTGGATGAGCCGGTCGATGGCCTCGTACGCGGCGAGCGCTGAGGACAGCGTGATCATGGCGATCACGAACAGGCCACCCAGGTCCTCGGCGCGTCCGTATCCGTAGGTGTAGCGCTTGGTGGGTGGGCGGCGTGCGAGCCGGAACGCGATGAGCAACGGGACAGCCGTCAGCGCGTCCGCGACGTTGTGCAGCGTGTCGCCCAGTAGCGCGACCGATCCAGACAGCACGAACACGACCGCCTGGATGAGCGCTGTGGCAGCAAGACCGCCGAGGCTGATCAGCAGTGCCCGACGACCCACGGCGTCGGCTTCCAGGGCCTCGTCGATCTGATCGACGGTGTCGTGGGAGTGCCCGCCCACCAGCTCCGAGGCCGTATGGGTGAACCGGGACCACAAGGACGCCTGGCCATGGACGTGCGGATGGTCATGGACGTGCGGGAGGTCATGGACGTGGTGATCATGATCGGAGCGCATGAGGCGGTCAGCGTATCAATATCTTCGCAGCTGCGAATATCTTGCATTAGTGGGTAGGTTGAGGTGGTGCCCGTGCATCCTGACCACCTCGGCGCAGACCAGGTCGCTGCTGCGGTGCGGTCGTTCGCGTTGCTCGCGGATCCCACCCGCGTACGGATGCTGTGGGCGTTGCGCGAGACCGAGCTGGACGTCGCGACGCTGGCCGGGGTGGCCGGATGCCGCCCGACCGTGGCCAGCCAGCACCTGTCGAAGCTGCGTTTTGCGGGCCTGGTCGAGGGCACCCGCGACGGGCAGCGGGTGGTGTATCGACTCCGCGGTGGACACGTTCGCACGCTGCTGAACGAGGCGCTGTTCCAGGCCGATCACCATGTCAGCGGCCTGCCCGTTCACGATTGAGGCTCGGCCGGAGTTGGCCGCTGCTCTGTCGGTGAGCTGGGTCGCATTCGGGCCCTGACCCGGCGGTTCGGGAACAACATCGCCGTCATCTGCTTTGGCGAAGGACGTGGTGTCCTCACCTGCAGACCTGACCCAGCCGTCGAATGCGGCGGGCTCGACGAACCGGCAGCAGCCAGACCCTGACGACGTGAAGCACTGGCATCACCGGGTGTTCTCGCCTTATGCGTTGGCGGTGTTGCTGTCCCTGCTCGCGCTGTCGCCGTTCATCGTGCTGACCACCGCGACCGAAGCCGTGACGTCGCTGATCGCGCAGAGCCTGCACACGTCGAGCAGCACCCTCGAGGTCGGGTCGGGGCTGTCGAACGCCGGATACGCGCTGGGCGCCGTGGTCGCCGCCGACCTGGCCCAGCGTTTCGTGCAGCGCCACCTGTTCCTCATCTATGAGGCTGTGTTCGTCGGCGCGTCGCTGCTGGCCGGTCTGGCGCCGAACGCGGCCGTCTACCTGGTGGGCCACATTCTTCAAGGTATGGCGACGGGTCTGATGCTGGTCGCCGCGCTTCCGCCTCTCATCCTGCGATTCCCGACGAGCCGTCTGCCCCTGACGGTCGCCTTCGTCAACATCGGCCTGTTCGGTGCGATCGCGCTCGGTCCGTTCCTCGGCAACGTCTTCGCGCACGTCGGCGACTGGCGTTGGTTGCTGATCGGCGCGGCCGTGCTGGGAGCGTTGGGGTGGACGGCCGCGTGGTTCGGCTACGAGGTGTGGCCGCCGATGAACCCGGATCTGCCCGTCGACAAACCGGTGTTCCCGCTTGCGCTCGCCGCGACCTTCCTGCCGTTCCTGGGCAGCTCGCTGGCCGGCAAGGTCGGCTTCGGCTCGCCCTGGTTCTGGGGCCCCATCGCCGTGGGCGTCCTGGCCCTGGTGACCCTGGTCGTCTACGAATACCGGCATCGCCGCGAACCGCTTCTGCCGGTGCGCGTGCTGTCGAGTGCGCTGCCGGTCGCAGGCACCGTGGGAGCGATGCTCGGCGGTGGGGCCTTCGTGGCCGCGCTGTCGCTCATCACGTCCGTCCAGAGCGAGCGCGGCGTCGCGTTGCTCACCGCCGGCGTGCAACTGCTGCCGCTGGTGGCGGGCGTAGGGGTGGCGTCGGTCCTCTTCCGCCGCTACATCACGCGCGCCGGTCTGCCCGTGCTGGCCGCGTCGGGTCTCGTCGCGGTCATCGCCGGTATCGGGGTCGCACTGCCGGTCGCCTGGTCGGCCCCGCCCGGCGTCCTCATCCCGATCGCGTCCGTGCTGCTTGGCTTCGGTGCCGGATCGGCCGTCGCCCCGGCCCTGTTCCTTGCCGGTCTCGGCGTCGAGTCCATGAAGATCGGGCGCGCGTTCGCCCTCATCGAGCTGCTGCGCAGCGAGGCCGCATTCCTCATCGCACCGGTGCTACTGGTGCTGGCGACGCACATCGGCGGACTGGCCGGAATCCGCGAGGCGCTGATCATCGCTCTGGTCATCGCGGCGGTCGGGCTGATCTTCGCCGTGATCGTCTACCTGGGGAGCGGCACCCGTCGACACGCGCCGGACATCGACGGATGGCTGGGCGGCGAGGGCCCCGCGCTGCATTCGCCGCCGCTCTTCGCGCAGGTCCGCGGCCTGCCCACCGACTGACGGCTGCCGGCGCGCTACCCGACCACCGTCGGGGTGGCCCCGTTCGTGCAGCCGACGACCGCTCCGGGTCGTGCGGTCGTGCTGTAGCCCGCCCCGCCGGGCGCGAGCTGACAGACGATCGTCACCAGCCCGTTCGGCCCCCTCGGCGCGTTCGCCGGCACGATCATCGTCGTCGACACGGAGGTGTGCTGCTGCGGTTGGTGATCGGCTCGGTGCACGCCGACGTACGTGCCGATGCCCACTGCCAGCGGCACCAGCAGCCCGTAGGCCAGCACGCGCAGCCAGGACACCCGGCGACGTCGACCGGCGAGACGGCGAGGTCGCGCACCGAGCGGTCGACCTCGCCCGACCGGCCGGGACGGACCGACGCCTGCTGCGTACACCCGCGACGACGGGTACATCCGCTGCCGGACCGGGTCGGGCAGCCGGTCGTAGGCACGGGAGAGCGACAGCGCGTGCTGGTGGTCGCCGCCGCGCGTCGCGCGATGCATCGCCAGGTCGTAGGCCGCTCTCAACTGCTCGAGCGAGGCATCGGCCGGGACGCCGACCATCGCTCGCAGATCGAGCTCGGGCGCATAAGGCATGTCGCTCCCACGTATCAGGCCCCCGCGAACACACGGCAATCTAACATTGGGCGGCGCGCAGCGGAAGTCGAACCGGCCTGCGTTCCCGCAGCTGCCCCCGGCCGCGAGGATGGGGTGATGACCTCGCTGCCCGCGCCACGCACGCCCGACCCGCGAAATGCACCGGCGATCCGCTGGGGGATCCTCGCGCCCGGGGGGATCGCCCGCGACTGGACGGCCGCCCTGCACGCCACCACGGCCTCCCGGGTGCTGGCCGTCGGGTCACGTTCGGCCGAGCGTGCGCGGACCTTCGCCGACACCTTCGGCATCGAGCGGGCACACGGCAGCTACGAGGACCTCGTGGCGGACGACGCGATCGACGCCGTCTACGTGGCCAGCCCGCACTCCGGGCACCGAGAGCACGCGCTGCTGGCGCTGGCCGCCGGCAAGCCGGTGCTCGTCGAGAAGGCGTTCACCCGCAACGCGGCCGAGGCTCAGGAGGTCGTCGACGCGGCTCGCGCGCACGGCCTGCTGGCGCTCGAGGCGATGTGGACGCGCTTCCTGCCGCACGTCGACGTCGTGCGGCAGTGTCTGGAACTCGGGCTGCTCGGCGACGTCGTCGCGGTCGAGGCCGACCACGGCCAGCTGCTCTACCCGGACGGCCCGCAACGACTCAGCGACCCAGCGCTGGCCGGTGGGGCGTTGCTCGACCTCGCGATCTATCCCGTGTCGTTCGCGCACCTCGTTCTCGGCGCCTTCGACCAGGTCCGCGCGACGGGTGTGCTCGCCGCGACCGGGGTCGACGCGAGCGACACGATCGCCGTCACGTCACCGACCGGTGTGATCGGCACCCTGGCCTCGACGATGCTGGCCAAGACGCCGTGCACGGCGGCGGTCTCCGGAGCCGCCGCCCGCCTCGAGATCGACGGCTGGTTCTACCAACCGAACACCGTACGGCTGATCGGCACCGACGACCGCGAGCTCGATCGCAACGAGCCGCCGTCGCGCGAGCACGGGCTGGCCTACGAAGCGGCCGAGTTCGCGCGCCTGCTCGAGCAGGGCCGCACCGAATCCGACCTGCTGCCGCTCGATGAGACGGTGCGGATCATGCAGGTGCTCGACGACGTCCGCGCCCAGCTCGGCGTGCTCTTCCCCGGCGAGCCCGGCTAGGAGGCCGCGGCGAGCGCGCGACGGGTGAGTACCCGCGCCAGGTGCCGGCGGTACTCGCCGTCGGCGTGCATGTCCTCGACCGGCGCCGTGCCCTCGGCGGCCAACGCAGCGGCGTCCTCGATGGACGCGCCGTCGGCCAGCGCGGCCTCGGTGGCCTCGGCCCGCAGCGGCGCGCCGCCCATGTTGGCCATCGCCACCCGACCGGCGACGGTGGCTACCGCGACGATCGCCCAGTCGTTGGCCCGACGGGTGAACTTCTCGTAGTGCGCACCGTCGGGGCCGGTCCGCGGGACCCGGATCTCGACGAGCATCTCGTCCGGCGCCACGGCGGTCTCGAAGTAACCCTGGAAGAACTCGCGAGCACCGATGGACCGACGTCCGCCGGGGCCCTGGACGACCATCGTGGCGTCGGAGGCCAGGACGGCCGCCGGCAGATCGGCAGCGGGGTCGGCGTGCACCACCGAGCCGCCGAGCGTGCCGCGGTGCCGGATCTGCGGGTCGCCGACGTACGCGGCCACCGTCGCGATCAGCGGCGCCTCGGCGTGCAGGACGTCGGAGCGCACGAGTTCGGCGTGCCGGGTCAGGGCACCGATCGCCACCTCGTCGCCGTCGACGCTGATGTAGGAGGCGTCGGCGATGCGGCCGATGTCGATGAGCACCGACGGGAACGCGAAGCGCAGCTTCATCATCGGCAGCAGCGAGTGGCCACCGGCGAGCAGCTTGGCGTCGTCACCGTGCTCGACGAGCAGTGCCACCGCCTCGTCGACCGAGCCTGCTCGCACGTAGTCGAACGCCGCGGGGATCATGCGCCGGCCGCGTGCTGCACGGCGCGCACGATGTTGTGATAGCCGGTGCAGCGACACAGGTTGCCCTCGAGACCCTCACGGATCTCGGCCTCGGACGGGCTCGGGTTGTCGGCGAGCAGCGCGGTCGCGGCCATGACCATGCCGGGGGTGCAGAAGCCGCACTGCAGGCCGTGCTCGGCGCGGAACGCCGCCTGCATCGGGTGCAGGCCGTCGACAGCCGCGTCGCCGGCGGTGGCCGCCAGACCCTCGAGCGTCGTGATCGACGTTCCGTCGGCCTGCACGGTGAGCACCGTGCACGACTTCACCGACTCGCCGTCGACGTGCACGGTGCACGCACCGCACGACGTCGTGTCGCAGCCGATGTTGGTGGCCTTCAACCCGCACGTGTCGCGCAGGTAGTGCGCCAGCAACAGCCGCGGCTCGACGTCGTCCGTGCGCTGAGCACCATTGACCTGGATCGTCACCTGCATCAGCTCTGAGCCTCTCGGATCGCTTTCCATACCCGCAAGGATGTCGTCGGCATGTCGATGTGCCGGACGCCCAGATGGGCCACGGCGTCGATCACCGCGCTCTGGACCGCCGGCGTCGAGCCGATCGTGCCGGCCTCACCGATGCCCTTGGCGCCCAGCGGGTTGTACGACGTCGGGGTCTCGGACTCGACGAGTTCGAAGCTGGGCAGCTCGGTGATCGACACGATCGGGTAGCCGGCCAGCGTCGTCGTGATCGGGTTGCCGTCGGGGTCGTAGAGCACCTCCTCGAGCAGCGCCTGCGCCGCACCCTGGGCCAGCCCGCCGTGCCGCTGCCCGTCGGCCAGCAGCGGGTTGATGATCGTGCCCGCATCGTCGAGGGCGATCAGTCGCTGCAGCGTCGCCTTGCCCGTCTCGACGTCGACCTCGACCACCGCGACGTGCGCCCCGAACGGGTACGTGGCGCCGGGAGCGGTGAACACGCTACGGACGAAGAGCCTTTCCTGCTCGGCGAGCGAGGCGAACGAGACGCCGGTGCCCGGCGCGCCGACGACGGTCAGCCCGGCCGCGTCGTGGTCGACGGCGAGGTCGCCGGGATCGACCTCGAGGATGTCGGCCGCCCTCGTCTTGGCCAGCTCGACGAGTTCGCGCGACGCCTGCCGGACAGCGGCACCGCCCTGCTGCAGCGACCGCGATCCGCCGGTGCCGCCGCCCTCGGGGATGAGGTCGGTGTCGCCCCACTTGACGGTGATCCTGTCGATGGGGATGCCGAACTCCTCGCTGGCCAGCATGGCCCAGACGGTGGAGTGGCCCTGCCCGTGCGGCGACGTACCCGTGAGTATGGTTGCGCTGCCGTCGGCGTGGATCTCGACGGTGGCATTCTCGCGCGGGTCGCCGGACTCGCTGCCGGCGCCGGTGATCTCGACGTACACGCTGACGCCGATGCCGAGCAGATTTGCGTCGCCCCTCTCGCGCCGCGCGGCCTGCTCGCGACGCAGTGCCGGGTAATCGGCGGCCGCGAGCACCATGCGCAGCGCCATCGGGTAGTCGCCGGAGTCGTACAGCGCGCCACCGCCCGAGAGGTGGGGCTCGGTGAACGCCGGCAGCAGGTTCTTCTCGCGCACCAGCGCGGGATCCATCCCGAGCTCGGCGGCGAAGAGGTCCATCGCCCGCTCGATCGCCGCGGTCGCCTCGGGCCGCCCGGCACCGCGGTACGCCCCGACGGGGGTCGTGTTGGTGACGACGCTGTCGAACGCCAGCTCGAGCTTCGGGATGTCGTAGACGCCCGGCGCCATCAGCAACGTCAACGTGGGCAGCAGCGCGCCGAACCGGCCGTACGCACCGGAGTCCTGCAGCACGTGCAGCCGGTAGGCGTGCACGGTGCCGTCGCGCGAGCCGCCGATCGTCACCGTCTGGATCTGCGCCCGACCGTGGGTCATCGCGACCATGTTCTCGGAGCGGGTCTCGACCCAGGTGACGGGCCGGCCCTGCTGCTTGGCCGCCCAGGCCGTCATCACGGCCTCGGGATCGGCGCCGAACTTCGCACCGAATGCGCCGCCGACGGCAGGCGTGATCACCCGGACCTGTTCCGGTTCGAGGCCCAGCATGCGGACGACGGACGCCTTCGTGCCCTGCGCGCCCTGGTTCGGGATCCAGGCCGTCAGCCGGCCGTCGTCGCCCCAGACCGCCGCTGCGGCGCGGACCTCCAGCGGCGCCACCGCCACCCGCTGGTTGACGATCTCGCGGGTGACGACGACCTCGCAGTCGGCGAAGAACCCGTCGTCGAACTCGGCGGCCCGGGACATGATCACATTGGTGCCGGCCTCGGGGAACAGCAGCGTGTCGCCGGCGAGCGCGGCCTTGGGGTCGACTACCGCGGTCAGCGGGTCGTACTCGACGTCGACGAGCTCGGCGGCGTCCTCGCCGTCGTAGCGGCCGTCGGTGAGCACGAGCGCCACCGGCTCGCCGACGAAGCGCACGACGCCGGCAGCGAGCAGCGGCTGCGCGAAGATCGGTTCGTAGGCCGGCAGCGGCGGGGGCTGAGGCGGGGTGTCGAGGTCCTCCGCGGTGTAGACCGCCACGACGCCCGGCGCTGCGGCCGCGGCCCCGGTGTCGATCGAGACGATCCGGGCGTGCGCGATCGGCGAGCGGACGAAGGTGGCCCGTAGGGCCCCCGCCAACCGCTCGTCAACGAGATCCTCGGTGTAGACCGCGCCGGTGGTGAGAAAACCGGGGTCCTCAGTGCGTTGAACACGAGTGCCCAGGATGCTGCCCCGGATCTCGCTCGTCCCTTGCTCGACGGTGGTCATCGCGCCTCCTGCCGCCGATGCAATCACACCGTCGGTGGCGGCGTCGATGAGCTCCGCGTCGTCATCGGCAGTTCACCGTGTCGCCGCGGTGTCCTCACCCCCTGGTTGCCGTGCCTGCGGATGGTCGATGCGTGCGTGTCGCACTGGTCGCCGAGACGTTCTCGCCCGCTGTCAACGGGGTCGTCAACTCCGTCCGCCGCGTGGCCGATCAGCTGTCCCTGCGCGGGCACACGCCGGTGGTGGTGGCGCCGAGCGGCAGCACCTACCGCGGGCAGTTCGGCCACCAGATCGAGGTCGTGACCGTGCCGGCGGTGACCGTGCCCGGCTACGGCGACCTCGTCGTCGCCAGGCCCCGCCTCGACCTGCAGCCGGTGCTGGAGGATCTCGCCCCGGACGTCGTGCACCTGGCCTCCCCCGCCGTCCTCGGCTGGTCGGCGGTGCGGGCGACCAGCGCGCTGGGCCTGCCGTCGGTCGCCGTCTTCCAGACCGACCTCGCCGCCTTCGCCCGGCGCAACCATGCGGGGATCAGCCAGCGGTGGGTGTGGAACCGATTGCGCCGGCTGCACAACGCCGCCGACCTCACCCTGGTGCCGTCGTCGGCCACCGCCTACCAGCTGCGGCGGCAGGGCATCGGGCCGCTCGCGGTCTGGACCCGTGGCGTCGATGCGGCGCTGTTCGACCCGGCCCGCCGCGACGAGCACTGGCGGCAGTCGCTGGCCGGCGACCGGTTGCTGGTCGGCTTCGTCGGGCGGCTGGCACCCGAGAAGCGGGTCGAGCTGCTCGCCGCGGTCGACCGGCTCCCCGGCGTCGCGCTGGTGGTGATCGGTGACGGGCCACGCCGTCGCGTGCTCGAGCGCACGTTGCCGGGCGCGCGGTTCACCGGCCAGCTGACCGGTGCGGATCTCGGCACCGCGATGGCCTCGCTCGACCTGCTCGTGCACCCCGGGGCGGACGAGACGTTCTGCCAGGTCGTGCAGGAGGCGCTGTGCGCCGGCGTCCCGGTGATCGCGCCGGCGTCCGGCGGCCCGCTGGACCTCGTGCGGCACGGCAGCAACGGCCAGCTGTGGGCAGGCGAGGACCCTGATGTCCTCGCCGCGCAGGTCGCCGCCCTTGCCGACGACCGGGATGCGCTGGCCGAACTCGCGCGCGAGGCCCGCCCGTCGGTGGCCTGGCGTTCCTGGTCGCGGGTGACCGACACGCTGATCGGGCACTACGGGCGGGTCATCGAGCAGCACCAGGTACGACGCACCGCATGACCATGCGCGCCGAGTGACCAACGGCCCGGTTGGAACGCAGCACACCTCGGGTAACCCTGGGGTATGTCCTGGCTCACCTGGTTGATCATCGTCGTCGTGGTGGTGATCCTCATCGTGGCGGCCGCCGTGGCAATCCAGGCCCGGCGCCGACGCGGTGGGGTCATCGTTGATCCGTCCCGCCCCGCCGGCCGGAAGAGGCTTCGATGAGCGAAGCTTGCGGAGCGAACAGTGTCATGCGGAGCCCTCTGGCGGCTGGACCGAGCGTAGCGAGGGGAAGCCGATGAAGAAGCTCATGCGGACGTCGGAGATCACGAAGCGGCCGGTGGTCACGTTCGCCGGTGACGACGTCGCCCAGATCAAGGACGTCGTGTACTCGGCCGGTGGCGGGGCGGTCGGCGGCTTCACCCTCGCCGGGCGCGGGCTGTTCGCGGGCCCGTTGAAGCAGAGCCTGTCCTGGACGTCGGTCGCCGCGCTCGGCCCCGACGCGGTGATGATCCGCGACGAGAACTCCCTCGAACCCGCCGATGCGGTGCTCGACGCGTCGGCGGCCAGCGGCGGATCCGGCGGAAATGTCCTCGGCTCGCAGGTCCTCACCGACACCGGCGTCGACCTGGGCAAGGTCGTCGACGTCGTGCTCGAGGTCACCGGCGAGTACGGCGGCCAGTGCGACGTCGTGGGCTACGAGGTCGAGGCGTCCGAGGCGCTGGGCACGAAGGGCCAGAAGGTGCTCATCCCGCTGCCCGACACGATCGCCGCCTCCGGCGAGCACCTGATGGTGCCGGCCAGCGCGAAGGACTTCGTCGGGCACGACCTGGCCGGCTTCGGCGCCGCCGTCGACGACTTCCGCGCCCAGCTGGGGAGCAGCTCATGACCACCTTCTCCGAGGCCGACGGCCGCAAGGTCGTCAGCACCAGCACCGCCGAGACGGTCGGCAAGATCCACGGCTACGTCGTCGACGTGCGTGGCCCGTACGTGGTCGCCCTGCAGCTGAAGAAGACCGACTCGGGCGACATCCTGGGCTGGAACGACATCACGGCGTTCGGTGCCGACGCGGTTACCGTCGGCGACGCAGGCAAGATCGTCGAGGCCGGACCGGACCTCGTCCCACTGCTCGACAAGCGCAATCACGTGCTCAAGAAGCGCGTCCTCACCACCACCGGCGACGAACTCGGCACCGTGCAGGACGTCGAGTTCGACCCGGTGACCGGCGCGATCATCGGCGTGCAGGTGGGCGACACGACGGTGCCCGGCAAGGCGCTCGTCGGCATCGGGCACTACGCCGTCGTCGTCCAGGTCTCCTGAACGGGTC
>CAZZVT010000092.1:0-422 GCA_964657545.1 uncultured Jatrophihabitantaceae bacterium
AGATCAACTGGGTCTGGATGCCGCCGTGGGGCCCGGACAAGATCACCGACGACGGTCGCGAGCAGCTGCGGGCACTCGGCTTCAACGTCTGATGCCGGCCTACTGGGTCAGCGTCTACCGCGAGATCAGCGACGACGCCAAGCTCGCTGCGTACGGCACGCTCGCCGGACCGGCCCTGCAGGCCGCCGGCGGTCGGTTCCTCGCCCGGGGCCTGCCCGAGCACGTCTACGAGGCTGGCGAGAGCACCCGCACGGTGCTCATCGAGTTCGAGTCGGTGCAGGCTGCTCGGTCTGCGCACGACAGCCCTGGGTACGCCGCCGCGCTGGCCGCCCTCGACGGCGGTGCGGTCCGCGACCTGCGCATCATCCCGGGCCTCCACTAATCGCTTCCCCACCCTCGTGGTCGATCTCCGCTGCCGGGAT
>CAZZVT010000092.1:432-10564 GCA_964657545.1 uncultured Jatrophihabitantaceae bacterium
CCCCCACCACGGTGGGGAGGCGGGCCGTTTCGGGTGGGCCTGCGCTGGATAACACCAGGGGATGACTGACGGACCCGTTCCCGGAGCTCGCGCCGACATCGATCCCGACTTCTTCGACTACCGCTCGCTGCTCGACAAGGACGAGCAGGCGCTGCTGGCCGACCTGCGGGCCTGGCTGAGCGAACACCTCGCCCCGATCGTCGACGACTACTGGGCGCGTGCCGAGTTCCCGCACCAGCTGATCCCGCAGCTGGCTCCGCTGGACGTCATGGGTCTCTCGCTCGAGCTGCCCGGTCGCGAACCGCAGCGCCGGCTGCTGTCGGGATTCGCCAGCCTCGAGTTCGCCCGCATCGACTCCTCGTTCGCGTCGTTCTACGGCGTCCACAGCGGCCTGGCCATGGGCAGCATCTACCAGTGCGGCTCGGACGAGCAGCGCGAGCGGTGGCTGCCGCCGATGCGCCGGCTGGATAAGATCGGCGCGTTCGGGCTCACCGAACCGCACGGCGGGTCCGACGTCGCCGGCGGCCTGGAGACCACCGCCACGCGCGACGGTGACGAGTGGATCATCGACGGTGCCAAGCGCTGGATCGGCAACGGCACCTTCGCCGACCTGATCGTCGTATGGGCGCGCGATGTCGCGGACGACAGCGTGAAGGGCTTCGTGGTCGAGAAGGAGATGCCCGGCTTCTCGGCCACCAAGATGGAGAACAAGATGGCGCTGCGCATCACGCAGAACGCCGACCTGACCCTCGACGGTGTGCGGGTTCCCGAGGCGAACCGCCTGCAGAACGCGAACTCCTTCGACGACACCAACTCGATCCTGCGTGCGACGCGGGGGAGTGTGGCCTGGAGCTCGGTCGGGGTGATGACCGCGGTTTACGAGGTCGCGGTGCAGTACGCGCGGGACCGAGTCCAGTTCGGCCGTCCGATCGGGGCCAACCAGCTGATCCAGGACCTGCTCGCGCGCATCCTGGGCAACCTCACCGCCTCGCTGGGCATGGCCGTGCGCGGCGCGCAGTTGCAGGACGACGGCGTGTTCCACGACGAGCAGGGTGCGCTGGCGAAGTCGTTCTGCACCTCACGGCTGCGCGAGTGCGTCGCCTGGGCGCGCGAGATCCTCGGCGGCAACGGGATCCTGTTGGAATACGGAGTCGCCCGCCACTTCAACGACGCCGAGGCGCTGTACTCCTACGAGGGGACGCGCGAGATCAACACCCTGATCGTCGGGCGTTCGATCACCGGCCTGTCCGCGTTCACCTGATCGGAGCACTCGCATGAGCGATCCAGCCACCGCAGTCTCACCGTCCGTGCGTGGCTTCCGGATCGTGGCGATGCTGGAGGCGACGTCCTGGCTCATCCTGATCGTGGCGACGATCGTCAAGTACGCGACCACGCCGCACAAGCAGCTGGGCGTGCAGATCATGGGCCCGATCCACGGCGTGCTGTTCATCGTCTACGTCCTGGTCGCCGTGTTCGTGGCGCGCCGCGAGGTCCACTGGAACGCTCGGACCACGGGCATCGTCCTGCTCGACTCGATCGTCCCGTTCGGCGGATTCCTGGTGGCCCGCCGCAGCGACCTGCGCCGATCGCCCTGACCGGCCCGGAAAACTCTGTACCGTGGAGACCGTGATCAAGCGGGAGTGACGCGGCGGCGCAGTCCGTCCATGCCATGCCCGTTTCCCTGGAGCCACCCATGATCACCGCCCATGACCTCGAACTGCGCGCGGGCGCGCGGATCCTGCTCGAACCCGCCACCCTGCGGGTCCAGCCGGGCGACCGCATCGGCCTGGTCGGACGCAACGGTGCCGGCAAGACCACCAGCCTGCGGGTGCTCGCCGGCGAGACCCAGCCGCACGCCGGCCGCCTCGACGTCACCGGCCCCGTCGGCTACCTGCCGCAGGACCCGCGCGACGGTGACCTGACGGTCCTGGCCCGCGACCGGGTGCTCAGCGCGCGCGGTCTCGACGTCCTCGTGACCCAGATCGCGAAGGCCCAGGTGCAGCTGGCCGAGACCCCCGACGACGAGGCGTTGCTGCGCCGTTACGGCAACCTCGACGACCGCTTCTCCACACTGGGCGGGTACGCCGCCGAGAGCGAGGCGGCACGGATCTGCGCGAACCTGGGCCTGCCCGACCGGGTGCTCGAGCAGCCGCTGTCGACGCTGTCGGGTGGTCAACGCCGCCGCGTCGAACTCGCCCGCATCCTGTTCGCCGACTCCGGTGCCGAGCCGACCGCCCTGCTGCTTGACGAGCCCACCAACCACCTCGACGCCGACTCGATCGTCTGGTTGCGCGACTTCCTGCGCCAGCACACCGGTGGCCTGGTGCTGATCAGTCACGACGTCTCGCTGCTCGACGCCGTCGTCAACAAGGTTTGGTACCTCGACGCCAACCGTTCGGCCGTCGACGTGTACAACGTCGGCTGGAAGACCTACCTCAAGCAGCGCGAGGCCGACGAGAAGCGACGGGTGCGCGAGCGCGCCAACGCCGAGCGAAAGATCGACCAGCTCAAGGGCCAGGCCGACAAGATGCGCGCCAAGGCCACCAAGGCCCGGGCGGCGCACCAGATGGACCGCCGAGCCGCTGCGCTCGCCGCCGGACTCGACGCGGTACGGGTCTCGGACAAGGTGGCCCGGCTGCGCTTCCCGGCCCCTTCGCCGTGCGGCAAGACACCGCTGACCGCCGAGGGGCTGTCCAAGTCCTACGGGTCGCTCGAGGTGTTCGCCGGTGTCGATCTCGCCATCGACCGCGGAGCCCGCGTGGTGGTGCTGGGTCTCAACGGCGCCGGCAAGACCACCTTGCTGCGCATGCTCTCGGGTATGGAGCCGCCCGACACCGGTGAGGTCGTCCCCGGTCACGGGCTGCGGCTGGGCTACTACGCCCAGGAGCACGAGACGCTCGACCACGACCGGACGATTCTCGAGAACATGCGCACCTCCGCGTCGGCCGTCGGGCGATCGGATCTCAACGACACCGAGCTCCGCAAGATCCTCGGCGCATTCCTGTTCACCGGCGACGACGTCGACAAGCCCGCGGGCGTGTTGTCGGGCGGCGAGAAGACCCGTCTGGCGCTCGCGATGCTGGTCACGAGCGCCGCCAACGTGCTGCTGCTCGACGAGCCGACGAACAATCTCGACCCGGTCTCCCGCGGCCAGGTGCTCGACGCGCTGCACACCTTTGCCGGTGCGATCGTGCTCGTCACGCACGACGAGGGTGCGGTCGAGGCACTGGCACCG
This sequence comes from uncultured Jatrophihabitantaceae bacterium, assembly GCA_964657545.1. Taxonomy (GTDB): domain Bacteria; phylum Actinomycetota; class Actinomycetes; order Mycobacteriales; family Jatrophihabitantaceae; genus Jatrophihabitans. The sequence continues at coordinate 3,668 of CAZZVT010000092.1, forward strand.
GACAAGGTGATCCTGCTGCCCGACGGTGTCGAGGACCAGTGGAGCCCCGACCTCGCCGAGCTGATCTCGCTCGCCTGACACCGAGCAGGGTCCTTCGCGCCCGCTGAAATCGGTGGCACGCGATCGACGGGTGATCGGTGTCGTCGGCCCCATTCGTACTCCGGTACCCGGCTTTGCCGCCGGCCGTGTCGCACATCGTCCGAGTCGATCTTGCTCAGGTTTCGGTGCGGCTGATATCAAAGGATCATCACGGCAGGCGGGCGCCGTGATTCGTGTGCACACCGCACGCATCCATCGGACGACGCACAACACAACAAGGGGTAGTCATGGCTGTACTGAAGAAGGGCGCTCGCATCACCGGCGCCGAGCGCACCAAACTCGCCACGGACCTGAAGAAGGCCTACGACAAAGGCACCAGCATTCGTGAACTGGCCGACAAGCACGGCCGTTCGTACGGCTTCGTGCACCGGGTGCTGTCCGAGTCCGGGGTGACGCTGCGCGGTCGTGGTGGCGCGACCCGCACCAAGACCGCCCCGGGGAAGTCCAAGCCCCGCGGCAAGTAGCTCGACGTTCGGGCAACGGACCCGACCGGTGTCGGTGCGGCGCAGTACCGTGGCCGCATCGACACCATCGCCGCCCACTCCGTCGCAGGACACCCGCTCGACATCGATCCGCACGCCGGGATCCGGGTCGAGTTCAGCGAGCACGTCGTCACGATCACGCTCGCCCGTCCGGAACGCCTGAATGTCCAGTCGCCGCTGCTGTGGCACGAGCTGGGCCGGGTACGTCGCGAGCTGCCCGGCACGGTGCGGGTGGCGGTGCTGCGCGCCGAGGGGCGCGCGTTCTCCGCCGGACTCGACCGGGCGCTGGCCTCGACCTCGTCCCAGGACGGGTTCGGCGGACTCGCCGAGCTCGACCAGGCCGAGGCCACCGCCCGTATCGCGCGGTGGCAGCAGGCCTTCGACTGGACGTCCTCGCCGGATCTGGTCAGCGTGGCCGCGGTGCAGGGTCATGCCGTCGGCGCCGGCTTCCAGCTGGCACTGGGCGCCGACCTGCGCATCCTCGCCGACGACGCGCGGCTCAGCATGCCCGAGCCGTCGCTCGGCATCGTGCCCGATCTCGGCGGCACCAAACGGCTGGTCGATCTGGTGGGGTACTCGCGCGCGATCGAGATCTGCCTGACCGGTCGGCAGGTCGGTGCCGACGATGCACTGGGCATGGGGCTGGCATCGCGCGTCGTGGCCCGCGACCGACTCGACGCCGCGGTCGCCGAGACGGTCGACGCACTGCTCGCTGTCGACCGCGGCGCCGCTGCCGAGACCAAGGCCCTGCTGCAGTCCGCCGCTCGGCACGACCAGAGCGAACAGCAGGCGGCCGAGCGCGACGCGCAGTACCGGCGGCTGCGCGAGCTCGCAGGCAAGGGCGAATGAGCGGGCAACGATGAGCTTCGACCATGCAAGTGCGATGCGGGCGATGGGCTCTGCGCACCGACGCGGCGAGAGCGCCGAGCACACGATCCCCAAAGGCACCTGGCGTCGGGTGTTGCGTTTCGCCCGGCCCTACCGCCGCGAGTTGATGATCTTCCTGGCCCTGATCGTCGGCAGCGCGTTGATCAGCGTGCTGACACCCGTACTGGCCGGTCGGGTGGTCAACGACATCACCGCGCGTTCGGCCGTGCACGTCGTCGTCGACATCGCGCTCGTCATCGCAGGGCTGGCGGTCCTCGACGCGGTCTTCTCCTTCATCCAGCGCTGGTACTCGGCCAGCATCGGCGAGGGTCTGATCTTCGACATGCGCACCGCGGTCTTCGACCACGTGCAACGCCAACCGCTGGCGTTCTTCACCCGCACCCAGACCGGTGCGTTGATCAGTCGGCTGAACAACGACGTCCTGGGTGCGCAGCAGGCATTCACCTCGACGCTGTCCGGCCTGGTCTCGAACGCGGTCAGCCTGGTGCTCACCGCCGCGGTGATGTTCACGCTGTCGTGGCCCATCACCTTGATCTCGCTCGTCATGCTGCCGCTGTTCGTCATCCCGGCGCGGCGCATCGGGGCCCGGCTGCAGGAGATCACCCGCGAGTCCTACAACCTGAACGCGTCCATGAACACCACCATGACCGAGCGGTTCAACGTCGCCGGCGCCATGCTGGTCAAGCTGTTCGGTCGCCCGGACGACGAGGACGCCTCCTTCCGCGGCCGGGCCGCCCGGGTTCGCGACATCGGCGTCACGTCGGCGATGTACGGGCGCGCGTTCTTCGTCTCGCTGACGCTGGTGGCGGCCCTCGCACAGGCCCTCGTCTACGGGCTCGGCGGCTACTACGCGATCACCGGCTCGCTGTCGGCCGGCACCGTCGTCACGCTGGCGTTGCTGCTCACCCGCCTGTACGGCCCGCTCACCGCGCTGTCGAACGCCCGCGTCGACGTCATGAGCGCGCTCGTCAGCTTCGACCGTGTCTTCGAGGTGCTCGACCTCGAGCCGATGATCACCGATGCGCCCGGCGCCGTCGACCTGCCCGCCGATGCCCGCACCGTCGAGTTTGTCGACGTCCGCTTCCGCTACCCCACGGCGGGCGAGGTGTCGTTGGCCTCGCTGGAGGACGTCGTCACCCTCGACCGCACGGTCTCGGCCGAGGTGCTGCACGGTGTGTCGTTCCGCGCCCGGGCCGGCCAGCTGATCGCGCTCGTCGGGCCGTCGGGCGCCGGCAAGACCACCATCAGCCAGCTGCTGCCCCGCATCTACGACGTCACCGGCGGGCAGGTGCTGGTCGGCGGCCAGGACATCCGTGCCGTCACGCAGCAGTCGCTGCGCGACCGCATCGGTGTGGTCAGCCAGGACGCGCACATGTTCCACGACACGATCCGGGCCAACCTGCTGTTCGCCGCGCCGCACGCCGACGACGCCGCGCTGCTCGCCGCGATCGCTGATGCGCAGATCGCCGACCTCGTCGCCGCACTGCCCGACGGCCTGGACACCGTCGTGGGCGACCGCGGCTACCGGTTGTCGGGCGGCGAGAAGGCGCGCCTGGCCATCGCCCGGCTGCTGCTCAAGGCGCCCGAGATCGTCATCCTCGACGAGGCGACCGCCCACCTGGACAGCGAGAGCGAGGCCGCGGTGCAGGCCGCTCTGGCGCGGGCGCTGGTCGGTCGCACGTCGCTGGTCATCGCCCACCGGTTGTCGACGATCCACAATGCCGATCTCGTCCTCGTGCTCGACGGCGGTCGCATCGTCGAGCAGGGCCGGCACGCCGACCTGCTCGCCGCCGACGGCCTGTACGCCGAGCTCTACCGGACCCAGTTCGGCCGCGAGTCGGACCGTACCGCCGTGCCCGACCCGACGGGATGAGTCAGCCGGCCGGTGCGGTCGCGCCGACCGGGTCCTCGAGCAGCGCGGTGAACGCGATCTCGGCCGCGCCGAGCAGCGCGGAGTCCGCGCCCAGGGCCGGCTCGACGATCTGCACGGTGCGCTTCGGCGCCTCCAGCGCGTAGCGCTCGAGCGAGTCCTCGAGCTCGGGCCGGGCCAGGCGCAACACCTCGCCGAACGAGCCACCGAGCAGCACGAGCTGCGGGTTGAGGGTGTTGAGCAGCGCGGCGATCGTGCGCCCGAGCGGTTCGGCCAGGCTGCGCACAGCAGCCAGTGCACGCTCGTCGCCGCGCTGCGCGTCGGCGATCACCGCAGCGACCGCCTCGTCGTTGGGGGGCAACGGGCGGCCGGCGCCGCTGAGCAGGGCACCGCCACCGAGGTAGACCTCGACGCAGCCCCGCTTGCCGCAGTGGCATTGCGGACCCGTCGGGTCGAGCACGTTGTGCCCGATCTCGCCGGCGTGCCCGCCGTGGCCGAGCAGCGGGACCCCGCCGATGAGGAGGCCGGCGCCGACGCCGATCCGGCCCATCACGTAGACGACGTCGTCGACGCCGCGGGCGCTGCCGCGCTGGTGCTCGGCCAGTGCGGCGAGGTCGGCATCGTTGCCGACCGCGATCGGCATCCCGGGCGGGGCGTACCGGGCCAGCAGGGCACCGAACGGGGCATCGCGCCAGCCGAGGTTGGGCGCCACGCCGACATGTCCGGTGCGCCGATCGACCGTGCCCGGGACGCTCGCGCCGATACCGGCAGCGCGGGCGTCCGGGCAGGCCTCGGCCTGGACGAGCGGCATGGCCTCGGTCACCAGCACCGCGACCGCCTCCGCCGAGGCCGGTGACTCGGTGACGACGACACGGCGGGCCAGGACCTGGCCGCCGAGGCCGACCGCTGCCACGGTCACGTGCGCGACGTCGACGTCGACGGCGACCGCGAACGGCCCCCGCTTGTGCGGCGCGACCACGTGCGACGGTCGTCCGACCCCGGCACCGCCGGTCGGTACGACCTCCTCCAGGATGCCCAGCTGCGTCAGCTCGGAGACCAGGGCGCCGATCGTCGACCGGCTGAGCCCGAGGCGCTGCGTCAGTGCCGCCCGCGTCAGAGCACCATCACGGTGTACGTGCCCGAGGATCAGCGCGAGGTTGTGCCGGCGGATTGCTTCCGGCCGAACCGCAGACGCCGACTGGCTCACCATCGCGATGCGGCCCGTCCGCGTCTTCGGTCGCCGGCAGCGATCAGCGCTTCACCGACCGGCGGCGCGACAGCGCATCGACCGCGGCGGCGACCAGCAGCACCAGGCCGGTGATGACCTGCTGGTACTGCACGCCGAGGTTCGGCTTGAGGCCGATGCCGTTGGGGATGATCACGATGACGAGGGCACCGATGATCGCGTCGCGCGGCTTGCCACGCCCACCGAACAGCGAGGTGCCACCGATGACGGCTGCCGCCACCGCGAACAGCAGGATGTTGCCGGCGCCGAGGTCGAGCTGCGCGCCGCCGGTGTTCGACGCCAGGAAGATGCCGCCGAGCGCGGCGAAGCTCGACCCGATGGTGAACGCCGTGACCCGCACGTGGACGACGTCGATACCCGCGCGCCGGGCCGCTTCGGCGTTACCGCCGGTGGCGAACAGGTGCCGCCCCCACGAGGTGTTGTTCAGCGCGATGGTGCACACGATCATCAGCGCGATCGGGATGGACGCTGCGTACGGGATGCCCTCGATCTTGAGGAAGTCGTTGGCGTTGCGGTTGCGGTTGGCCAGGATCGTCAGCACGATGCCGAGCGCGAGCAGGATGCCGCCCCGGACGAGCACGAGCTGCAACGTGTCGGCCGCCAGCCCCTTGCGCTGGGCGAGCACGGACTTGGCGACGGTGTAGGCCAGATAGCCCAACCCCACCACGAGGGTGAAGACCCAGCTCCAGAACGGCGTCATGTTGTTGTGCGCCAGGCCGTACCAGAAGTTGTAGCTGTTGATGCTCTTCGGCTGCGACTTCAGCGCGAACAGCAGCATTCCCTGCCAGGCCAGGAACAACGCCAGTGTCACGATGAAGCTCGGGATGCCGACCTTGGCGACGAGCCAGCCGATGAAGATCCCGACCGCGGTGCCCATGGACACCGCGACGATCAGTGCCGCGATGACGTGCTTGTCCTGGTGGGTCAGCATGAGGACGAGGCCGATCAGCACGACCACCGGGCCGGTGACCAGCTTCAGCCAGGCGCCGAGCGCGATCGCGACGACCATCGCGGCGGCGACGCTCCAGTACAGGCCGCCCGAGGAGCCCTTGTCGAGCCCCCCGGAGAAGATCGCCTGGGCCGCGAAGCCTGCGACCATGCCGCCGGTCGTACCGGCGGCGAGGTCGATCTCACCGAGCAGCAGCACGAAGACCAGGCCGAGGCCGATGAGGGCGATGTAGGCACCCTGGCCGGGGATGTTGCCGACGTTGCTGAACGACAGGAACCGGCTGCTCACCTGGCTGAAGATCAGACCCAGGACGATGAGCCCGAGGATCGAGGGCAGCGCACCGGGCTCACCTGCCCGCAGGTTGTTGACGTACTGACGCAGCGCGTCGGGGATCGTGCGTCGTTCGATGTCGAGCGAGAAGCTGCTCGCGCGCTCGGGCGAACCGAGCGCGCCGGGCGCGGTGAGGTCCTCGCTGGACTTGACCTTGCCGAGGTCGGGAGATGTCATCGTCGGCCTCTTCAGATGTTCGCGTTGGCGGTGGCGGGAGCAAGGCCGATGTCGCCGCTGCGACCGGCCGTGATCAGTTCGACGATCTGCGTCGTGCTGCTGTCCTTGGTCCGGACCTCCGCGGCGATGCGCCCGAGGTACAGGGCGGCGACGCGATCGGCGACCTCCATGACGTCGTTCATGTTGTGCGAGATCAGCACCACGCCGAGGCCTTGATCGGCCAGACGGCGCACCAGGTCGAGCACCTGGCGCGTCTGCGCCACGCCGAGGGCCGCCGTGGGTTCGTCCAGGAACACGACCTTGCTGTTCCAGAGCACCGCCTTCGCGATCGCAACGGTCTGGCGCTGACCACCGGAGAGGTTGGCGACCTTCTGACGGACGGAGGAGACGGTGCGCACCGACAGGCTGGTGAGGGCCTCGCGGGCCTTGCGCTCCATCTCGCCGTCGGCGAGGAAGCCGAAGCGCCGGATCTCGCGACCCAGGAACATGTTCTGGGTGATGTCGAGGTTGTCGGCCAGCGCGAGATCCTGGTAGACGAACTCGATGCCGAGTGCGGAGGCGGCTCGCGGATCGTTGAGCGTGACCTCGTTGCCCTCGAACTTCACCGTCCCGGTGTCGATGCTGTTGATGCCGGCGATGCACTTCACGAGCGTGGACTTGCCGGCGCCGTTGTCACCGACCAGGGCGGTCACCTGGCCGGGGAAGACGCTGAAGTCGACGTCGTGCAGCACATGGACAGGACCGAAGCTCTTGTTCAGCTTCGTGATCTCGAGGATCGGCTCAGTCACGCGATCTCCGGCCTTTCGGTCGCAAGCTTGGGTGTGGGACGGAAGGGGCGGGGCCCCGGCGAGACGAT
>CAZZVT010000092.1:10574-13377 GCA_964657545.1 uncultured Jatrophihabitantaceae bacterium
CCGGCCATCGTCGTCAGGTGGTGCGAGGTGTTACACGCCGACCTTGGAGCAGGCGCTGGTGATTCCCTTGCAGACCTCGGCCTTGGTCAGTGCGCCGGCGGAGATGACGTCTCCGACGTTCGCCTGGGTGATGACCTCGGTCGGGAGCAGCAGGGCCTCGATCTTGTGGCTGGCACTCTGCGGGTCCGCGAACGGGGTCAGGGTCAGGCCGGCCGCGGCCGGGGTCTTGCCGGCAGCGAGGGCGATCGCGAGGGTGGCGGCCGCGCTGGCCTCGTACTTCGCGACGTCCTTGAAGACCGTCATGCTCTGCTGGCCGTTGATGATGTTCTGCAGACCCTCGACGCCGGAGTCCTGACCGGTGACGACGACGTGGCCATTGGCACCGGACTGCTTCAGCACGCCGATCACCGCGTTGGCGATGTCGTCGTTGGCAGCGAGGACGGCATCGACCGAACCGCCGGCCGACTGCAGGGCCTGGCTGAAGGTCCCGGCTGCGGTGTTGACGTCCCAGCCCTTGACGACGGCCTCAGCCTTGATCTTGAGCTTGCCGGCACTCACCAGCGGGTCGAGCACCTCGTGGGCGCCCTTCTTGAACAGGACCGCGTTGTTGTCGACGTCGGTGCCGCCGTCCATCATGATCACGGTCGGGTCCTTGACGCCGTCGGCGTTCAGGCAGTCGACCATGGTCTGCGCCTGCAGCTTGCCGACGTCCTCGTTGTCGAAGGACACGTAGTACGGAGCGGTGCCGCCGAGGTTCACGCGGTCGTAGTCGATGACCTTGACGCCCGCCGCCGCAGCCTGCTTCTCGACGCTGGCGCCGGAGGTGGCGTCGATCGAGTCGATCAGCAGGACCTTGACGCCCTCACCGATCATGCTCTGTGCGATCTGCTGGAACTTGGAGGTGCTGCCGCCGGCATTCTGGATGTCGGGGGTCAGCCCGGCAGCCGAGAGCGCCTTCTGCAGCAGGGGCTTGTCGTAGAGCGTGTAGCGGGTGGACGAGGTCGTGTCGGGCAGGATCACGCCGACCTTGCCCGTGGCCTTGAGGGTGGACGCCGCCGTCGCCGGCGCCTTCGCCGCGCTGGTGGGCGGGCTGGTGAGCTTGCAGGCGCCGAGCGGCTTCCCGCTCGCGGCGGTGGACCCGCCGCTGGACCCCGTGGAGCCCGTCGACTTGCTGCCGCTGCTGCTCGATCCGCAGGCGCTCAGGGTGAGCGCCGCCGCGATGCCGATCGAGGCGATGGTGATTGTGGTTCTGCGCATGCAGACGCGCCTTCCCGTCGTTGGGAACCAGGTGCTGGGCTCCGGCTGGTGTTTTATGTTCCGTCCGCGAACATATACGTCTGCAAGGCAAGATTTCCAGGATTCGAAATGAATTCGTTACCTGCCGAACATATTCGGGTCGCTTCGTAGACTGAGAGGTGCGATGACGGCAGACGCGGCAACACCGAGCACCGGGGACCTACTGGTCGCGCCGACGCCAGCAGACCCCGACGCCGTATACGCAGCCTTCACCGACTGGGTCGAGGCGCAGGGCATCGAGCTGTACCCCGCACAGGACGAAGCGGTGCTCGAACTCGTGTCGGGCTCCAACGTCGTGCTGTCGACGCCCACCGGGTCGGGCAAGTCGCTCGTCGCCGTCGCGGCACATCACGCGGCCCGGGCGGCCGGCCTGCGCTCGGTGTACACCGCGCCGATCAAGGCGCTGGTCAGCGAGAAGTTCTTCGCGCTGTGCAGAGTGTTCGGCTCGTCGAACGTCGGCATGATGACCGGCGACGCGGCGGTGAACGCCGACGCGCCGATCCTGTGCTGCACCGCCGAGGTGCTGGCGAACATCGCGCTGCGCACCGGCGTCGACAGCGACCTGCGCGTCGTGATCATGGACGAGTTCCACTTCTATGCCGATCCCGATCGCGGCTGGGCCTGGCAGGTGCCGTTGCTCGAGCTGCGCAACGCGCAGTTCCTGCTGATGTCGGCGACGCTCGGCGACACCGCGTCACTCGCGGAAGACCTTTCCAGGCGGACGGGCCGCGAGACCGCGGTGGTGGCGGGCGGCGGGCGGCCCGTGCCGTTGCACCACTTCTACGAGGTGACGCCCCTGCACGAGACGATCACCGACCTGCTGGCCACCAACCAGGCGCCGATCTACGTCGTGCACTTCACCCAGGCCGCAGCGCTCGAACACGCGCAGTCGCTGACCTCGATCAACGTCGCGACGCGTGAGCAGCGAGACCGCATCGCCGATGCCATAGGGGGTTTCCGGTTCAACGCCGGGTTCGGCAAGGTGCTGTCGCGGCTCGTGCGGCACGGTATCGGGGTGCATCACGCGGGCATGCTGCCGAAGTACCGGCGCCTGGTCGAACAGCTCGCGCAGGCCGGCCTGCTCAAGGTCATCTGCGGCACCGACACCTTGGGCGTCGGCATCAACGTCCCGATCCGCACGGTCGTGTTCGCAGCGCTGGCGAAGTACGACGGGGTACGGCAGCGCCAACTGCAGGTTCGCGAGTTCCACCAGATCGCCGGGCGCGCCGGCCGGGCCGGCTTCGACACCGCGGGCACCGTCGTCGTGCAGGCCCCCGAGCACGAGGTCGAGAACGCGCGACTCGTGGCCAAGGCCGGCGACGATCTGAAGAAGCGCAAGCGGATCGTCCGCAAGAAGGCGCCCGAGGGCTTCGTGTCCTGGGGCAGACCGTCGCACGAACGACTGCTCAGCTCCGAGCCCGAGGCCCTGACGCCGCAGTTCGCGGTGACGCCCGCGATGCTGCTGAACGTCATCGCCCGACCGGGTGATGCGTTCGCGGCGATGCGG
>CAZZVT010000093.1:0-13128 GCA_964657545.1 uncultured Jatrophihabitantaceae bacterium
CTCACCCGGTCGGCGTTCATCGGCGGTGCCGCCCTGATCGGCGGACCGCTCCTTGCCGCCTGCGGCTCGTCATCGAGCGGTAAGACCGGTGGCTCAGGCAACACCACGGGCGGCGGCGGGGCCGGTGGGGCGCGGGTGACCCAGCAGGTGCCGGACGTGGTGAACCCTTACTGGGCGCAGTGGAAGCAGGGCGGAGCCGAGGCGGCAAACGCGCTCGGCATCAGCTTCAGCCAGCAGAGCTACAACAGCTCCGCCGAACAGCAGCTGAGCCAGGTCAACCAGGCGAGCACGTCGAAGATCAACCTGATCTCCATGTACGCGCTGAACGCCGCGCAGTCGCCGCAGTTAGTGAAGACGGCCGCCACGGAGAAGATCTACGTAGCCAACGCGTTCTCGAACCAAGCGTGGTCGACGCCGCTCGAGCCGGAGTTCGGTGACTATTTCGCCCTCTACATCCAGTCCCAGACCTACGCCGGAGCGGTCGCCTTGGCAACGTCGGTCTTCAAGCAGATGGGCGGCTCCGGCGAGGTGATCAGCCTGCTCGGCCCCAAGGGAACGTCGGTGACCACCGAGCGGCAGATCGGCATCCGCGATGCGGCCAAGGCGTTCCCTGGCATCAAGATCGTGGCGGAGCAGGCCGGCGGAGACAATCAGGTGAGCGCACAGCCCATCTTCGACGGCTTGCTCTCGGCTCACCCCAACGTCGGCGGCGTCGTCTGCTTCAACGACGGACAGGCGCTGGGCGTTCTGCAATCACTGAAGAGCAAGAATCGCAAGGACGTCAAGGTCGGCGGCTTCGACGCGATCGAGCAGTTCCTCGACGCGATCGTCTCCGGCCCGAACGCGGCGGCCAGCTGTGCCATCCACGGTGGATGGACGGGAGGCTTTGCGATCGTGCGCGCCTGGGACATCATGCAGGGCGTGAAGGTGGATCCGCTCGAGCGGTTGCTCTACCAGGACAGTCTGATCATCGACACTGCCACGGCGGCGACCGCATACAAAAACATCATGTACAAAGCAGACAAGCTGCCTTTCGATTGGACGAAGATGTCGATGAAGTTGAACCCGACCGGGTGGGACGCCCAACTCGGCCTGCGTCCAGCCGACCCAAACGACCTCTGGAAGTACGAAGGCCGGCCGAGCGGTTACAACCTCCCTGCGGCCATGCAGAAGTCGATCGATGCCGGCAACCTCAAGTCCATTGCCGACAAGTACCAGGCACAGTTCAAGAGTGCGCCCCTGGCGTCGGTGACGGCGCTCACCACCGCGAAGAAGGGCGTGCTCGAGTCGTGAGCGAGCGGCTGCCGTTGACCGGCTCCAGGCGTCCAAGGAGCAGCTGACATGACTGAGCACGGCGGCGTCCGCAGGGCACTCGTCATCGGGGCGTCCGGAACCATCGGGACGCCGGTCGTGGAGCAGCTGGCTGCCGCCGAGGGGTGGCAGGTTGCTGCCCTCACCCGGCGGAACCAGGTCTGGCCCGACGGGGTTAAAGTCGTCGGGCTGGACCTGCTCGACCCGTGCGTCGACACCGATGCCCTTGCGGGCCTGACGAAGACGACGCACCTGGTGTTCGCCGCCTATCAGGAGGTGCCCGACCTGGGCGGCCTCGTCGGACCCAACGTTCGACTTCTCGACAACGCGATTCGTCTGGTGCAACGCGCCGGCGCGCCGCTGGAGCACGTGACGCTGTACCAGGGCGGCAAGTACTATGGCGCGCACATCGGCCCGTTCAAGACACCGGCGAAGGAAACGGACCCGCGGTTGCCGGGGCCGAACTTCTACTACGACCAGGAGGATCTGCTCCGCGAGCGGGCCCAGTCAGACGGGTTCGGCTTCACGATCTTTCGTCCGGAGGCGGTTTGCGGTGTCGCGGTCGGCAATCCGCTCAACCTGCTGCTTGTGATCGCGGTCTATGCCGCCATCTGCAAGGAACTTGGTTTGCCCTTCCGGTTTCCCGGCAAGGCAGGCGCCTACACCAGTCTGTATCAGGTGACCGACGGAGACCTGTTGGCACGGGCCACGCAGTGGGGAGCATCTGAGCCGGCCGCCCGCAACGAGGCATTCAACATCGCCAACGGCGACCATCTCCGGTGGTGTCACATATGGCCCCAATTCGCAGCGTACTTCGGCGTGGACCAGGCCCCGGCCCATCACTTCAGACTGGCCGACCACATGGCCGGTTACGGCGAGGTCTGGCGACGGATCGTCGCCAAACACCGTCTCCGGAATACGCCTTACGATCAGATCGTGAACTGGCCCTTCGGCGACTTCATCTGGGGTAACGAATACGACAACGTGTTCAACATGGTCAAGCTGCGCACGGCGGGCTTCGGGGAGCACATCGACACCGAGGCCATGTTCGTCCGTCTGTTCGACCGCCTGCGCAGCCAGCATCTCATTCCGCCGGGCTGATCGACGAAGGACGTCTCGTGAACACCACCGCGCTCGCCGCAATGCCGGTCGATGGCGCTCATCTCGACCGCTGGCTGACCGCCATCGCCGAGGTCGCCCAGGCCGTCACGGCCGGTGAGGACATCGAGCGGGTCTATGACCTGATCGCCGCCGTCGCCTGCGAGCTGACCGGGACGCAGTTCGCCGCCGTCCAGGTACTCGACCACGACGGCCAGAGCCTGCAGATCGTCGGCTCACAAGGGCTGAGCGAGGAGTACATCAAGCACGCCAACAGCACGGGAATGATCTCGCTGGTCAAGGGATCCCCGTTCTATGAGAGTCCGTCCAGTCAGGCCTTCCGATTCAAGAAGACGGTCGTCATCGCCGATGCGGCCAGTGACGAGACCTACGCACCCTGGCGACACATCGCCGAGCAGCAGGGCTACCGCGCGCTGATCGCGGTGCCCATGTTCTGGCGAGAACGGCCGATCGGCATCCTCGCCTGCTATACCGCAGAGCAGATGCAGCCGAATGAACGCGTCGTGGAGCTGGTCGGATTGCTGACCAGCCACGCTGCCATCGCGATCGTCAGCTCCCGCAACCAGGAACGCGAACGGTCCGCGATCAAGCGCTTAGTGGCGGCGAATAAGGAGCTGACGAAGCAGAAGGACGAACTCGAGCGGGTAGATCAGCTGCAGCGGGACCTCACCCGGATCGTGATGGAGAAGGGTGACGTGGAGGCCGTCGCCTCGGCCGTGGCGCGGGTGCTCCAGTTGCCGATCGCCGTGGTGAGTGACGACGGGGCGCTGCTTGCCGTGGCCGGCGCGAAGGACGACACCGATGCCACCGAACTCGCGACGTTCGTGCAGAACACCATGCAGGACGATAGTGGCGCCTCGCAGCCGGCACCCACTGGATCCAGGCTCGTGCTCGCGGGCCCGAACCCCACGGCGCATGCAGGTGCCTGGGTGGCACCGGTGTTGTTGGGCGACGGCATGGTCGCCACGGTCTGGGCAGTTGGGCCGACCGAGCCACCGGGCAGTCTGGACTCCATGCTCCTGGAGCGCTCGGCCGCGGTCGTCGCCCTGGAGATGTGGCAGGAACAGACCGCGCTCGAGATCGAATGGCGGCTGGCCGACGACCTGCTCGACGACATCCTGCGCGAGAACCCGGCCGCGGACCAGACTGCCGTGCTGGCGCGCGCGCAGCGGCTCAAATACGACCTGGACGAGCCGCACCGCATCGTGCTGGTCCGGACGGAGGACGAGCCCGACCTGAGCCCGACCGTGGCCGATCTTCGCCGCCGAAGTGTCATGCGCGCGTTCGCCGACGTCGGGCGCCACCATCAGCGGGACGTGATCGTCGGGTGGCGCAAGACCGCGGTCGTCGGTCTGGTGAGCGACGCGGACGGCGGGGACCGCAGCTTCGAGCAGTTCGTGAACGACCTGCGCCGCGAGGTCGTCCCGGCGGCCGGACGGCGGCCGGTGGCGCTGGCGATCGGTGCTGTGTGCGAATCCTTGGAGGACTACGGCCCGGCGATGCGAGCCGCCACCGGCGCGCTCGACCTCGCGGCGCACAGCAATGCCAACGCGCAGGTGTGGGTCGAGGACTTCGGCGTCTACACGATCTTGCTCCAGTCGAGCCGGCGCCAGGATCTGGTCGCGTTCTCCCGCCAGGCGCTGGCGGCGATTCGCGACTACGACAGCCGCAAGGACGCCGGGCTCGCCGAGACGCTGCGGGCATTCTTCGACTCCAACTGCAATGCCGGCGACGCAGCCAAGATACTCGTGATCCATCCGAACACAGCCAATTATCGCCTGCACCGCATCGAAGATCTCGTCGGCGGTTCTTTGCGGTCACCGGATGTCATCGTGCGGTTGAGGCTTGCCCTGATGATTGACAGCGCTCTTCGCAGCTGACGCCCGTCCGGAGTGGAAGGGCACAGCAAAATCCGCACAACATTGTGGGCGAGCACGATGCTTCGGACTCCCATTAGCAGCACCCTTTTTCTGTTACCCCGGCTTGTCAACAGAAAGGACGCGACATGGACTATCGCTTGGAGGGCAAGAGAGCACTGGTCACCGGTGCAGGTGGTGGTATCGGCATGGCCATCACCGAGATGCTCATCGGCGAAGGAGCACGAGTGCTCGGTGCCGATCTCAATCCGGTCCAGGTCAAGGAACTCGGCCCCGACGACGTCGCTGTGCCCTTCGAGGTGGATCTATCCACCGCTGGCGGCCCGGGGTGCGCCGTGCAGGCCACGCTCGACGCGTTCGGTGGCATCGACATCCTCGTCAACAACGTGGCCATCGCCCCGGCGCGGGACAGCTTCCTGGACGTGGCGGACGCTGACTGGGCCCACGTCATGGACGTCAACTTCATGAGCATGGTCCGCGCCTGCCGGTCCGCGCTGCCGCACATGATTTCCAACGGCGGCGGCTCAATCGTCAGCGTCGCGTCCGACGAAGGACGGCAGCCCGACGTGTTCTTTGCCGACTACAGCGTGAGCAAGGCCGCGGTGCTGAACCTGACCAAGACGCTGTCCATCGAGTTCGGACCCAAGAACGTGCGGGTCAACTCGGTGTCGCCCGGCCCGACCCGCACACCGATCTGGGATCGCCCCGGCGGCTTCGCCGACTACCTCGTCGGGCACCTGAAGGCCGCCGACCGGGACGACGCGATCGACAAGTTCGTGCGTGAGGTCCGACGGATGCCGATCCACCACATCGGGTTGCCCGAGGACGTGGCCCACGCTGTCGTGTTCCTGGCCAGTGAAATCTCGCGCCAGGTCACCGGATCCGACTACTGGGTCAACGGCGGGACCATGATCAGCATCTAGCTGAGTCCCCCCTCGTTCAAACTATTGCCGCACTCCCCCGCACATGTCGTCCCGGCGACGCTGCGATGAGTGCTGCGCGACGGACAGGAACCACGATGGAAAGAACCGAAACAACGTTCGATCTCAGCGAGTACGCCGACGAGCTCGAGGCGGCTGCCACGAACAAGAACGTGGGCACGTGCATGCTCTTCGAGAACGAATACGTGCGGGTGTGGGAGCTCAAGCTCGCGCCCGGTGAACGGGCCCCGTTCCATGTCCACTCGATCGACTATTTCTGGGTGGCGGCCGACCCCGGTCCAGTCGTGCAACGGACTGACGACGGGGTCGCTGCGCGTATCGTCCACGAAGTCGGCCAGGTGCAGTTCTTCACCTACCGCAATGGCGAGACGAAGGTCCATGACCTGGAGAACGTCGGGGACAAGCCCGTGCGCTACCTCACCATCGAGCTCCTGCACGACGTGTTCGATACGCCGCACGTACACGAATAGGCGACGGTGATGACGAGTTCAGCACCAGTGGACGTCCTCGTTCCCGAGCTCGGCGAGTCGGTGTTTTCGGTGACGATCGAGGATTGGGTGGTCAGCGTCGGCGACAAGGTCGCCGCCGGAGATCCGATCGTCGACGTGTCCACCGACAAGGTCGACACCAGCATCGACTCGCCGGCTGCAGGCATCGTGGCCTCACTGCACGCCGAGGTCGGGGACGAGCTGTCGACCGGCGCGCTGCTGGCGCGCATCCAGACTGCATAGGGAGAGCGCATGACAGACGCCACTCGGACGGCACTTCGCAGCACCGAGAACGGGGATGGCACGGGCATCAGTGGGGGCGCCCGGTCGGTCCGACTGCGCGGTCCGGCCGCGTCCCTGGCCAGGAACATGGTCGACAGCTTGTCGGTGCCCACTGCCACGACGTTCAGGACCTTCGCCGTCGAGGACCTCCTGCTCTGGCGCGAAGCTGAGGTCCGGCGGGGCAAGGACCTGCCGTTGACGGCCGTGATCGCTTTCGCGATCGCGCAGGTCGCCGGAACCGACGTTCCAGCGATTCTGAACCAGTACCACGAGGACGGGGACGGTCCCTCCCGGCGCACGCTAGGCGTGGTCAACCTCGGGATCGCCGTGGACCTGCAGCGTCGCGACGGGAGCCGCAGCGTCGTCGTGCCGGTGGTGAAGGACGCCGCGTCGTTGTCCTTCGGTGAGTTCGTGGTCGAGTACCGCCGGCTGGTCGATGCAGTCCGCAACGCCGCTCTCGCTGTCGATGATCTGCAGGGTGCCAATCTGCTCATGACCAGCACCGGGAAGTTCGGGAGCACAGCTGGTGTCCCGCGCTTGCCTGCCGGGCCGGCCGCGATCATCGCGGTGAGCTCGATCATGCATCCTCCGGGACTGTCCCGGCTGGCGGAGTCGTTGCCCATCGATCGCATCCTCACGCTCACATCCACCTATGACCATCGCGTCGTCCAGGGCGCCGACTCGGGCAACTTTCTCGGGCACGTCGAACGGCGGCTGGCCTCGGAGGAGTTCCGTGCGGCGATCGCCGCGGCAGCGGCACCGGTTCCGGTTCATGCCGACCACGAGGCGGCATCGACCCGCACTGTGGCCGTTGTCGACATCGACGCCCTCCCGCCGTCGGATGCCGCTCAGGCCTGGGCCCAGCTGAACCCGCTGTCCGGATCCCACTCGAGGACTCCGCGCGTGCTGCTCGAGGCGAGGCACCTGACTGCGCCGCGACGCGAGTGGTGGATCAAGCGCACCGCACTCGAGCAGCCGGCCGTGGATGGCCCGACCTGCAGGTGGGCCGGGCGGCTGCTGTGCCGCGCCGACGCCTTCGAGCGCTACCTGCAGAAGCAGTTCCTCGGGCAGAAGACCCTTTCGCTGGAGGGGATCGACAGTTCCCTGCTCGCTGTGGCGGAGCTGGCGGAACTCGCGGCCGAGGACAGCGCCACCGATGTCGTCATCGGGATGGCCCACCGCGGCCGCCTGAACGTGATGGCGCACGTGCTCGGCTGGCCCTATGAGCGCATCCTGAACGAATTCGAGTCGTCAGCGACCGCCGGCCCGCAGAGCACCGGCGACGTGCGCCAGCACCTCGGGGGGACAGGCACGTACCTCGCGCGCAGCGGACACCGCGTCGGCGTGCGCCTCGAGCAGAACCCGAGTCACCTGGAGTTCGTGACGCCGGTGGCACTGGGTGCGGTCCGCGCCCTGCAGGACGCACACGCGGATGCCGCGGCCCCGGGCGAGCCCGGTGTGCGCCGTGCGGTGGTGCCGGTGCTGTTGCACGGTGATGCTGCCTTCACCGGGCAGGGGGTGGTCGCGGAGACGCTGAACCTGGCCGGACTGGATGCCTACAACGTCGGCGGTGCCGTGCACATCGTGCAGGACAACCAGCTCGGCTACACCGCCACCGCCCGTGAGCTCCGCTCCACCCGCTGGCCGTCGGACCTGGCCAAGGGCTTCGACGTGCCGGTACTGCATGTCAACGCAGAGGACGTCGAGGCCGTCCTCATCGCGTGCCGCCTGGCGGCGAGCTATCGACGCGAGGTCGGTGCCGATATCGTGCTCCACCTGGTCGGCTACCGGCGACTCGGACACAACGAGACCGACGAACCGCGGTACACGCAACCGGACATGTACAACATCATCGACGCCAGGAAGCGGCTGTATGAAAGCTACGCTGAGGAGCTGGCCGCAGCCGGTCTTCTCGATCCGGGTGAGATGGAGCGGGTGTGGGCGGAGACGACCGATCGGCTGAATGCTGCCCGCGAGTCGGCTGCCGGCTTCGACGGGCGCGACGACATGACCGTGGCGCCGGCGATCGCACCCTACCGAACAAATCTCAGCCAAGCAGCGCTGGCCGAGCTGGCCGACCGGCTCGATCAGGTGCCCTCGGGGGTCTCTGCGCACCGGAAGCTCGTCAGGCAGTTCGACCGCCGGCGAAAGGCGTTCGCCGAAACGGAGTCGGTCGAGTGGGCCCAGGCCGAAGCGCTCGCCCTGGTCACGATCGCCGACAGCGGTGTCCGCGTGCGACTGACCGGCGAGGACACCGAGCGAGGAACCTTCAGCCATCGGCACGCGGTATTGCACGACCCCGTGACCGGTGCCGGCTTCCCCCGGCTGGCCGCGGCGACAGCCGGGACGATGACGGTTGCCAACTCTCCGCTCACCGAGACCGCCACGATCGGCTACGAGTACGGCCTGAGTCGCACCGCTCCGCACGCGCTGGTGCTGTGGGAGGCGCAGTTCGGCGACTTCGTCAACGTCGCCCAGGTGATGATCGACAACTTCATCGCCGCCGGAGCGCAGAAATGGGGCCGAGCCGCCCGGCTGACCCTTCTCCTGCCGCACGGCTACGAAGGCTCGGGACCGGAGCACTCCTCGGCCCGGCTGGAACGCTTCCTCCAACTCGGGGCCGGGGCCAACCTCCGGGTCGCCCAGCCGACGACGGCCGCGCAGTACTTCGCGCTGCTGCGGGATCAGGCGTTCACCTCGACGCCGGCTCCACTCGTCGTCATGACCCCGAAATCGCTGCTGCGTCTGCCCGCCGCGCAGAGCTCGCTGGCCAGCCTGGCGGCGGACACCTTTCACCCGATCCTCTGGGATGACCGACCCGGGCCGCTGCCCGTGCGGCGCTTGGTGCTGTGCTCGGGCCGGGTCTACTACGACCTCCAGGCTGCGCTGGACTCTGCCCTGGGGCACGCCCGGGATCAGATCGCGCTCGCCCGCGTCGAACAGCTGCATCCCTTTCCGCTGGACGAGGTGACCGAACACGTCGCCGCGATGGCGGAGTTGGAGGAGATCGTCTGGGTCCAGGACGAACCCAAGAACATGGGCGCCTGGCGACACACCATGGCCGCCTTGCTCGAGAGTGGGCGGCTTGACCTGCCGCTGGGCTACCTCGGCCGCCCCGAGCAGGCCAGTCCGGCCGAAGGCTACGGGCTCGATCACACCCGCAACCAGCAGCGGGTTCTGCAGGCTGCCCTCGAGCTGGGCACGGCGGACACCTGGTTGACCAGCGGCGGTCGGCGGCCTTCGGACCACCGGCTCGGAGAGGCTTCGTAATGGATATCTCGGAACTCGGTGCCGAGGAAGCAGCGATCGTCGATGCAGTCCGCGACTTCGTGGACGCGGAGGTCCGGCCGTCGGTCAACCGTCGCGAGCACGCCAACGAGTACCCGGCAGACCTCATCGACCAGATGAAGCAGATCGGGATCTTCGGCCTGGCCATCGATGAGCAGTACGGGGGCACCCCGGTCTCGATGCCCTGCTACGTCATGGTTGCCGCCGAACTGGCCCGCGGCTGGATGAGCCTGGCCGGCGCGATGGGTGGTCACACCGTGGTGTCCAAACTGCTGCGCGACTTCGGCTCCGAGGAGCAGAAGCAGCGTTACCTGCCGGCCATGGCGACCGGTCAGATCCGGGCCACCATGGCGTTGACCGAACCCAGCGGCGGCTCGGACCTGCAGGCGATGACGACCACTGCCACCCGGAGCGGAACCTCCTACGTCATCAACGGGACGAAGACCTGGATCACGAATGCGCGCCGCTCTGGCCTGATCGCGTTGCTGTGCAAGACCGACCCGTCAGCCGAGCCGAGACATCGCGGTGTCAGCATCGTGCTGGTCGAGCCGGGACCGGGCATGACGGTGTCCAAGGATCTGCCGAAGCTCGGCTACAAAGGTGTCGAGAGCTGCGAAGTGCACTTCGACGGCATGGTCGTACCGGCCGGCGCGTTGCTCGGCGCAGCCGAGGGCGAGGGATTCGCCCAGATGATGCGTGGTCTCGAAGTCGGTCGCCTGCAGGTAGCCGCGCGCGCCCTGGGCGTCGCCCGCGCTGCCCTCGATGACTCGCTGCAGTACGCCCAGCACCGCGAGTCGTTCGGGCAACCCATCTGGCGTCATCAGAGCATCGGTAACTATCTCGCCGACATGGTCACCAGCCTCACCGCGGCCGAGCAACTCACGCTCTACGCCGCGCGACGCTACGAGAGTGGTGCCCGCGCGGACATGGAGGCCGGGATGGCCAAGCTGGCGGCATCCGAGACGGCGATGCAGATTGCGCTGAACGCTGTCCGGATCCACGGCGGTTACGGGTACTCCACCGAATACGACGTCGAGCGGTACTTCCGTGACGCGCCGCTCATGATCGTCGGCGAGGGAACCAACGAGATCCAACGCAACGTCATCGTGCGCGAACTGGTGCGGCGCAACTCGGTGGGTCGATGACCACCGCCGCCACCGCGCAGTCCTGGTTGATCGTGCCCGGTGATCGGCCCGAGCGGTTCGCCCGGGCGGCCGGCGCGGGGTCCGACGCCGTGATTTGCGACCTGGAGGACGCTGTCGCACCGGCGGCCAAAGCTGATGCTCGGGCCGCGGTGGTGCGCTGGCTCGATGCGGGCGGATCGGCCTACGTCCGCGTCAACCCGCCCGGCGCCCCCGGCTATGCCGAGGACATCGCCGCGCTTCGGGGCTGCGCTGGTCTGCTGGGTGTGGTCGTGCCCAAGGCCGAGGACGCCGGGAGCCTGATGGCCCTCGGCAGGGAGCTGCCCGGCCGTCCGATCGTGGCGATGGTCGAGAGCGCGGCAGGCCTGGCGTGCGCGTTCGAACTGGCCAGCGTCGACAGCGTCGCGCGGTTGGCGTTCGGCGAGCTCGATTTCGCGTCGGACATCGCCGCCACTCCCACCCGCGAGCTCATGCTGCCGGTGCGGTTGGCGCTCGTGCTGGCCTCACGCCGGGCCGAGCGGGCCGCGCCGATCGACGGGGTGACGGTGACGCTCGAGGACGAGGCGGCGACCTTCGCCGACGCCAGGCACGCGCGTGCGGTCGGCTTCGGCGGCAAGCTGTGCATCCACCCGCGGCAGGTCACCGCGGTCAACCGGGCACTGAGCCCGTCGACCGAGGAGATCGCCTGGGCACGCGACGTCATCGCGGCCGGAGGTGGCGTGGACGGCGGTGGTGTCAGCCGAACGGCTACCGGCCAACTGGTGGACCGGCCGGTCCTCCTGCGGGCCCAGGCCATCCTGGACGGCGTGGCGGAGAGTGAGTTGGCATGCCCGAGCAGGTAACCGGCTATCTGGACCCCGACGTCGCCGCCGCCCTGGCCCGGGTCCTGGATTCCACGCGCGGCCCCATCGAGGTCGGAGACGCGCTGCCGCCGCTCTGGCATTGGGTCTACCTCCTGAACCGGCCGGCCAACGGGCGTCTGCAGCCGGACGGGCATCCATCCGGCGGCGTCCTCGATCCTCCCGCGGAGGGGATGCGGAGAATGATCGCCGGCGGCCGGGTCACACTGCTGGCGCCCCTTCTCCTCGGAGCTCCAGCGACTCGGGTGTCGGAGGTGGTCGACCGCTACACGCGTCCGGGCCGCACCGGTCCGTTGGAGTTCGCGTCGGTGCGCCACCGGATCACCCAGGGCGGCATCCTGGCAGTCGAGGAGTACCAGACCATCGTGTACCGGCAGGCCGCCGGCTCTTCGGCCCGCGACGAACCGAGCCGGTCGCCGGCACCGTCGCCGGCCGCGTCGGTGCTGCCCGCGCGCGAGATCAGCGTGTCGCCCACGAGACTGTTCCAGTTCTCCGCGCTCACCTACAACGCTCATCGCATCCATTACGACCAGCCCTACACCGTCGACGTCGAGGGCTACTCGGGCCTCATCGTGCACGGGCCGCTTCAGGCTCTGCTGATGTCCGAACTCGCCTGCGAGCGGGCCGGAGCGTGGACTTACTTCGCGTTCCGGCTCGTCGCGCCCCACATCGCCGGATCTACCCTGGGCGTCACCGCCGAGGTCGAGGGCACCGCGGTCCGTACGAGCATCGTTGACGCGGGCGGGAACACCACAGCGGTCGGTTCCACCGCCGTCGGAACTACCTGATCGGCAACCCCGGACGTCCGGCGCAACGGCGGGGGGATACCGAAATGTTCGTCGCTGTCAATGTAGGTGGATGGTTTCCCGAGGGCGGGAGCATTCGTGTTAGTCGATGAGCTGAACGACATCGTCTCTGTTCAGCTCCTCATTTGCACCGAACGCGCCGACCGGGATCAGGAGCAATGGTCGGCGGTGCGCGCTGCCTACACCGATGACGCCATCGTGCGTGTCACGTGGTTCGCTGGAACGATTGACGATTTCGTGCGTTCGTCCCGCGATCCCGAGTGGGACTCCACCGCGGCGCAGTCGCACCATCGCCTGTCGCCGCCGGTGATCAGGGTGGACGGAGACCGCGCGCTGGCTGTCACGCCGGCACGCGTAGAACTCAGGCTTCCGGTCGATGGCGTCTTGGTCGACCTCGTTGCTAGCGTGCGGCTCGTTTCCCGCGTACGACGAACCGCCGAGGGCTGGAAGCTCGCGAGCATGGACGCGATCTATGAGAAGGACACCATCACAACGGTCCACCCAGCCGACCACCTCGACATCACCGCGGAGATGACCGGCCCCTACCGCAGCTCGTATCGGTTTCTCGCCTACGGCGCGCGTGGCCACCTCCCCGACGACATACCGGGTGACGACCGACCCGAACTCGTCACCGCCCTCATGCACCACGCCGAGGCATGGCTGCACGACGTGTGACCCGGCCACGGCTTGGCCCCACAGCGCATTCATCGACCGTGACCGACGATCCGGGGGCGAATCAAGACTCAGTTCGCGCCGAGGGCCACAGCAGCGCTTGCGCCACGATCACGTTCGTTCCGTCGAAGGTCAGGGCCGGGCCGTCATGAAGCTGGTAGCCAAGGGATAGGGCATGGCTTACTCGTTTGCAGAAATTGTCATCGTCAGGCCCGGTCAACACTCGGTACGTCGGCAGCCCGTCCGGCGGCTCAGTCACTAAACCAGTCTTTCACAGCCGAACGTTCGGGAGGGGGCATCGTCGCCCCTGCCTATGGACACCTCGCGCCCCGCATAGGGATC
>CAZZVT010000094.1:0-13049 GCA_964657545.1 uncultured Jatrophihabitantaceae bacterium
TGTGGCCACGATCCACCCGCGGCTCGCAGCCGAGCTCACCTGCCTCGGCATCCGTCGGCCGAAGGTCATCTACAACTGGACGCACGTCACCACGCGGCCACGACCCGGCAGCTCGTTGCGGGAACGGCTGGGCTGGCGGGACGACGAGATCGTCGCCCTGCACAGCGGCAACATGGGTGCCAAGCAGAACCTCGAGGTCATCGTCGACGCTGCCCGGCTGGCCGAACGCGAGCACCGTCCGGTGCGTTTCGTCCTGGCGGGCGGCGGCAATCAGCGCGCTGCGCTGCGACGGTACGCCCAGGGCTGTGCGCAGCTCGATTTCCTGCCCGGTGTCGACGACGCGGACTACATGGACCTGCTCGCCGCCGCCGACGTCCTGCTCGTCAACGAACGGCCCGGCATGGCCGAGATGAGCCTGCCGAGCAAACTCACCTCGTATCTCGTCGCCGGTCGTCCGATCGTCGCGGCCACGGACGAGCACAGCGCCACCGCCGATTTCGTCCGCGCTTCAGGCGGAGGGGTCGTCACCCCGGCCGGCGACCACGGGCAGGTGCTCGACACCGTCGGCAAGATCGTCGCGGACTCCGGGCTGGCCGCGCGGCTCGTCGCCGACGGGAACGCCTTCGCGCGCGAGCACCTGACCGAGGCCGCCGCCATGTCGGCCTACGACGGCTGGGTCGCTGCGCTGGCCGGCCGCCGCCGGGGGGCGTTGGAGACTGGTCGTCAGAGACGCGCCTGCGCACGGTGGGCGACGAACCAGTCGTAGGTGTCGGCGATGCCGTCCTCGAGCTCGATCCGCGCCTGCCATCCCAACTCGGTGAGGCGTGAGACGTCGAGCAACTTGCGGGCGGTGCCGTCGGGCATCGACTCGTCCTGCACGATCGTGCCGTCGTAGCCGACCGTGCGGGCCACCAGTTCGGCCAGCTCACGGATCGTGAGATCGGTGCCGACGCCGACGTTGATCGTCGTCGGTTCGTCGTAGTGGTCGAGCAGGAACAGCAGGGCGTCGCCGAGATCGTCGACGTGCAGGAACTCGCGCCTCGGCGTGCCCGTGCCCCACAACACGACCTCGTCCGACCCGCCGACCTTGGCCTCGTGGAAGCGGCGGATGAGCGCGGGCAGCACGTGCGAGTTCTGCCGGTCGAAGTTGTCGCCCGGGCCGTAGAGGTTCGTCGGCATGGCCGAGATCCAGTGGCGACCGTGCTGCTTGCGCGCGGACTGCACCTGCATGATGCCGGCGATCTTGGCGATCGCGTACGCGTCGTTGGTCGGTTCGAGCGCGCCGGTCAGCAGGCTGTCCTCGCGGATCGGCTGCTCGGCGGACGTCGGATAGATGCAGGACGACCCCAGGAACAGCAGTCGGTCGACGCCGATCTCGTGAGCGGCGTCGAGGACGTTGAGCTGGATTCGCAGGTTGTCGGACAGGAACTCGGCCGGGTAGGTGTCGTTGGCCAGGATGCCGCCGACCCGCGCCGCGGCGTCGACGACGACGTCGGGCCTGATCTCGCGCAGGTAGCCGAACGTCGCGTCACGGTCACGCAGGTCGATCTCGGCACTGGTGGCACCGACCAGGTCGGTGAACCCGGCCCGCTCGAAGGTGCGCCAGATGGCCGACCCCGCCAGACCGCGATGCCCGGCGATGTAGATCCGCGCATCGCGATCGAGTGCGTCCACCATGGTGCTCAGCGGCGGCCGAGGGCGCGGAAGTGCCAGCCAGCGGCGCGCCAGAGTTCGGGGTCGAGGGCATTGCGGCCGTCGAGGATGTTCTTGGTCTTCACGACCGCGCCGATCTCGTCGGGCCCGAGGTCGCGGAACTCCTGCCACTCGGTCAGGTGCAGCACGACGTCGGCGTCGCGGCAGGCCTCGAGCGCGGAGTCGCCGTAGGCCAGTTGCGGGTGCAGCGCGCGGGCGTTGTCCATGGCCTCGGGGTCGTACAGGCGTACGGCGGCGCCGGCCTTCTGCACCGCCACCGCGACGTCGAGCGCCGGGGAGTCACGGACGTCGTCACTGTTGGGCTTGAACGCCGCCCCCAGCACCCCGACGCGCTGACCGGCCAGCGAGCCGCCACAGACCTCACGGGCGAGGTCGACCATCCGGGCCCGGCGTCGCATGTTGATGTCGTCGACACTCTTGAGGAACGTCAGGGCCTGGTCGACGCCCAGCTCACCCGCGCGGGCCATGAAGGCCCGGATGTCCTTGGGCAGGCAGCCGCCGCCGAACCCCAGCCCCGCGTGCAGGAACCGATGACCGATGCGTTCGTCCTTGCCGATCGCCTCCGACAGTTGCACGACGTCGGCGCCGGTGGCCTCGCAGATCTCGGCCATCGCGTTGATGAACGAGATCTTGGTGGCCAGGAACGAGTTCGCGGCCACCTTCACCAGCTCAGCCGTCGCGAAGTCGGTGACGATCAGCGGCGTGTTGTCGGCTGCGAAGATCGGGCCGTAGGCCTCGTTGATCGCCGCCAGACCGAGATCGCCGGAGATGCCGACCACGACCCGGTCGGGGTGCAGCGTGTCCTTGACCGCGAACCCCTCGCGCAGGAACTCGGGATTCCACACCAGTTCGGCACCCGCGGCCTCGACCAGCGGCTGCAGTCGCGCGGCGGTGCCGGCACCGTCGACTTGCCGACGACCACCGTGCCGGGACGCAGGTGCTGCGCCACCGCACCGAACGCGGCGTCGACGAAGGAGACGTCGGCCGCGAACTCGCCCTTGCGTTGCGGGGTGCCGACGCAGATGAAGTGGATGTCACCGAACTGCGACGCGTCCTGCACCGAGGTGGTGAAGCGCAACGCGCCCGACGCGACGTGCTTGGACAGCAGTTCGGGCAGGCCGGGCTCGAAGAACGGCACCTCGCCCTTGCTCCGCCGGGCGATCTTGGACTCGTCGACGTCGACGCCGACGACCTCGTGACCGAGCTCGGCCATGGCGGCGGCGTGGGTCGCGCCGAGGTAACCGGTACCGATCACTGACATGCGCACGGGGCGGCGTCCTCTCGTCGTGCGGGTGGGCGACGGATCGCCCGAGCAGCGGCCAGCCTAGCCAACGACGTGTTTCGGTCGGCTGTCCACGAAGCCCGACCGGGCGCGGCTAGTCGAAGCGACCACCGAGGGACTGCAGCAGATCCGGCCGCGGCCGGTAGGTCTGGTCCTCGACCGACGGCCGGCGCGGGCGACGAGGTGGGCCCACCGAGGCGCGAAGCACGACGTCGAGCAGCCGTTGCCACGGCGAGGAACGTCTGGGCTGCGGACGTGACATGACGAACTCCTTTACCACGGGCGGGGACCGTTCCCCCGAATCGGCGCGCCCGTGGTTCGTTCAGGCTAGGCCCGCGGGGGCGGTTTGCGCTCGCCGACAGCGTCGAGGTCACAACGACGAGGTGGGTGGCAACCCGCCCGCAACCTGCCGTTCACTAGCGTCATCCAGATGTCGGAGCTGCGCGTCATCGTGCTCATCTGGGCTCTGCTGCTGACGATGTTCCTCGCCGCCGGTCTCGGCGCGCGCCATCGCGCCGGCGCTGTCGCCCTGGCCCTTGTCTCGCTGGTGTGGCTGCTCGTCGACAGCAGCTTCGAGGGTGTCGTGCTGATCGACGTCACCGCCAGCAACGGTCTGACGACCTCCGATCTGGTCGGCGTGCTCGGGTTCGTGCTGGCCCTCGGGCAGTGGCTGAGCGCTCGGCCGACGCAGGTGACGCGGGCCCGCACCTCAGACGGGCTCGACCGAGACGATGCGCGACACCGTGAACTCGCGCTGGTCCTGACGCAGCTCGCACCACGCCACGAGCGTCGGTCCGAGCAGTTGCGGGTCGTCGATGGCGCGACGGGTGCGGACGCCGGACCCGGACACGTACTCGATGCCGACCCGGCCGCGCTGGTCCACCGCGCTTGCCAGCTGACGCAGCTCGCCCACCGACAGCTTGGCGTTCAGGCGCGCCAGCACCTTCGCGGTGGCGCTCGGCACCGCGCTGTGTCGCCGGGCGGTCTTGATCCGGGTGGCGACGGCGCGCCAGTCGGGCTCGGCCGGCTCGTCGTCCGGATCTGGGGCTGACGCCGCCCGCAGGTAGGCCGCCAATTGCCGACCGCGGGCGGTGGTGGCCCGCTCGTCGAGACCGGCGACGTCGGGTAGCGGCCCCTCGATCACCGGGAAGTAGCCCGACGCCCGTAACGCGGCCAACAGCGTCGCGACCGGGACGTCGGCGCTCAGCACGGTCGGTGCGAGCAGTCGCAACCCGTGCTTGGCCAGCTTGCGGTCGGCCGCGACGAGGGCCAGCAGTGCGGCGTCGTCGCTGCGGATGACCGAGGTGGCCGCCGTCAGCCGCAGCGTGCCGTGCTGGCGCGCGACGTCGGCCACGAGGTAGCGCAGCGGCTGCGGCAGCTCGGCGTGCGACACCGCCGCCAGCTCGGCCAGCAGCGCCTCGGCGGTCGCGCCGTCGTCGAACGCGCGACGCACCGAGCCAGGGGTGAAGCGCCAGGTGATCGCGCCGCCACGGCCCTCGCGATCGGCCGCGGAGTCGAGCACCGCACTGACCCGGGCGGCCGGCGAGCCGGCGACGAAGACGGTGAGGTCGGAGCCGAAGGTGGCATGGTGCGCAGCCGCCGGGAGGAGGGCCTTTGCGATCGGCGCAAGATCGTCGCCGTCGTGCAGGGCCCGTCCGAGCGCGGTGACGGCCCCGCCGGCGACGACGCCGAGCAGCTCGGCCTCGCGCCACTGGTCGTCCGGTCGATCCAGGTGTGCGGCGGGGCGATGCCAGGCCACCCGCGCGGTCAGGGCGGCGATGTCGGTGACGGCGTCGAGTTCGGTGAGTACGTCGACCATGGCGTGCCGCGCCATCACGCACAGCTCGCAGCGTTGCCCGACCGCGACCAGCGCGCGCTGCGGCTTGTCGTCGTCGTCGCGTGCGCGGCTCGGAAGGTAGCCGAGCGTCCACCAGGCTTCGGCAGCGGCGGCGAACTGCTCGTCGGGTGAGGCATCGCGCCATTCACCGAAACGCTCGTTGACCGTGACGTCCGGGCCGAGCAGATCGAGCAGATCCAGCGCGGCGGACAGCTCGAGAACCAACCGCACCGCGGGCTCGCTCGCCCCGAGCGTCTTGGCCAGTTTGGTCAGTTCGCGCGCGCCGACGCCGCCGGTCTTGAGCGCCTTCAGCGGGTGGCGGGCGAGGTGGTCGAGCACGGCCAGCAGGGTGGCGAGCAGGTCGGTGGCTGCCGCGGCGGAGTCGCCGGCGCGATCGGCCGCCGGGCGGGTGGGGACCGGCGGGGGCGCGACGTCGAA
Organism: uncultured Jatrophihabitantaceae bacterium; assembly: GCA_964657545.1. Classification (GTDB taxonomy): domain Bacteria; phylum Actinomycetota; class Actinomycetes; order Mycobacteriales; family Jatrophihabitantaceae; genus Jatrophihabitans. Next base: position 5,271 of record CAZZVT010000094.1, read on the forward strand.
CGGGGCGCGGTAGTCGGGCCCGCGCAGCGCGCGGGTGACCTCGAGCGGGATCCGCCAGTCGTAGCCGTAACTGACGTCGATCACGAGCCCCACGGTCGTCGCCCGGTGCAGCGCTGCCTGTCGGACGCGGTACGCCTGCGGGTCGTCGTAGTACCGGTCGTCCGGCTCGGTCCGGGTCTCGAGCAGCAGGGTGCGCACGGCGTCGGGCTCACCGGCCACCACGCGCTCGATGTTGGCGGGATCGGCGAAGAACGCGAGCAGGGCGAGCTCGGCATCCTGCCGGGTCTTGGGCCTGGCGAGACCGAGGTTGCGGGCGATGGCGCGCATCGTGTCGGCGGTGAGGTGCGCAAGCAGGTCGGCCAGTGGCTCGCCGAGACCGAGCGGCGCGGGGAACACCCGCCGCAGCGTGTCCGGCAGCTGCAGGTGGCCGCCGTCGCGAGTGAGGACGGCCAGCTCGTGCAGGCTGTCGACGATGCGCTCGAGCGATTCCGGGTCTGCGTCGGCGAGCAGCGCAGCGAGTTCGGACGAGGTCGGACGTCCGCCGAGGGCGAGGGCGGCCTCGACCAACTGCCAGCTGGGTAGCGGCTGATCCTGCAGGACGCGGGCCAGCGACACCGGGTGGGCGAGCCGCTCCGCGAGCTCGGCCAGGTCGTGCGGCTCGGCCCGCGGCGGGGCTACGTCGGGGCGGCGCCGCAGCAGGTCGGCGAGCTGAGCGGTCTCGAGACGCTCGAGCCGGTGAAGGAGCGGATCGGCCGGCACGCGTTCGATCTAACCGCATGGACGCGCCGGAGCCGGGCGGTTGTCCACACCCGCTCGCGGCACGCCGTCCTACCGTGATCGCGATGGGCGGACGTCAGCCGGTGCGGGCGACGACGATCTCGGTGAGCGCCTCGAACGCGGCGCGGGCCGGGACACGCGGCATCACGCCCAACGCCGCGCGGGCCGACGTCGCGTAATCGGCGAGGGTCCGGCGGGCCTCGGCGATGGCGTCGGAGGACCGCAGCAGGGCGAGGGCCTCGGCGTGCTCGTCGTCGTCGACGAGCGGCCGGCAGACCAGCTCACGCAGACGCGCGGAGGACGGCGCCGGCGAGCGCAGCGCGTAGAGCACCGGCAGCGTGGCGATGCCCTCACGCAGGTCGGTGCCGGGGGTCTTGCCCGACTCGTCGGTGTCGGAGGCGATGTCGAGGATGTCGTCGCTGAGCTGGAAGGCGACGCCGATCTGCTCGGCGTAGGACCGCAGCCCCGAGATGACCTCGGGTGTCGCACCCGCGTAGTAGGCGCCGAACTCGGCCGCCGTGGCGATGAGCGAGCCCGTCTTGTCGGCGAGCACGTCGAGGTAGTGGGTGATCGGGTCGGCGCCCTCGACCGGGCCCACGGTCTCGTGGATCTGGCCGATGACGAGACGTTCGAAGGTCTGTGCCTGCAAGCGGACCGCGAACGGGCCCAGGTCGGCCAGGATGTTCGACGCCCGCGAGAACAGGAAGTCGCCGGTGAGGATCGCGACCGTGTTGTCCCAGCGCGAGTTGGCGCTGGCGGCGCCGCGGCGCACGGGGGCTTCGTCCATGACGTCGTCGTGGTAGAGCGTGGCCAGGTGGGTCAGCTCGCAGACGACCGCCGCCGGCACGACCTCGGCCCGGCCCGGCTCGCCGAAGTGCGAGGCCAGGATCGACACCAGCGGGCGGAACCGCTTGCCGCCGGCGTCGACCAGATGGTGCGCAGCCGCGTTGACGAAGAAGTCGCTCGAGTCGCACGCGGTGCGCAATGCGGCCTCGACCGCGTCGAGACCGCTACGGACGGCCGCTTCGAGTGCCGGGTCGTCGAACGACAGCCCCAGCGCGATGGGAGTCATGCCTCAACCAGTCAGATGCGCAGCTTTTTGCGCGAGGTCCAGGATCGGCTGCGGGAAGACACCCAGGAAGATCGTGACGACGACGCCGAAGGTCAGCGCGATCGACGTCGACCAGCCGGGGATGGCGATCGTCGGGCTGTTCTCGGGCGGCTCGGCGAAGAACATCAGCACGACGATGCGCAGGTAGAAGAACGCCGCCACCGCCGAGGCGATGAGCGCGATCACGACCAGCGGGCCGGCCACGTGGTATGCGGCGCGGAACACGTAGAACTTGCCGGTGAAGCCCGACGTCAACGGGATGCCGGCCTGCGACATGAGCAGGATCGTCATGATGATCGCCACCGGTGGGCTCTTGCGGGCCATGCCTGCCCACTGCGCCAGGCTCGTGGCCTCGCCGTCGGAGTCGCGCACGAGCATCAACAATCCGAAGGCCGCCAGCGTCGTGAAGCCGTAACTCAGCACGTAGAACAGCACCGAGGAGATACCGTCCCTGGTCAGCGCCACCATCCCGACCAGGATGAACCCGGCGTGGGCGATAGAGGAGTACGCCAGGATGCGTTTGACGTCGGTCTGGGTCAGGCCGAACAGCGCCCCGACGACCATCGAGGCGATCGCCGCGGCCCACACCACCGGGCGCCAGTCGTAGGACGACGTCGAGAAGCCGACGTAGAGCACCCGCAGGATGGCGCCGAACGCGGCGACCTTGGTGCACGCGGCCATGAACGCCGTGACCGGCGTCGGGGCACCCTGATAGACGTCGGGCGTCCAGCTGTGGAACGGCGCGATGCCGGCCTTGAACAGCAGGCCCACCAGCAGCAGCGCCAGGCCGAGGTACAGCAGGACGTCGGACTTCGTCGAGGTGCGGCTCGCGGACAGGATGTCCGGCAGGTCGACGGAGTCGGCGTAGCCGTAGAGCAGCGCCAGACCGTAGAGGAAGAACGCCGACGCGAACGCGCCGAGCAGGAAGTACTTGACCGCCGCTTCCTGCGAGAGCAGGCGACGGCGACGGGCCATGCCGGCCATCAGGTACAGCGGCAGGGACAGCACCTCGAGCGCGACGAACATCAGGATCAGGTTGTTCGACACCGGGAAGATCAACATTCCCGCGACGCTGAACATCAGCAGCGGGAAGATCTCGGTCTGCACCCGCTCGCTGATGGCCAGCCGACGATCATCGGGAGAGCCGACGGTGACGGCCGAGGACGCGACGATCGAGCTGCCGATGTCGACACTGCGCTCGGCCATGAGCAGCACCGCCATGACCGCCAGCACCAGGACCGTGCCCTGGATGAACAACCCCGCGGGATCGATCGCCACCGCCCCGGCGAACGCGCTGTTGTTCCCGCGTGGCGACGGTGTCGTGATCGACGTCCCGTGCAGCAGCGCGACCGCCGTGACCGCCGAGATCAGGCCGAGGATCGCGATCCCCACCTGCACCGCGAAGCGGTCGGCCCGCGGGATCACCACCTCGGCCAGCACGCCGAGCAACGCCGCACCGAGCACGATGAAGATCGGCGAGAGCGCGCCGTACGCGACCGACGGGGTGGTGATGTGATCCACCGGCGCGGCCAGCAACATGGCGCTCACTTTCCCTCCGCCGATCCGAGCTTGGGCGCCGGATCGGTCTTGTGGACGTCGGACAGCGTCGCCTTGACCGCCGGGTTGATGATGTCGATCACCGGCTTGGGGTAGACGCCGAGGAAGATGATGATCGCGATCAGCGGCGCCACCGAGAAGATCTCGCGGGCGTTGAGGTCGCGGAACTTGCTGACCCGCTCGCTGACCGCGCCCTGGAAGGTGCGCTGGTAGAGGTAGAGCACGTAGATCGCGGCCAGGATGATGCCGGTGGTGGCCACGATGGCGAATCCCTTGTACCGGGTGAACGTGCCCACCAGCACCAGGAACTCGCTGATGAACGTGCTCATGCCGGGCAGGGCCAGCGCCGACAGCCCGGCCAGCAGGAACAACCCGGCCAGGATCGGGGTCACCTTGGCTGCACCGCCGTAGTCGTCGACGTTGCGGCTCTTGCCGCGGGCGATCAGCAGGCCGACGACGAGGAACAGCGCGCCCGTCGAGAAACCGTGGTTGACCATGTAGAGCACGGCGCCGGTGCCACCCTGCGTCGTGAACGCAAAGATGCCCAGGCCGATGAAGCCGAAGTGGGCGACCGAGGTGTAGGCCACCATGCGCTTCATGTCGCGCTGGCCGATGGCCAGGAACGCGGCGTACAGGATGCCGATGACCGACAGCACCAGGATGGGCACCGCGAAGTAGCGCGACGCGTCGGGGAACAGCGGCAGGCAGTAACGCAGGAAGCCGAAGGTGCCCACCTTGTCGAGCACGCCGACCAGCAGCGCCGCCCCGCCGATGGGCGCCTCGGCACCCGCGTCGGGCAGCCAGGTGTGGAACGGGATCAGCGGTGCCTTGATCGCGAACGCGATGAAGAAGCCGAGGAACAGCCACTTCTGCGTGGCGTCGTTCGGCAGCGGGTTCGCGATCAGCGTGGTGATCGAGAAGGTCTTGGTCGGGCTGGTGATGTAGAGACCGATCACCGACGCGAGCATCAGCAACCCGCCGACGAGCGAGTACAGGAAGAACTTCATCGCCGCGTACTGCCGACGCGGGCCGCCGAAGCTGCCGATGATGAAGTACATCGGGATCAGCATGGCCTCGAAGAACACGTAGAACAGGAACACGTCGGTGGCCGTGAAGACGCCGATCATGAAGAACTCGAGCAGCAGGATCAACCCGAAGTAGTTCTTGACGCTGCGCTTGCGCTGAGGCCCGTCCTCTTCAGCGCCCGAGCGGCTGTCGAGGCTGTTCCAGCTGGCCAGGATCACGGCCGGCACGAGCAGCACGGCCATGGCCACGAGCACCAGCGCGATGCCGTCGACGCCCAGGGCGATGTGCGTCCCGAACGCCTTGATCCAGGTCACGCTGAACATGTACTGGAAGCGGTGGGCGCCCTTGCTCGTGTCGAAGGAGAACATGACGACGAGCGCGTAGACGGCCACGATCAGCGAGACGCCGAAGCTGAGCTGCTTGGCCAGCTTCGCCGAGCCCGGCGAGCTCTCGGGCAGCGCGAACACCGCGACCGAGCCCACCAACGGGATCAGTACCAGGACCAGCAGGGTGATGTTGTGCATCAGCGCCACACCTCGCTAGCGCTCGGCACGCCACCAGAGGCTCCGCAAGACATCGAGTTCGCTGCGCAGGCGTCGCTCACTGGAACCTCACGGCAAGCAGGACGGCCACGATGGCGACCGTTCCGCCCAGCATCGACAGCGCGTAGCTGCGAACGAATCCGCTCTGCATCCGGCGGATCCGGCTGGACCCACCACCCAGCCCCGCGGCCATTCCGGTCACGGCGCCGTCCACCCCTCGGTTGTCGAAATACACCAGCCCGCGCGTCAGCCACTGGCCGGGACGCATGAGCACCGCCTCGTTGAAGGCGTCGGCGAACAGGTTACGGCGTGCCAGCGTGGTGATCGGCGAGACGCCGACCGGCTGGGTGACCGGCACCTGACGGAAGGCCACGAAACCGCCGGCCACACCCAGTGCGACCACGACGAGCGTCAGGATCGACAGGACGGTCTGGTTGATGGTGTGCACGCCGGCCTCGATCGGCTGACCGACCGACGGCGCCAGCCAGTGCTGCACCCGACCCTGGAAGATCAGCAGGTAGCCGCCGACGAGTGCCAGCAGGCCCAGTACGAGCATCGGTGCGGTCATCGACGTCGGCGCCTCGTGCGGGTGGACGTCGTCCTCCCAGCGCCGCCTGCCGAAGAACGTCATGACCAGCGCGCGGGTCATGTAGAAGGCGGTGATGCCGGCGCCGGCGAGGGCGATGATGCCGAGCACGTAGCCCGACGTCCCGCCCTTGTCGAACGCTGCCTCGATGATCTTGTCCTTCGTCCAGAATCCAGTGGCGCCCGGGAAGCCGATGATCGCGAGATAACCGCACAGGAAGGTGACGAAGGTCAGCGGCATGACCCGCGCCAGGCCGCCGAAGCGCCGCATGTCGATGCGGTCGTTCATGGCGTGCATGACCGAGCCGGCGCTCAGGAACAGGGCGGCCTTGAAGAAGCCGTGCCCGACCAGGTGGATGATGCCGATCGCGTACACGCCCTTGCCGAGGCCGACGGCCAGGAACATGTAGCCGATCTGGCTGATCGTCGAGTTGGCCAGCACCTTCTTCAGGTCGTCCTGACCGCAGCCCGCGATGCAGCCGTAGAGCAGCGTGATCGCGCCGATGATCGTGACGACCGTCTGCGCGGCGGGCGCGAGGTTGAAGATCGGTGCCGAGCGGGCGATCAGGTACACCCCGGCCGTCACCATGGTGGCGGCGTGAATAAGGGCCGACACGGGGGTCGGCCCTTCCATCGCGTCCGGCAGCCAGGTCTGCAACGGGAACTGGCCCGATTTACCGCAGGCACCGAGCAGCAGCGTCAACGCAATGGCCGTCGCCGCGCCCTTCGAGAAGTGCGCGCCCAGGACGACGTCGAAGGCGGTGCTGCCGGTGTAGCTGAACATCAGCATGATGGCGATGGACAGGCCGACGTCACCGACGCGGTTGGCGAAGAACGCCTTGTTGCCGGCCGTCGCCGCGGAGTTGCGGGTGAAGTAGTAGCTGATCAGCAGGTAGGACGCGACACCCACGCCCTCCCAGCCGACGTAGAGCGCCAGGTAGCTGTTGGACAGCACCAGCAGCAGCATCGCGGCGATGAACAGGTTGAAGTAGCCGAAGAACCGGCGGCGGCCCGGGTCGTGGGCCATGTAGCCCACGGCGTAGATGTGGATCAGCGATCCGACGCCGGTGATCAGCAGGACGAACACCAGCGCCAGCGGGTCGGTGAGCAGCCCGAAATCGACGTGGAAGCCGGCCACCGGCACCCAGCTGAAGTAGTTCTTCTCGACGTGCCGGTCCGTCTCGCCCTTGATCGAGAAGAACAGGAAGATCGAGTAGACGAACAGGGCCACCGGGACGAGCGCGCCCAGGATGTGCGCCCACTTGTCGCCGCGCCTGCCGATCGTCAGCAGTACCAACGCCGACGCCGCGGGTACCGCGATGAGCAGCCAGGCGAGTGACTGGATACCGGTAGCTGTATGCACCTTCTGCCTTCAGTACTTGAGGAGGTTCGCGTCGTCGATGGACGCGGACCGCCGGGTTCGGAAGATGGCCATGATGATCGCGAGCCCGACGACGACCTCGGCCGCGGCGACGACCATGACGAAGAAGGCCATGATCTGGCCCTGCAGGTCGCCGTTGATACGCGAGAAGGTCACCAGCGTCAGGTTGACGGCGTTGAGCATCAGCTCGACGCACATGAACACCACGATCGCGTTGCGTCGCACGAGGAAGCCGACCGCGCCGATGGTGAACAGGATCGCCGACAGCACCAGATAGTAGGACGGATCCATCTATGCCCCCGTCATCGCGCGAGCGCCCATCAGGAACGCACCTCGCTGTCTTCGTACTCGCCTGTCCCCAGCGCCGCGGTGTGGCCCGGGTAGGTCGGGAACTTCTCGCCGCCGACGATGAGCGACTCCTGCGAGATCGAGCCGTCGGCCAGCAGCGCAGGCGTCCCCACCGAGTTGCCGGTCGACAGCACACCCGGGCCGGGCAGCGGCTGCGGGCGACCCGAGCGGATCCGGTCGCGTGCCAGATTCTTCTGCGACGGCTTGCGCCCCTCGCGCTCGATGTGCGCGAGCACCATGGCGCCGAGCGCCGCGACGATCAGCAGGGCCGACGTCAGCTCGAAGGCGAACAGGTACTTGGTGAACAGCAGCTCGGCGATCGAGTTGACGTTCGAGCCGTTGCCGTTCGCGGCGTCGAGGTTCACCGGCTTCGTCCCGTGCAGGGACTTGCCGATCACGACTGCGACGAGTGCTGCGAAGCCCAACCCGAACAGCGTCGCCGCCCAGCGTTG
>CAZZVT010000095.1:0-13028 GCA_964657545.1 uncultured Jatrophihabitantaceae bacterium
CGCCAGTACTCGCCAGTACCTTGTGCAGATGCCCGAGATCGACTCCTCGTTCCTCGCCATGCCCGCCCGTGGTCTCGCCGGCGCGGCGCTGCACCGCGCGCTCGAGCTCGGGGCCGAACACGCCGATTTCCGCCTCGAGCGCATCCGCACCGGCTCGCTGCGCCTGCGCGACGCGCAGCTCGACTCCAGCACCGAGAGCGAGGACGTCGGCCTGGCGGTACGTGTCGTGCACGACGGCACCTGGGGATTCGCCGGGGGCATCGCGCGAACCACCGACGGCGCGGTCGCCCTGGCCGAGCAGGCGGTGGCCACCGCGAAGATCAGCCGCGTGCTGTCGAGCCAGCCGGTCCGGTTGGCGCCCGAGCAGGTCTACGACGACGTCACCTGGGTGTCTGCCTACGAGATCGACCCCTTCACCGTGCCGGAGGCCGAGCGCGTCGCCCGGATGACCGAGCTGTCCGAACGGTTGCTGGCCGCCGACGGTGTCGATCACGTCGACGCCGTCGTCACCTTCGTGCTCGAGAACAAGTTCTACGCAGACAGCCACGGCACCATGACCACCCAGCAGCGGGTGCGCATCGACCCCGACTTCACCGCGGTGGCGGTCGATCGGGGTGCGGGATCGTTCTCGTCGATGCGAACGCTCGCCCCGCCGGCAGGCCGTGGCTGGGAGTACCTCACCGGCACCGGCTGGGACTTCGACGCCGAGATCGATGCGCTTCCCGGCCTGCTGCGCGAGCACGTCAAGGCACCCGGTGTGACCCCCGGGCGGTACGACCTGGTCATCGATCCGTCCAACCTGTGGTTGACCATCCACGAGTCGATCGGGCACGCCACCGAGCTCGACCGCGCGCTCGGCTACGAGGCGGCGTACGCCGGCACCAGTTTCGCGACCCTCGATCGTCTACATACCTTGAAGTATGGAAGTCCGGGCATGAACGTCACCGGCGACCGCACCACCGAGCACGGGTTGGCCTCCATCGGGTGGGACGACGAGGGTGTGGCCGCGCAGAGCTTCGACGTCGTGCGCGACGGGATGCTCGTCGGCTACCAGCTGAACCGCCAGATGGCGCACGACAACGCCGAACAGCTCGGCCGGGCGCGGTCGAACGGCTGCTCCTACGCCGACTCGCCCGGTCACATCCCGCTGCAGCGGATGGCGAACGTCTCGCTGCAACCCGACCCCGACGGCCCGGACCTCGACGAGCTGATCGGCCGCGTCGAGAACGGCATCCTGATCAAGGGTGACCGGTCGTGGTCGATCGACATGCAGCGCTTCAACTTCCAGTTCACCGGCCAGCAGTTCCACCGCATCGAGAACGGCCGGCTCGTCGGGCAGCTGCGGGATGTCGCCTACCAGGCCACGACGACGGACTTCTGGGGTGCGATGGAGGCGGTCGGCGGACCGTCGACCTGGTACCTCGGCGGCGCGATGAACTGTGGCAAGGGCCAACCCGGCCAGATCGCGGCGGTGTCGCACGGCGCGCCCGCGGCGTTGTTCCGCGGCATCAACGTGCTCAACACCCGGCAGGAGGGCGGCCGATGACCTCCCCGCAGCAGCTGGTCGAGGCTGCCCTGCGCGCGTCGGGCGCCGACCGCTGCATCGTCGTCGCCGAGCAGCACTCCGAGACCAATCTGCGCTGGGCGGCGAACTCGCTGACCACCAACGGCCAGGCGAGCACTCGTGCGCTCACCGTCGTGTCGATCTTCGACGATCGTGACGGGGCGCGCGCCGGGGTGCTCACCCGCTCGATCGCGTCGCTCGACGAGGTCGACGAGCTGGTCCGCGCGTCCGAGGCTGCCGGTCGGGCCGCCGGGCCGGCCGACGACGCGATGCCGCTGGTCGAGGACTACCCGCATGCCGACGACTGGGACGCCGACGCACGGCACACCGACGTCAGCGTCTTCGACGCCTTCGCCCCGGCGCTCGGACGCGCCTTCGGGGACTGGGGCGGGTCGCAGCGGTTGCTGTACGGGTTCGCCGAGCACCACCTGACCTCGACGTTCCTCGCGACGTCGACCGGTCTGCGCCGGCGCTTCGACCAACCCGACGGCCGGGTCGAGATCAACGGCAAGTCCGCCGACCTGGCGCGGTCGGCGTGGATCGGGCGGCACACGGTCGACTTCACCGACATCGACGTCGACGCGCTCACCGGCGAGCTCGAGCAGCGCCTCGGGTGGGCCGAGACCAGGATCGACCTGCCGCCGGGGCGCTACGAGACCATCCTCCCGCCGACGGCCGTCGCCGATCTGCTGGTCTACACCTACTGGCACATGTCGGCCCGCGACGCCGAGGAGGGCCGCAACGTCTTCGCCCGATCAGGCACCGCACCGGACGCCGGCGGCACCCGGATCGGCGAGCGGCTGGCCGCGCTGCCGCTCACCCTGCGCTCCGACCCGGCCTACGAGGGGTTGCGCTGCAGCCCGTTCGACGTCGCGACATCGTCCGGCGGCTCGCAGTCGGTGTTCGACAACGGCCAACCGGTGACGGCCGTCGACTGGATCGCCGACGGCACGCTGCGCGACCTCGCCCGCACCCGGTCCTGGGCGGGGCGCACCGGGGCCCGGCCACGCCCGTTCGTCGACAACCTCGTGCTCGACGGTGGCGGCTCGGCCGACCTCGACGAGCTCATCGCCGGCACCGAACGGGGACTGCTGCTGACCTGCCTCTGGTACATCCGCGAGGTCGATCCGCAGAATCTGCTGCTCACCGGCCTGACCCGCGACGGCGTCTACCTGATCGAGGACGGGCAGGTGCGCGGCGCGGTGAACAACTTCCGGTTCAACGAGTCGCCCGTCGACCTGCTCGGCCGGGCCACCGAGGTCGGCCGCACGGTGCCCGCCCTGTCGCGCGAGTGGAACGACTACTTCCGGCGCACGGCGATGCCCGCCCTACGGATCCCCGACTTCAACATGTCGACGGTCAGTCAGGCGTCCTGAGGGACGTGATCCGGGTGTGACCATCGTGTGGGAAAGTGGGCGGGCCGAGCACGACCGAACGGACGACGCCGGCGCGGACCGAGATGAGCCTGCGTGAACCGACCGCTGCGAGCCGGCCTGCTCGTCCTCACCTGCATCGCCGCTCTCGTCGGGGCCGTGCTGCCGTCCGCCGCGACGTCCGGTGCGGCAGCGAGCTCGATCACGCAGTACGCCGTCGTCCGCCCGGTGTGCGCGAAGCCGACCGATCCCACCCTGGTGCGCTGCCTGGCCCTGCGGCGCGTTGCCGTCGCGAAGGGCACCCCCGGCGCCGTGCGGTGGACGCGCCGAGCAGGCGTCAGCTACGGCCCGAAGGGCGGGTACACCCCGGCCGATCTGGCGGCGGCGTACGGGTTCAACCCCAACGTCAATCGCGCGAACCAGACGGTCGCGGTCATCGACTGGCACGACGACCCGAACGCGCTCAGCGATCTGAACCACTTCGACCGGCACTACGGCCTGCCCGCCGAGACCGCTCACTCGTTCCGCAAGGTGAACCAGAGCGGACGGACCTCGCCGTTACCGGCTCGCGACCGCGACGCCGCGACCGAGACCGCGCTGGACCTGCAGGCCGTGCGCGGGGTCTGCCATACCTGCAACATCCTGCTCGTCGAAGCCAACCAGGGCACGCTCGCCGACCTCGCTGGGGCCGTGAACACGGCCGCCCGCCTCGGCGCCACCGAGATCACCAACTCCTACGGCATGGCCGAGCCCCGCAAGCTGTCGGCCGCGGTCGTCAAGGCCTACAACCACCCGGGAATCGCGATCACCGCCTCGACGGGCGACGACGGCTGGTACGGCTGGGACTGGCTGAACGCCGGTGAGACCTCGGACGGTGCGGCGTCGTTCCCGTCCACCTCGGCGAACGTCATCGCCGTCGGCGGGACGACCTTGCGCGTCGGGTCCAGCGGCGCCCGGTCCACCGAGTACGTCTGGAACAGCGACGGCGCCAGCGACAGCGCCGGCAGCTCGTCGGGCCAGCCTCGCGGCGCCAGCGGCGGCGGGTGCAGCAAGCTGTTCGCGGCCCCGGCCTGGCAGAGCGCCACCGTCGGCTACGCCGCCGCGGGCTGCCGGGGCAAGCGCCTGGGCACCGACGTCGCCGCGGTGGCCGATCCCCGCTACGGCTTCGACGTCTACGACAGTTACGGCGTCGGCGGGTGGGCCACCATCGGCGGCACCTCGCTGTCGGCCCCGGTCGTGGCTGCGATTTACGCCCTGGCCGGTGGCTCGGGCGGCACCTCATACCCGGCGTCGTCGCTCTACACGAACCGCACCTACCGGGCCGGGTCGGTGTACGACGTCACCCTCGGCGGCACCGGGTTCTGCGCCGGCGACACGACGGCGAACTGCGGGGCCGCGGCCGCGTCCCTCTCGAGCGGCACGACGTCGAATCCGAACGGGCTGGGCGGCGGGCTCGCGGACTGCACCTACGCGGGCGCGGGCCACACCACTTCACTGCCGTCGCTGTCCTCGGAGTGCAACGCGACCACCGGCTTCGACGGCGCGTCCGGCGTGGGTGCCCCCAAGTCGGTCGCAGCGCTGTACCCGACCACGGCAGCGCTGACGATCACGCACGCCTCGAAGGTGCGCGCTAAGCACCGCACCACCCTGAGCCTCAGCGTGCGGCAGCGGGCCTCCGGCACGAGCGTCAGCGGCATCACGTGGTACTTCGGTGACGGCACGGCGGTGTCGGGTCGGGCGTACTCACTGCATCACACCTGGAAGAAAGCCGGCACGTACACCGTCACGGTGAGCACGTACGACTCGCGGCACCAGTACGCCACGAAACGCATCGCGCTGCGCGTGCGCTGAGCGTCAGACGCGTGCCGGGTCGTCTCGTTCCGGGTCGCTGTGGGCCAGCCGGGCGTGGCGCATGCCGTAGCCGAAGTACACGCCCATCCCGAGGACGAACCAGACCGCGAAGCGGATCCACGTCGCGATCGAGAGGTTGAGGGTCAGGTAGAGGCAGGCCAGCGCCGAGACGATCGGCAGCACCGGTGACAGCGGCACACGGAACGGCCGCTTCAGCTCCGGACGGGTGTGCCGCAGGATCGGCACAGCTAGCGACACGAGCACGAACGCGAACAGCGCGCCGATACTGACCAGGTCGGCCAGGGTCGACAACGGCACCAGGCCCGCGACGACCATGATCGCCACAGCAGCGCCGATCGTGAACCGGACGGGTGTGCCGGTGCGCGGGCTGACCTGCGCGACCGCCGGCGGGATCAACCGGTCGCGGCCCATGGCGAAACCGATCCGTCCGATACCGACGAGCTCGACGAGGATCACCGACGTCAGCCCGCAGACCGCCGCGATGTCGATCAGGGTGGCCGCCCAGCCGGCACCGACCGACGTGAACGCCGACGACAGCGGCGAGCCGGTGTCGATGCTCGTGTACTTCTGCATCCCGGTGAGCACGAAGGACACTCCGCAGTACAGCAGCGTCGCGACGATCAAGGTGCCGATGAGCCCGCGAGGCAGGTCGCGTTCGGGGTTCTTCGACTCCTCGCTGAGGTTGGCCACCGCCTCGAAGCCGGTGTAGGCGAAGAACACGACGGCCGCTGCGGTGATCACGCCGGCGGCGCCGTACGCCGACGGCGATCCGAACAGCGCATTGACGACCGGGCGTTCCAGCCCGCCACTGCCCGTGGCGTGACGCGCCGGCGGCACGAACGGCGTGATGTTGCTGCGGCGCAGGTAGAAGAAACCGGCAACGATGACGAACAGGCAGATGGCCACCTTGACCACGACGAGCGCGTTCGTCAGCCAGGCCGACTGCTTGACGCCGGTGACGGCCACGACCGTCAGCGCGGCGACGATGACGATGGCGCCGACGTTCACCGTCGACGTCTCGCCGAAGATCGACGTCGGCAGATCGAACAGGCTCTGCAGGTACCCGGACCACCCGCGGGCCACGACCGAGGAGCCGAGCACGAACTCCATCAGCAGGTCCCAGCCGATGATCCAGGCGACGATCTCGCCCATGGTGGTGTAGGCGTAGCTGTAGGCGCTGCCCGCCGTCGGCACCGCCGAGGCGAGCTCGGCGTAGCAGAGCGCGGCCAGCAGGCTGATGACGCCCGCGATGACGAAGGACAGCACGATCGCCGGGCCGGCGTGCTGCTTGGCCTCGACCCCGGTGAGGGTGAAGATGCCGGTGCCGATGACGATCCCCACCCCGACGCCGACGAGGTCGACGCTGCTCAGCCGCTTGCGCAGGCCGGTGTCGTCGTCACCGTCGTTCTGGTGCAGGACGTCGTCGATGGACTTCGTGCGCAGGACGCTGTTCGTCACGTGGTGCTGCCTACCCCGGGCGTCGGCCGGGGAACCGGCTCCCGCTCGTGTTGTCGAACAGGGCGAGCGCGGCGATGCTGTGGGCGTCGGCGAACTCACCGTGACGCACCATCTCGCGCACGGCTTCGATCGAGCGCCACTCGTGCACCATGTCGGCCTCGGTCGACTCCCGCTCCGGCTCGCTCGGGGTGAGTCCGGTGGCGAGGAAGACGTCGTAGCGCTGCGAGCAGAACCCGTACCCGGCGAACAGCCGACCGAGATGGGTGTACTCGGCCGCACGCAGCCCGGTCTCCTCGCGCAGCTCGGCCGCGGCCAGCTCGAGAGGTGTGCCGCTGCGTCCCTGCGGCCAGCCGCCCTGCGGGAACTCCCACTGCCGGCTGCCGACCGGATAGCGGTACTGCTGCACCAGCCAGAACCCGTCGTCCTCGACGGCCAGCACCGTCACGAAGTCGGACTTGTCGACGACGGCGTACTGCCCGCGCGAGCCGTCGGCGAACTCGACCTCGTCCTCGCGAAGGCGTAGCCACGGGTTGCGGTAGATCTCGCGGGTCGCCAGCTGGCGGACATGATCGGTCGGCAGGCGGTCGGTCGGCATCCGCTCAGCCTGCCCGACCGACCGACCCGATGAAATACTTCTCGCCCCGGCGCCACAAGCGTCGTCGCTCAACGCTTTCAAGGGCGTGATCGTCACCGGATGTGAAAGGCCGACCGTGGACTTCTCGGCCTTCCTCGATGAACGGCAGCTCTCGCTGCTCAAACTGGCCATCGTGCTGTGCGGGAGCAGACCCGCGGGCGAGGACGTGCTCCAGGAGGTGTTGCTGCGGGCGCACCAGCAGTGGTCGCGCATCTCGACGCTGCAGTCGCCCTACGGCTACGTCCGCACGATGGTGGTGAACGAACATCTGGCCTGGCGTCGGCGATCCACGCGCCAGCTGCCGCAAGCGGAGGTCGACCCGGGGGCGTGGCCGGACCACGCCGAACG
The DNA here is from genome assembly GCA_964657545.1 of uncultured Jatrophihabitantaceae bacterium. Classification (GTDB taxonomy): domain Bacteria; phylum Actinomycetota; class Actinomycetes; order Mycobacteriales; family Jatrophihabitantaceae; genus Jatrophihabitans. The sequence continues at coordinate 7,250 of CAZZVT010000095.1, forward strand.
CATCGCGGTCCGCGACGACCTGCTGCGCCGGGTGGACACCCTGCCGGCCCGGCAACGAGCCGCGATAGTCCTGCGCTACTTCGCCGATCTCGACGACGTCGAGATCGCTGCCACCCTTGGCTGCGAGCCGGTCACGGTCCGCAGCCATGTCTCACGGGGGCTCGCCGCCCTGCGCATCGAGCTCGGCGCCGGGTCGCAACCGGCCGGCGACCGGGCCGTCGGAAAGGACGCTTCAGCATGACTACCGAGCCCACCGAGCAGGACCTGCGCGGTGCCCTGCAGTCCTTGGTGCCCGAGGATCTCGACGTGCGCGACTTCCGCTCGCGTATCGACCGACTCATCAGCGAAGAGCCGGCGGCGGCCCCGGGACCTACTCCCGAGCACGAGGTCGTCCTACTCGAGCCGTTCGACCGTCCGCAGTTGCGACGCTCGTCGCGCGTGATCGCGGTAGCGACGGTGGCTGCGTGCGCTGCGGCGGTGCTGGCGATCGCGATCGCCGTGCTGCCCGGCCGCACCGATCGGCACACACCACGCCCCGCGGCGAGTCCCACCGCACCCGCGTCCATCAAGAGCCTGTTGTATCCCGGCACGGTTGTGCTCCACACGTACACCGGTCAGGGCTCGCAGTTGTACCAGGTCGCGCACCACACGCTTGCCGCGTACACCGAGTACGCCGTCTACGGGACCTGCCGCGGCGGAGGAACGCTGACCATCAGCAAGCAGACTCTGATCAACGAATGCCTCGGTTCCGGAGGCTTCGGCACCTCCCCAGTCGTCGAGAACGGCCGGCTCGCGATCACCGCCGTTGCGAACACGTCCTGGCAGCTCACCCTGGTCATCGAGCCCGAAGCCCGTACAAACGGGTCTGTGCAGTCGCCGGTGGACGCGGACATGACCGGCCCGGACAACGGGGTTCGAGACAGCGGTCACGGGTCGAGCTCGGTCCGGTTCACGGGGAAGACGCCGACCACGAACTACCGCGTGCGGCTGGTGTGTCACGGCTCGGGCGTGGCACTGCCCGGTCTGACGGCGTCCAGGGCGAAGGGATTGTCGACCAGGACGTGCTTCGCCGGACGCGAATACGTCTGGACGTCCGTTCGGCTGACGATGCCGGCGACCGTCCGCATCGAGGCATCGGACGACACGACCTGGACGATCTCGATCGACTCGATGTAGGCGGCTTGCTGTCAGGATGAGCGGGTGACCTCACCGCGGCGAGTCGTGGTGTGGGGCAACTGCCAGGCGGCGCCGCTGGGTGACCTGCTCCGCGCGCCGCTGGACCGCCTCGGGTTCGAGGTCGTCGACCTACCGCCGGTCTACCTGCTGACCTCGGACGAGGTCGCCGATGTCCACGCGCTGCTGGCCGACACCGCGCTGCTGGTGTCGCAGCCGATCCGCGACGAGTACCGCGTGCCGGGATGCGCGACCGCCACCCTGGCCGGCCTGCTGCCTGCTTCGGGGCGGGTCGTCACCTTCCCGCTCGTCTACTACAGCGGCTCGCTGCCCTACCAGGTGACGGCCAACGACGCCGACGGGACGCGGGTCGGCGCACCCCTTACCGACTACCACGACCTGCGCCTGCTGCTGGCGGCGTCGCGGGGTCTGACAGCTGCCGACGTCCTGGCCGACTGGCCGTCGTCCGCGCCGGTCGAGGCTGTTCGCGCGCATGCCGTTGCCTCGCTGGCGGAGTTGCGACTCCGCGAGCGTTCGTGCGACATCGTGGTGTCCGACCTGGTGGCTGACCCGGCTGCGATGTTCACGCTCAACCACCCGAACAATGCCGTGCTGGGCGAGGTGGCCCGCCGCGTCCTGGCCGTCGTCGATCCCGATTCGCCGGCCGTCACGATCCCCGAGCGCGAGTACCTCGGCGGGATCCGCACGCCGATCGGGTTGGACGATGCGTGGACGATCGCCGGGCAGACGGTGCCGTGGGACGTCGTGATCACCGAGCACCTCGCCTGGTACCGCACGCGCCCCGACGTCGTCCGCGACGGCCTGGCCCGCAACGTCTCGCGCCCCCACCCCGAGTGATGCCGCAAGGTAACGTCGTCGAACCGTGGCCGACGACACTTCACTTCAGGCCGAACAAGCCCATCTGGCTCTTGCTCGTCAGTGCCTGGCCGGCATGCGGGATTCCGCCGATCGCATCGCCGACTACGGCGTCGACGCACTGGCCAGCGAGGCGCTCGGCCGGGTGCGGGCCGAGCGGCTGGCCGGGTTGGACGCACAGCCCGACGCGCCGCCGTTCTTCGGCCGCACCGACCGCACCGCCGAGGGCGCGAAGGGCGCCGAGGTCTTTCACATCGGCCGCCGGCACGTGCGCGACGCAGCGGGCGACCCGGTCGTCATCGACTGGCGCGCGCCGCTGGCCCATGGTTTCTACCGGGCCACCCCGGCCGATCGGATGGGCGTGCAGTTGCGGCGCCGCTTCGGGTTTCGCGGCGCCGAGCTCACCTCGCTGGAGGACGAGCACCTCGACCGCGGCGAGGCGCTCGGCCTGAACTCCGACCTGTTGCGTCAGGAGATCGAGCGGCCGCGCGTGGGCCCGATGCGCGACATCGTGGCCACCATCCAGCCCGACCAGGACGACCTCGTCCGCGCCGATCTGGACACCTCGCTGTGCGTGCAGGGCGCGCCCGGCACGGGCAAGACCGCGGTCGGGCTGCACCGCGCGGCCTACCTGCTCTACACCTATCCCGAGCGGCTGCGGCGTTCCGGCGTGCTGGTCGTCGGCCCGAACGCGGCGTTCCTGCACTACATCGCTCAGGTGCTGCCGTCGCTCGGCGAGGGCGGCATCACGCAGAGCACCGTCGACGGGCTGATCCCGTTCGTCGCGCGTGGCGAGGAACCGGTGCCGCTCGCCGTGCTCAAGGGCGACGCCAGGTTGGCCGACGTCCTGCGCAGAGCAGTGCTCTCACACGTGGCGAAACCGGCCGAGGACGTCGTCGCGATCATCGACACGAAGCGCTACCGGGTCGGCGCCCATCACCTGCGTCGCTATGTCGATGACGCGCGTCGAGCGCTCGGCACCGGCCTGCGCTGGTCACTGGCCCGTGAGCGACTACGCCAGCAGGTCGCCGAGGACGTGCGCCGCCAGCGCGAGGACCGTGGCGGAGCGCCGACCGACGGCGAGACGAACCGGGTGGCCCGTTCGGGCGCCGTCCGCGACTGGCTCGACGCGGTGTGGCCGGAGCTGTCCGCGCCCGCGTTGCTCGCGCGGCTCTACGACGACGCCGACTTCCTGCGCCGCTGCGCGCCGTCGCTGACCGACGACGAACGCGCGGCGTTGCACCGGCCCGCGCCCAAGTCACTGCGAACGATCCGCTGGACGCCCGCCGACGTCGCGCTGCTCGACGAGCTCGACGCGTTGATCAACGGAACCGACAGCTTCGTCCACGTCGTGGTCGACGAAGCACAGGACCTCTCGGCGATGCAGTGCCGGGTCGTCGCCCGACGCTGCCCGCTGGGTTCGCTGACCGTGCTCGGCGACCTGGCGCAGGCCACCACGCCCTGGGCGCCCGGATCGTGGCCGGCCACCCTCGAGCACCTCGGGGCACCCGACGCGCCGATCCGCCCGTTGACCGCCGGCTACCGCGTACCCGGCGAGGTGCTCGAGGTGGCGAACCGGTTGCTGCCGCACATCGCTCCGGACGTGCCGCCCGCGACCTCGATCCGTCAGGGGTCCGGAGCGCTCGCCATCGCGCGCGGCGGGTCGGTCGTCGACGCGGTACTGGCGTGCCTGGAGATCGAGGGCTCGGTCGGCGTGATCGTCCCCGACGCGCGCAGCGGCTCGGTGCTCGCCGCACTGCACGCAGCCGGCGTCGACGCCCACGCACTCGACGAGGACGCCGACCCGGCCGTTGCGGTGGTCCCGGCGTCCGCAGCGAAGGGCCTGGAGTTCGACTCGGTCGTCGTGCTCGAACCGGCCGCGATCGTCGCCGGCGAGGCCTTCCGCGTCGACGGGCTGCGCCGGCTCTACGTCGTGCTCACCCGCGCGGTGTCGCGATTGCGGATCGTGCACGACGAACCGCTGCCACCCGAGCTGGGCCGGGTCGGGTAAGCACCGCGGTTCACCTCTCGACGACCCGAAGCCGCCGGCGCAGATGTTTGGCGTAGGCCGACCTGCGGTTGTGCTTGATCACCATCGAACCACCTCCACGGTGACCGGCAGGTCCGGCGCGTCCGCGACCGTCGAGCCCGACAGCACCATCGTCACCTCGGCATCGGGTGTCAGCACGGTGATCCGCGCGTACGTGCACGCGCTGACGCCGTTGGCAACGAGCGGTTCGCTGCGCAGGTAGGACAGCTGCCGCCGGCGCCCCCGGTCCAGCGTCAGCACATCCGCCAGCGGTCCGCCCGACTGCTCGCTGCGCTGCACACGCTCGGCCAGCGCCCGCAGGTCGTCGGCGTCGGGTGCGGCAGCGGGCATCCGGCGGCCCACACCGAACAGCACGCCCCCGGCCAGCAGGTCGGACTCGGCGCACGTCATCAGCACCTGCCGCTCGCCGGCCGCCGCGGCGTCGATCGTCGCCTGCAGCTCCGCACGGAGCGCGGTCACGATCCACCTCCCGGTTCGGGGCTCGACACCGGAGTGGCAGATTCGCCGAAGATCGTGTCGGAGAGCCAGCGACGAAGATGCGTGGCACCCTGGGCGTCGAGCTCGGCCAGGTGCCAGGTGCCGTGCGCCGCGGCCAGGAGCGCACGGCGGTCTTCCACCTCCGCGCGCACAGGCGGCTGTCGGGGCAACAGGACCTCGACGGCCCGAAGCAGTGGCCGGCCCACCGTCGCGAGCATTGGGGTGTCGCCAAGAGCGATGAGCTCCTCCCGCGTGAGCGAGGGCAGCTTGGCATCCCAGGCAGGACCCAGCACGGCCTCGATCGGGTCGGTCGCGACCGCGGTCATCGAATCAGCCTCCCGGGGACTCGTGTGCAACTCCCGGACCACCCGGACCCGTGAGCAGTACACCGTGGCCGAACCAGCGACCTCCACGCCGTGGACCGGTGCAGTACCAGCATGGACGACACCGTGGTGCGCACCGTCACTGCGCCGACGCCTCCCGCCACCGCCTGCGCCGATTCAAGGTGACCCGAGTCACCGATATGGTAGGAAGCCCTGGGTAGTCCGGCCGGTACGCCACCCCTGTACCAACGGACTGCACAGAGCAGACGAGCACGGTCGGCGGTCACCCCCGTCGGGCGTCCACGCATGGAGAGGCGCCGCATGTCCGAGCAGATCCTGGCAGTCAGTCCCGAGCCCGATCTTGTCCAGCTCCTGACACCCGAGGGCCAGCGCGTCGAGCACCCCGACTACCCCCTGACGATCACCGACGACGAGATCGGCGCTCTGTACCGCGACCTCGTGCTCGTCCGGCGCATCGACTCCGAGGCCATCGCGCTGCAGCGTCAGGGCGAGCTCGGCCTGTGGGCCAGCCTGCTGGGCCAGGAGGCCGCTCAGATAGGCGCCGGCCGCGCGCTGAAGCCGCAGGACATGGCCTTCCCGACCTACCGCGAGCACGGCGTCGCGTGGTGCAAGGACGTCGACCCGCTCACGCTGCTCGGCCTGTTCCGCGGCACCAACCTCGGCGGCTGGGACCCCAACGCCAACAACTTCAACCTCTACACGATCGTGATCGGCGCGCAGACGCTGCACGCGGCCGGGTACGCGATGGGCGTCGTCCGCGACGGCGATGTCGGCACCGGCGACCCCGCGCGCGACACCGCCGTCCTCGCCTTCTTCGGCGACGGCGCCTCGAGCCAGGGCGACGTCAACGAGGCGTTCG
>CAZZVT010000096.1:0-12981 GCA_964657545.1 uncultured Jatrophihabitantaceae bacterium
GGACGGTGCCCTCCTGGGGCTTCTCCTTGGCGGTGTCCGGGATGACGATGCCGGATGCGGTGGTGGTCTCGGCCTCGTTGGCCTGGACGACGATGCGATCCTCTAGCGGCTTGATGCTGACTTTGGTGGCGGTCACGATGTGACTCCCCTTCTGCGGTGATGACTGATTGACGTCAACTGACGTGTGAACGAAAGCCGGCTGCCGTCGCGGGGGTCAACCGAACCTCCTGGATTAGCACTCTAACGGGGTGAGTGCCAGCTGTCGATGGCAGGGGTGGGTCGAGTCGCTGCGCCGTCAGGGACGGCAGGTCACAGGCTGGCCTTGGTCCAGTGGGCGCCGGCGTCGTGCGTGGTCCAGACGATCTGCCCGTTGTCCGTGACCAGACGGCCGACCTGGGGGCTCTCGAACCCGGCGAACGTGACACCCGCTGATACGTCGACCGAGGGGCACGGGTGCCAGGAGGCGCCGCGGTCGGTCGTGCGGTACAGCTCGCCGGCGCCGGCAAGGAACGTCGAGCCGGACACTGCGACGACGAACGCCGAGGCCTGCGCCGTGCCAGGCAACGGATGATCGGCCGACGTCGAGCCGCTCGGGTTGCCGATCACGAGCGTCGGCCGGCCACCGTCCCACGGCGTGCAGATCAGGGCCACCAGGTTGTCCGACGCAGCCGCGACCCCGGTGCTGCTGGTCACGCCGTCGCCCGCCGGACACGGCGTTGCGCGATTCGACCACGTCGCTCCGTCATCGGCGGACGTCCACAGCACCGCGGGGCTGTGCATGGCCAGGTCGCCGAGGCCGACGACGTAGGCGGCCTCCCGGGTGCGGACCAACGTCGCCGAGTCCATCCCGCTCCCGCCCCCGGGCAGTGTGCGGTCGGTCCACGACGAACTGCCGATGTCGGACGTCGAGACGGAGATGACCTGCGTGCGGGTGCTCAGCCGGATCACGTTGTCGTTCAGCGTCTCCAACGCGTCGGCGCCACCGGACTGCTTCTGCCACGTCCGGCCTCCGTCGCTGCTCAGGTAGAACGCGTCGGGGCCGAAGGCGTAGCCGATTCGGGAGTTGGCGAACCGGATGTGCTGGACGCAGGTGACCGCCGGGCAGCCGGCGCTGACGCCCGGCACATCGAACTGCGTGGAGTTCGGGAAGCTCGTCCAGGTGGTGCCGTTCGTCGTGCGCAGCACCGCGGTGCACCGGCCGGATCCAGCCAGGCAGTCGGCCGAGGCCAGCGCCCACCCGGAGTCCACGCTGGTGAAGGTCAGGTCGGCCACCCGCACGTTGCGCAGCGGCACCAGCACGCCGTCGGGCGTCTGCGCGGTCGCCGTCCCGGTCGACAGTGCCGTCGGCGACGCGCTGGTCGGTGCCGCCGGCGCCGAGGTCACCGTGGACGGCACGGACGCCGAGCGGGTGTCGGCGGCGTCCGGCCCGTGGCCGACGTGCCCGGGCCGCACGATCGCGAGCACGATGCCGGCGATGGCCACGACGCAGGCCGCCGCCACCAGCGGGGTGCCCCAGGTGCGCCAGCCGCGGGAGTGGACGGGACCAACCGTGGCCGACCCGTCCACGGAGGCGCCGGCGGCGAGCAGCCGGTCGGTCAGTGCGTGTGGGTCGGGAGCGTCGTCGGCGTGCGCGGCGAGAGTGCGCCGCAGTTCCCGTTCGAAGGGGTCGGTCACTGGGTCGGTAGCTGGGTCAATCACGGCGCCATCTCCGCACGAAGCGTCGCGAGCCCGCGACTGATGAGGCTGCGCACCGTGCCGACCCTGGCGCCCAGGGTGTCGGCGATGTCGTGGTCGCTGAGGTCCTCGTAGTAGCGCAGCACGAGCGCGGCGCGCTGGCGCTCGGGAAGCAGGCCGAGCCCGGCCCAGAGCTGGTCGCGGTCGGCGAGCTGCCCGAACGGGTCGCGGTCATCGGCACCGTCCGGGACGTCGGCGTAGGCGAACTCGCGACGCGAGGCCCGCCGACGGTGGTTGACGTACTGGTTGGCCAGTGACCGACGCACGTAGGCCAGCGGCGAGTCGGCCGCCTCGACCCGGTCCCATCTGGGCAGCAGCCGGACCATCGTGTCCTGCACCAGCTCCTCGGCCGCGAGGGCATTACCGGTCAGGACGTACGCGGTGCGCAGCAGGGCCGGTGTGTGCAGCCGAACGAACGAGGCATAGCCGGCGTCCGGCTCCCGGACGCCGACGTCCCGGGTTCCGGGCTCGATCGGGCGAATCACCAGCACCTCCACGCCGGTTAGACACCGCGCAGCGGTCAACCGTTGCATCCGTCGGCGGATCGGGCCGTGCTCAACCCACCGGGCGGTAGTGCACGCCGTCGTCGTCGAGACGCCAGACCTGTTTGCTGCGCGAGGGCGTGGGCACGCCCTTGGCCTGCAGGGTGCGCCAGAGCGGACGGTGCCAGGTGGTGACCGGGATCGACGCCACCACCTGCACGTACCGGGGACGATGCACCCGCGGCAGCTTGCCGAGGGTCTGCTCGAGATCGGCGCTCGCCAGCTCCGCGCCGGGCCGGACGGTGGCGGCCACGACCACGACGTCGCCGTCGGTGTCGGTGACGCCGTAGGAGACGACCAGATCGACGGCCGGGACGTTGGCGAGCGCGTAGTGCGCACCGGAGGGCAGCGCCGGTCCGCCTGCGGTGTCGACGATCTCGGACACGGAGCCGGCCAGCCAGAGGTCGCCCTGGTCGTCGCGCAGGAACAGATCACCCGAGGACTGCCAGGCGTCGCCGCTCTCGAACACCCCGCGCAGGGCGGTGCCCCCCGGCGACTCGGCCGACCGCACGCGGGCCAGCAGCAGGCCGACCTCGTCGACGACGCACTCGCGGGCCAGGCCGTCGGTACCGAGCCGCAGCCTGCGGGTGCGCAGGTCGAACGAGGCGACCCGGACCTCGGCCGTCCCGGGCAGCGGTCGGCCCATCGAACCGGGCGTGCGGCCCTTGACGTTGGCCAGGATCGCCTCTCCCTCGGCGGAGGCGTAGAACTCGACGATCTGGGTTGTCGGGAAGCGTTGGGCGACTCGGCGCCAGAGGTTGCGCGGCATGCCCGAGCCGATGAACATCCGGATCGGGTGGTGCTGCTCGGCGGGGTTGGGCGGCGCGTGGACGACGTCGTGCAGCGACGTCCAGGTGTAGGAGACGTGCGTGGCGCCGTAGCGTCGCACCTCCTCCCAGAACGTGTCCGGGTCGTCCTTGCTCGCCAGCGCGAACCGCGCACCCGAGGCCACCGCGCCGCCGATGCTCATCAGCAGGGCCGACGAGTGGTGGATCGGGGTGACGCTGAAGACGGTGTCGCCGGGACGCAGCGAGGCCGCCGACGCGGTACCCAGTGCCGACATCGCCCAGCGCCGGTTGGTGATCGCCAGGGCCCGGGTTCCGGCGCCCTCGCCAGTGAACACCACGAACGCGACGTCGGTCGCCCGGTGCGGGTTGGGGGTGAACCAGGCCGGCAGGGGCACCTGGTCGGGGTCGATACGTTCCATGTCGAGCACCCCGCTGTCGCGGGCGGAAGGGTGCAGCTCGCGCCACTCCCCGCCACCGCCCAGCACGGCCCATGCGACACCATGGGCGACACCGTCGGCGTCGTCGAGGGCGGCCAGATTCTCGGGATCCGAGATCACCCGGACGACCCGCCCCAGCGCGATCTCTCGCTTCGTGTCACCGTCGGGACGCAGCATCACGGCGGTGGCGCCGAGCCGGCTGATCGCGGTCACGAGCGTGACGGCGCTGGGCCGGGTGGCCATCAGGACACCGATCCGGTCGCCGTGGCGCACGCCGATGTCGAGCAGGCCGCGCACGACGTTGTCGACCCGCTGCTTGACCTCGTGCTGGCGGTACGCGCGATCGCCGAACAGGAACGCGACGTCCTCGGGTGCGCGGCGGGCCTGCTCGTCGAGCAGCAGGCCGAGCGAGATCCGGGTGTCGGGTTCGAGCTGCTCGATGCGGCTGAGCCGCGGTAGCTGCTTGGGCGCGTCGCGGGCGATCCCGCGTACCAGGGCGCTGACCCGCTTGCCCTGCTGGACGACGATGCGCCCCACCCCGACGCCGACCTCGACGGCCTGGCCCACCGCGGCCATGCTCGGATCGGGGCGCGGTCCACGGGCCGGCGTGACGGTGTCGGCCGGGACGATCTCCTCGGGCAGGCCGGCGTGCCCCGCGCGCCACCGCACCCACGCGGAGACGTCGGGCCAGGTGCGGTCGTTGGCGGTGGAGCCGACGACGAGTCCGAAGTGCCCGACCGGCAGCGACACCTCGTGGACGGTGGCGCGCGGGGCAGCACGGCGGATCGCGCGCACGGAGTCCGGGTGGCCGATGGTGTCGCGGGAGCCGAGGAAGGTCAGGACGGGCAGCTCGATGTCGGCCAGCGTGACCAGCCGGTCGTCGATGACGAACCCACCCTCGAGCATCCGGTTGTGGGTGACGAACTGCTGGAGGAACTCGGCGATCGCCGGCCCGGAGTACGCCGTCCAACCCTCGCCGTCGAGGAAGCGCCGCTGCCGCTCGCGGGGCAGCAGCGAGTCGCGGTCGGTGAGGGCGAGCAGGAACTGGACGCGGTCCTGCAGCGACTTGGCCGGCGTCAGCATCTTGAATGCCGAGCGCGAGAACCAGCCGGGCACCGCGAACTTGCTCAGCAGTCCCGACTCGACGATGTCGTTGGCCAGCCGCGACACGACGTCGGGCGAGATCGGGATCGGCAACGGGGCGCGTGCGTCGACGGGCGACCCGAAGGTGACCAGGCTGTCGATGTCCTGCCCACGGCGGTAGGCCGCGGCCTGGTAGACGAACATGCCGCCCTGCGAGTAGCCGGCCAGCACGACGGGTTTGCCGGTGGCCTTGACGACCCGGTCGACGGCGTCGCTGACGGCCAGGACGTGGTCGGTGAGGGTGCGCTCGAGTCCGCCGGGCTCGCGGTCGGGGTGGCCGAAGTCGACGACCCAGGTGTCGTGCCCGGCGGCATGCAGCGAGCCGACCGCGGTGGTGTTCGGCGACACGTCCCACACCTCGGTGGTGACCATCAGCGGCGGGACCATCAGGATCGGCGTCGCGTCGTCCGGGACGTCGTCGGCGAAGTAGTGCCGCAACCGGTAGGTCTGCTGCTCGGCCTCGACGGTGAACGGCGACTGCTCCTCGCCGGTGTCCAGGCCGCCGAAGCGGACGAACTCGGCGACGTTGCGGGCCGTGTGCTGCACCCGCTGCGCGTAGCGGACGGCCGCCGTGGCCGGTGCCGCACGTCGCGCCACAGCCGTGCTCGACCGCTCGATGTCCCCCGTTGTGCCCGTCACACCGCTGAGCGTGGTGTGTTCGGCGTCCGGGTGCAAGCGCTGATCAGCGCGCGACCGGCTCGAAGGGCCAGGCATGGGGCGGGCGGGCCAGCAGCTCGGGCGGGACGTCGTCGAGGCCGCGCCCGGTCGGGTCGATGACCACGACGCGGCCGTCGCGGCTGCGGTAGACCTCGGCGCTCGGGTCGGCGTGCGCCAGGACGTGCGCGAGCAGCTCGTCGACGCGCTCGGGCGCGGCCTTGGCCTCCCACATGACCGTGCTCATGCGAGGCCCAGCTGGGCGGAGCTGAGCTCGACGGTGGGCACGGCCGAGAAATTCGCTGCCGACGGGCGGGCGCCGTCGCGCACCAGCAGGTCGCCGATGGCCGCGATCATCGCGCCGTTGTCGGTGCACAGCCGCATCGGCGGGATGCGCAGCTCGACGCCGGCCGCGGCACAGCGCTCGTGGGCCAGGCTGCGGATGCGACTGTTGGCCGCCACCCCTCCGACGATCACCAGGGTGTCGACACCCTGGTCGCGGCAGGCCCGCAGCGCCTTGCGGGTCAGCGTGTCGGCCACGGCCTCCTGGAAGCTGGCCGCGATGTCCTCCGTCGTGATCGCCGGGTCACGCGCGCCCTCGACGTGCTGTGCCTCCACGAACCGTGCGACGGCAGTCTTCAGGCCGCTGAACGAGAAGCCCAGCGGCGGGTCGTTCGGGCCGGTGAGCGGGCGCGGGAAGGCGACGGCGGTGGGGTCGCCGTCGCGGGCGGCACGGTCGATGGAAGGCCCGCCGGGATACGGCAGGCCGAGCAGCCGGGCCACCTTGTCGAACGCCTCGCCGGCGGCGTCGTCGACGGTGTCGGACAGGTGCACGATCGGCGTGCGGACGAGGTCACGGACGAGCAGCAACGAGGTGTGCCCGCCACTGACGATCAACCCGATCGAGCGGTCGGGCAACGGGCCGTGCTCGAGGGTGTCGGCCGCCGCGTGCCCGGCCAGGTGGTGGACGCCGTAGAGCGGCACGTCGAGCGCCAGTGCGTACGCCTTGGCCGCGGCCACCCCGACGTGCAGCGCGGTCGCCAACCCGGGCCCGGCGGTGACCGCTACCGCGCCGACGTCGTTGAGCGCGATGTTGGCGTTGGCCAGCGCGGCCCGGACGGTCGGCACCATCGCCTGGACGTGCGCGCGCGCCGCGATCTCGGGCACCACGCCGCCGAAGCGGGCGTGCTCGGCCATGCTCGAGGCCAGCGCGTCACCGAGCAGCACGCCGTCGCGGACCAGGCCGACGCCGGTCTCGTCGCAGGACGTCTCGATGCCCATCACGATCGTCATGTGTTGTCCAGTGTCCGGTGCATGACGACGGCGTCGACGCGGCCGTGGTCGTAGTAGCCCCGCCGCACGCCGACCTCGTCGAATCCCTCGCTGCGGTAGAGCGAGCGAGCTGCCTCGTTGTCGGTCCGTACCTCGAGGTATGCGTCATGGGCGCCGCGCTGCACGGCAGCGTCGAGCAGGCCGGCCAGCAGGCGACGGGCGAGACCCGAGCGGCGGGCCTCGGGGACGACGCCGACGGTGAGCACCTCGGCCTCGTCGGCCACGACGCGGACGCCGGCCCAGCCCAGCAGCGCCCCGGCCTCGGACTCGGCCACGAGGTAGGTGCGGTGCCGGCGGTCGGCGAGCTCGTCGCGGTAGCCGCCGCGCGTCCAGGCCTCGGTGCCGAACATCTCGCGCTCGTAGGGCATCAGCGCGTCGATGTGCGCCGGGGTCATGGTCACCACCCGTACCGAGTCGATCACTGCCGCACCGCCTTGGGCGCGCCGGGTACGACCGCGTCCGGGCGTCGCAGGTACAGCGGCGTCAACGGATCGGCCGGGGCGAGCGAGGCAAGGCGGTCGAGCGCGAGGCGCACCAGCGCGACCGGGTCGGGGTAGCGGGCGGCGCGGACGTCGAGCTGCGGCCAGTCGTAGAGCTCGGCGCCGGCTCCGGCCACCGTGGTGATGCCGTCGAGCGGGACGTCGGCGGGCCGGGCGACGCCGGGCTCGCCCGTCCGGACGCCGTGGCTGTAACGGGCCCAGTAGACCTCCTTGCGCCGGGCGTCGGTGACGACCAGCAGGGCGGCGTCGTCGGGGTGCTGCGCACCGATCGCGTCGAGCGAGCAGACGCCGTAGGCGGGCACACCGATCGCGTGCGCCAGCGCGGCCGCGGTGACCAAGCCGACGCGCAGCCCGGTGAACGGCCCGGGGCCGGTGCCGACGACGACCGCGTCCAGATCGTTCGGGGCCAGGCCCGCGTCGGCGAGGACCTCGGCGATCGACGGGGTGAGCAGCTCGCCGTGCCCCCGTGCGGCGATCGGTGCGCGGGCCGATGTAAGCGCTATACCGTCTGCAACCTCGTCTGCAACCGTGACGACGGCCGCCAGCACGGCGGGCGAGGAGGTGTCGATGGCCAGCGCGAACATTGCGTCGATCAGCCTAGTTGTCGCAGGCGCTCGGCCCAGTCGCCGCCGTGCGGGCGCAGGGTCGCCGTGCGTTGGTCGGAGTCGGCTGCCCGGTCGAGTTCGGTCAGCAGATGCGCGTCGGAGAGCTGCTCGACCAGTCCCGCACCCCATTCGACCGCGGTGACGACGTCGCCCGCGTCGACGTCGAGATCGAGGTCGTCGACCTCGGCGAGCGAGCCGAGGCGATACGCGTCGACGTGCACCAGCGCGAGGCCGCCGGGCCGGGCGGCGTCGTGGACGCGGGCGATGACGAACGTCGGCGAGGCGACCCGGCCCTGGACGTGCAGGCCCGCGCCGATGCCCTGCACGAGCGCGGTCTTGCCCGCGCCGAGCGGGCCGCCGAGCACGAGCAGGTCACCGGCGTGCAGCAGGCCCGCGAGCCGCACGCCGAACTGGTGGGTGTCGGCCGCGGTGGGCAGCACGAAGCGTCGCGCGCCGGTGGCGAGCCGCGGTACGGGGCCCGGGCGACGCCCGGGGCCGTGCATGGGTCCAAGTGTCATAGCGGTACAAGTGTCATCGGTAGACCCGGGCGACGCGGGGGCCGACCCGCGTGACGATCTCGTAGTGGATCGTGCCGGCCGCATCGGCCCAGTCCTGGGCGGTCGGTTCGCCGTCGCGGCCGCTGCCGAACAGCACGACCGGGTCGCCGGGGGCGACGTCGTGATCGCCGACGTCGACGACGATCTGGTCCATGCAGACCCGTCCGGCGACGGTGAAGCGCGCGCCGTTGATCCACACCGGGCCGACGTTCGACGCGTGCCGCGGCACACCGTCGGCGTACCCGAGCGGCACCAGCACGAGCGTCGTATCGCGGTCGGTGACGTACTCGTGGCCGTAGGAGACGCCCTCGCCGGCGCGGACGCGCTTCACGCTCGCGGCGGCCGCCCGCAACGTCATCGCCGGCGTCAGCCCGAAATCGCCCTCGACCGGCGACAGGCCGTAGACCGCGATGCCGGGGCGGACGAGGTCGTAGTGCGCGGCGGGCAAGGTCAGCGTCGCGGCCGAGTTCGCAATGTGTCGCAGCTGCGGCTCGACACCCAGCCTCGCCGCGGTGGCCAGCGCGTCGTCGAACACGGCGAGCTGCCTGCCGATGGTGGGGTGCCCGGGCTCGTCGGCGTAGGCGAAGTGGCTCCACACCCCGACGACCTCGACCTCGCCGCCGGCCCGCGCCTTCGCAACGGCAGTCAGCAGGTCGGGCCAGTCGTCGGGGTAGCAACCGTTGCGCGACAGCCCGGTGTCGATCTTCAGATGGACGCGCGCGGTGCGGCCGGACCCGCGGGCGGCGGCCGTCACCGTGTCGAGCTGCCACCGGCTGCTGACCGACAGGTCGATGTCGGCGGCGACCGCGCGGGCCACCGTGGCCGGCTCCTCGGGCGTCCAGAGCCAGGCCAGCAGCGGAACGGTGACGCCGCCGGCGCGCAGGGCCAGCGTTTCGTCCACGAGCGCCGTGCCCAGCCAGGTGGCCCCGCCGTCGAGCGCAGCCTGCGCCGAGCGCAGCAGCCCGTGCCCGTAACCGTCGGCCTTGACCACAGCCATCACCTCGGCCGAGGTACCCGCGTTCATGCGCGCGACATTGTCGGTGATCGCATGCAGGTCGATCACGGCCTCGGTCCGGTGCATACCGACCAGTGTCCCAAAGGCCAGCTGTATTACCGCCGTACTACAGGCGGATCCCGCGCAGCGCCGGGCGGACGGCGTGCAGGACGTCGATCGAGGACGGCGGGCCGTCGGTGGCGGCGAGCTGGCCGGCGACGCCGTGGACGTACGCCCCGACCGCAGCGGCGAGCGGCGGCTCGAGACCCGACGCGAGCAGCGAGCCGATCAGCCCGCTGAGGACGTCGCCGCTGCCGGCGGTGCCCAACCAGGGTGTGCCGGTGGGGTTGACCCATGCCCGGCCGTCGGGCGCGGCCACGATCGTGCAGTCGCCTTTCAGCAGCACGGTTGCACCGAGCGCGGCCGCGGCGGCGCGCGCCGAGCCCAACCGGTCGGCGGACGGGCCGTCGGCGATGCGGGCGAACTCCCGGTCGTGCGGCGTCAGCACGGTGGCCGCACCGCGCCCGCGCAGCAGCTCGGGATGCTCGCCCAGCACGGTGATCCCGTCGGCGTCGACGAGTACCGGAGCGTCGGTGGACAGCACGTCGGCCAGCAGGTCGCGCGCGGCGTCGTCAGTGCCCATGCCGGGCCCGGCCACCCACGACTGCACCCGCAGCGAGCTGGGCCGCGCGCCCTCCTGCACCACCACCTCGGGGTAGGCGGCGCGGATCGCGTCGGCGGCGGTGCCGGCGTAGCGCACCATGCCCGCGCCACCGCTGATGGCCGACCCGGTCGAGAGCACGCCGGCGCCCGGATAGGCGGCCGAGCCCGACACCAACCCGACGACACCACGGGTGTACTTGTCGTCGCTGCCGCCGGGTGCGGGCAGCAGCGCCGCGACGTCGAACGACTCGAGCACCATCGTGTCCGGGCGCGGCAACGTCGCCTCGAGGCCGAGGTCGACGACCCGCAGTTCCCCGCAGTGCTGCGCGCCGGGCCCCACGACGACCCCCGGTTTCAGCGTGCCGAAGGTGACCGTGACGTCGGCCCGGACGGCGTGCTCGCCGGCCGCACCGGTGTCCGCGTCGACGCCGGACGGGATGTCGACGGCCACCGTCGTGACGTCGCGCGCCGCCTCGGCCAGCGGCACGGCCGCCGGCCGCAGATCGCCCGAACCACCGATCCCGACGATCCCGTCGAGCACCAGGTCGGCGTCGACCACGGCCGACACCGACGGCGGGGCAGTCCGGCCACCGGCTGCCCGCAGCGCGTCCACGCCGGCCGCGTGCGCCCGACCCGGGTCGAGCAGCAGCGCGGTGACGGCGGCTCCGCGGCGGGCCAGGTAGGCGCCGGCGTACAGCGCATCGCCGCCGTTGTTGCCGGCGCCGACGAGCAGCACGACCCGGGCGCCGTAGGTCTGGCCGAGCAGTTGCGCGCACTGCAGGGCGAGGCCGTAGGACGCGCGGGCCATCAACGCGCCGTCGGGCAGCCGCGCCATCAGCGCGTCCTCGGCCGCCCGAACCTGCTCGACGGTGTGCACCCCGCGCATCCCGTTACCTCACGATTCCGCGATCACGGTGGCCGACGCGATGCCACCGTCGTGCGACAGCGACACGTGCCACCGGGTGACCCCGAGGGACGACGCGCGCGCGGCGACCGTGCCACGCACCACGATCGAGGGCCTACCCACGTCGTCGACCACGACCTCGGCGTCCGTCCAGAGCATGCCGCCGCCGGCGCCCAGGGCCTTGGCCAGTGCCTCCTTCGCCGCGAAGCGGGCCGCGAGGGACTCGGCCGAGCGCGGCTGCCCGCCGGACGTCGAACGCTCGGTCGCGGTGAACAGCCGCGACGCGAGCGCGGGCGTGCGCGCCAGCACCGCCGCGAACCGCTCGACGGGCACGACGTCGATGCCCACCCCGACGATCGGCACCGGTGCTAGGCGGTGGGTGAACCGGCGGGTGCCGGCTCGCCGGGCTCGGGCGCGTAGTCCGAGAGGTGTCCGGGGAAGGCCGACCGACCGGGGTTGAGGAACGCGAACGCGTTGTTGACGGCGGTGGCGACCTCGCCGAAACCGGTGGCGATCAGCTTGACCTTGCCCGGGTAATCGACGATGTCACCGGCCGCGTAGATGCCCGGGACCGACGTCGCGCCGGCCGTGTCCGTGACGATCTGCCGCTTGTCGATGGCGAGCCCCCACTCCATCAAGGGGCCCAGGTTCGCGGTGAAGCCGAGCGCGGCGATGAGCTTCGTGCACGGCAGGCTCTCGGGGTCGGTGCCCTTGGCCGTGATCTCGACGCGCTGGACGTCGAGCTCACCGCTGACACCGGAGATCTGCGCGTCGGTGATGATGCGCACCGTCGAACGCTGCAGCAGCTCGACCGAGTGCTGGTGGGCCCGGAACTCGCCCCGCCGGTGGACGACGGTGACCGACCGCGCGATCGGCTCCAGCATCAGCGCCCAGTCCAGCGCCGAGTCGCCGCCGCCGACGACCACGATGTCCTGGTCCGCGTACGCCTGCGGGTCGGGCACGAAGTGCACCAGCCCGCGGCCGAGGTACTCCGAGCCAGTGGGCAGCGGGCGTGGCGTGAACGTGCCGATGCCCCCGGTGATCACGATCGCGCGGGCCTTGATGCGGTGCCCGCTCGCTGTCGTGACCGCGAAGGCACCCTCGCCACGCTCGAGCCCGACCGCCTGGTGGCCCAGCAGGTAGGTCGGCGAGAACGGCGCGGCCTGCTTGAGCAGCTGATCGACGAGGTCGCGGCCCTTGATCGCCGGGAACCCGGCGACGTCGAAGATCGCCTTCTCGGGATACATCGCGGTGATCTGCCCGCCCGGCTCCTCGAGGGAGTCGAGCACGACCGTGGACAGCGTCCGGACGCCGGCGTAGTAGGCGCCGAACAGGCCGACCGGGCCGGCCCCCACGATCAGCACGTCGACGTCGTTGAGGCTGGCAGTGGTCACGGATTGAACCTATTCGACTGTCACCGACTTGGCGAGGTTGCGTGGTTTGTCTATGTCACACCCGCGCGCCTGCGCGATCTCGGTCGCGAGCACCTGCAGCGGCAGGGTGGTGACGAACGGCGAGAGCAGCGTCGGGACCCGCGGCATCGCGACGAAATCGGCGGCGAGTGCGCGGGCAGCGGTGTCGTCGGCCTCGCCGATGACGATCGTGCGCGCACCCCGGGCCTTGGCCTCGGCGACGTTCGACAGCATCTTCTGGTGCAGCAGCGGGCGCCCCGTCGGCGACGGCATGATCACCACGACGGGCAGGCCGTCCTCGATGAGCGCGAGCGGGCCGTGCTTGAGCTCGCCGGCCGGGAAGCCCTCGGCGTGCATGTAGGCCAGCTCCTTGAGCTTCAGCGCGCCCTCCAGCGCCACCGGGTACCCGACGTGCCGCCCGATGAACAGCACGGCCCGCGCCGGCGCGATCTCGCGGGCCAGGGCACGCACCGGATCGAGCTCGTCGAGCACCGTGGCGATGGCCGCCGGCATCGCGCACAGCGCGTCGAACTCGCGGATGATCTCGTCGCCGTACTTCGTGCCGCGGGCCTGAGCCAGCGCGAGCCCGACCAGCTGGACGGCGGCCACCTGGGCCAGGAACGTCTTCGTCGCCGCGACCCCGATCTCGGGGCCGGCGTGCGTGTAGAGCACGGCGTCGGACTCGCGCGGGATCTGCGCGCCGTTGGTGTTGCAGA
>CAZZVT010000097.1:0-11413 GCA_964657545.1 uncultured Jatrophihabitantaceae bacterium
GGCCTGCAGCACGGCGTCGAGCTGGCCCTGCCCGACGATCACGTGCATCTCGCGGCCGATGCCGGAATCGGACAGCAGCTCCTGGATGTCCAGCAGGCGTGCGCTCTCGCCATTGATCTCGTACTCGCTGCTGCCCTCGCGGAACATCCGGCGGGTGATCGACACCTCGGCGAAGTCGATGGGCAGTGCGCCGTCGTGGTTGTCGATCGTCAGGGTGACCTCGGCCCGACCCAGCGGCGGGCGACCGGCCGTGCCGGCGAAGATGACGTCCTCCATCTTGCCGCCGCGCAGCGCTTTCGCGCCCTGCTCGCCGAGCACCCAGGCGATGGCGTCGACGACGTTGCTCTTGCCCGAGCCGTTGGGTCCGACGACGGCGGTGATGCCGGGTTCGAAACGCAGCGTGGTCGCCGAGGCGAAGGACTTGAAGCCCCGCAGCGTCAGCGACTTGAGATGCACGAAACTCCTGGGATCGGTCGGTCGGCGTCGGTGGAACTGCCGAGGAACCTACCCCGTCGCCGCCCGCGCAGCGGGCAGCCAGGCTGCGTGGGTCAGGCGAGGACCGGCTCGGCCGAGCCGGTGATGCTGTGCAGCTCGAGGTCGCGCAGATCGAGATCCTCGGTGCGCTGCGCGCGCACCTCGGCGAGCTCGGTCTCGAGCTCGGCCACCCGGCGACGCAGCCGGGTCACCTCGAAGGCGAGGACGTGCTCGTTCGACGTACCGACGTGTCCCATCAAGGCGCGTGCCATGTTGGCGACCTTCCAGTTCTGCTGATGTCCGCAGAGCCTGCCGGCCGATGGATCGGCGTCGTCGCCCGCGGAACGTGTGTGTTGGCGTGACCACGGCGGGGGTGCAGTCGCGCGGTGCGCGGATCGCGCGGCGCGGACCGGCTCCCGCTCAGTCAGCTCATCGTTGCACCCGCCGGACGGCCGGGTCAACATGGACGCGCTGTGCCCGAGCTGCGCGGCGCGCGTGGCGGCCGCTGGCAGCTCGGGCAGAAAAAGCTCGAGCGGTTCATGAAGCTGGCTCGGCGCACGGCCGTGGCGCAGCGCGGGCAGGGCCGCCCCTGCTGGCCGTACACCGCCAGCGACCGGTCGAAGTAGCCGCTGCGGCCGTTGACGTTGACGTAGAGGGCGTCGAAGGATGTGCCACCGGCGCGCAGGGCGGCCCGCAGCACGTCGCGGACGTGGTCGAGCAGGTCGGCGACCGCGCCGCGGGTCAGCCCGCGGGTTCGCCGCTGACCGTGCAGCATGGCGCGCCACAGCGACTCGTCGGCGTAGATGTTGCCGATGCCCGAGATGAGGGTCTGGTCGAGCAGGGCCCGCTTGATCTCGGTGTCGCGCGCGCGCAGCCGCGCGGCGAACGCGGTGTCGTCGAAGTAGGGATCCAGCGGGTCACGGGCGATGTGCGCGATCTGGGCCGGCACCCGCTCGGCGGGGCGGTCGTGCGCCGGCACCAGCGGGTCGAGCAGCAGCCCGCCGAAGGTCCGCTGGTCGACGAAACGCAGCTCGGGGCCGCCGTCGTCGAAGGTCGTCCGTACGTGCAGGTGCTTCTCCTGCGGGGCGTCCCCGGGCTGGACGAGCAACTGCCCGCTCATGCCCAGATGACCGCTCAGTGCCTCGTCGCGAGCACCGTCGACGTCACCGAGCGGTAACCACAGGTACTTGCCCCGACGCGACGCGCCGAGCACGGTGAGCCCGGGCAACCGGGCCTCGAGGTCGGCGGCTCCACCGACGTGCCGGCGGACCGCCCGCGGGTGGCGCACCTCGACGGTTGCGATCGTGCGGCCGGTGATCCACCGGTCCAGACCGTCGCGCACGGTCTCGACCTCGGGAAGCTCCGGCACGGGTCAGCTCACCTCGGGTCGGGGTTCACCGACGGACGGAACCGGCGCGCGCCGAGATCGCCCGCCACGCGGTCTCGGCCGCCTGCTGCTCGGCTTCCTTCTTGCTGCGCCCGGTGGAGGGCGGGAACAGCTCCCCCGCGATGTGCGCCTGTGCGGTGAAGGTCTTCTCGTGATCGGGCCCGCTCGAGGTCATGACGTACTCGGGGACGCCGAGATTTCGTTCGGCCGTGAGTTCCTGCAGGCTGGTCTTCCAGTCCAGGCCCGCACCGGCGCTCGCCGCGTCGAGCAGCAGCCCGTCGAACAGGTCGTGGATGACCCTCGTGGCGACCTCGAGACCGAGATCGACGTAGATGCAGCCCAGAACGGCCTCGAGGGTGTCGGCCAGGATGCTGAGCTTGTCGCGACCGCCGGTGCCTTCCTCGCCGCGACCCAGCAGGAGGTACGCGCCCAGCCCATCAGGTCCGATCGTGCGGGCGACGCCGGCCAGGGCACGCATGTTCACGACCGAGGCCCGTAGCTTCGCCAGCCGCCCCTCGGCGAGATCGGGGTGGACGCGGTACAGCGTGTCCGTGACGACGATGCCGAGCACCGCGTCGCCGAGGAACTCGAGCCGCTCGTTGTGCGGCAGGCCACCGTGCTCGTAGGCGTACGAACGGTGTGTCAGCGCGCGACAGAGCAACTCGGGGTCGAGCCGCACCCCGAGAGCGTGTTCCAGCCCGCACGGATCAGCGGGCACGGCGACGTCGGTCATCAGAGCAGTCAGACGGCCAGAACCTGCTTGCCGTCGTACTGACCGCAGTTCGCGCACGCAGTGTGCGGCAGCTTCTTCTCACCGCACGCGCGGTTCGGACACACGACGAGTGTCGCCGCGGTGGTCTTCCATTGCGAGCGACGCGAGCGGGTGTTGCTGCGGGATGTCTTGCGCTTCGGGACGGCCATTGTTCGTACTCCTTCGTAGACGCACCGGGCGGTGCGTGATCGGGTGCTGGTGCTGGTCAGATAGTGGTCGGGCCGTCGGCCGGTTCGGCGAAGGCGGCGAGGGCCGCCCAGCGCGGATCGACCGAGGTGTGGGTGTGCTCGGGTGGCAGCTCGTCGAATCGTTGCCCGCAGTCGGGGCACAGGCCGGCGCAGTCGGGCCGGCACAGCGGGGTCCAGGGCAGTGCGAGCACCACGCTGTCGCGGGCCACCGGTTCGACGTCGAGCAGGTCACCGTCGACGCGGTAGACCTCGTCGTGCTCGGTCGTCTGATCGGTCGCACTGGCCGCGTAGGCGAACAATTCGCAGACGTCGACGCTCAGGTGATCGGAGATCGGGTCGAGGCAGCGCGCGCACTGGCCGGTGAGCGGCCCCGACACGGTGCCGGTGACGAGCACGCCCTCGGTGACCGATTCCAGCCGCAGGTCGAGGTCGAGGTCGGCACCGGCCGGGACGCCGATGACATCGAGCCCGAAGCCCTCGGTCGCCGGGACGACCCGTCGGTATTCGCGCAGCGCGCCCGGCTGGCGCCCGAGTTCGCGCAGGTCGAAGACGAACGGGCTGCGGGGCTTGGCCTCGCGCGCCGCTCGGGACTTCGAGCCCTGTGGCTTCGAACTCTGTGGCATCGCTGGTGGTCTCAGATCGGATCGAGTGGGTCGAGCAGGGTGGTCCGCGCGTCGAGACCGTCGGCCAGCCTATCCGAGCGGCGCACCTACGCCGAAATCGAGGACCAACTGTCATCGACGGGCTCGTCGGACGCGTCGCGCGAATCGCCGGACGTCCACGCGGTCGCCCGCCGTTGGGCCAGCGCGGTCCGGCCCTGCTCGGCGGTCTGCGCGGAGCGGTGCAGCACCGCGGCCAGGTCGTCGAGGGTGCGTTCGGCGTAGTTCTCGGCGTCCGTGGTGAGCTTGATCGCATAGCGCTCGGCCTCGGAGCGGGCCTGATGGGCGTAGGAGTCGGCCTCGCCCCGGACGCGCTGGTCGTAGTGCTGTGCCTCGCCGGTGATCTGTCTCTGATAGGCCTCGGCGTCCTCGCGCAGGGCGCTGGCTGCCTGCGCTGCCCCCTGGTGAACTGCGGTGGCCGAGATCAGTCGGGCGTGCTCGTCGCGGGCTGCGGCGACGACGTTCTCGGCCTGCTGTGAGGCGTCGGCGAGCAGCGCCTCGGCCCGGTGCCCGGCGTCGGCGAGGATGGTGTCGGCCTCGACGACGGCCCGGTCACGTGCGGCCGCGGCCTGCTCGTGGGACTCGCGCAGCACCTGGTCGCGGCGGGCGATGAGAGTGCGCGCCTGATCCATCTCCGGCGGCAGGACCTCGCGCAGCTCGTCGAGCAGGTCGAGCACCCGCTCGCGGGGCACCACGCAGGACGCCGACATGGGCAGCGCGCGGGCGGTCTCGACGAGCTCGATCAGCTCCGAGAGCAGGCCGTCGACGCGGCGAAGCGATTCATCGGACACGGCGGCCTCCGTAGAGCGTCAGCCCTCGGAGGTGCGCTCCTTCAGGCGGGTGAAGACGTCGGGTGGGACGAGCGTGCTCACGTCGCCGCCCCACTTGGCGATCTCCTTCACCAGGCTAGAGGCAAGGAAGCTGTATTCCGGGTTGGTCGGCATGAACAGCGTGTCGATACCGGCCAGGCCACGGTTCATCTGGGCCATCTGCAGCTCGTAGTCGAAGTCGCTGACCGCCCGCAGGCCCTTGACGATCACCGGGATGTCGTGGGTGCGGCAGTAGTCGACGACGAGGCCCTCGAAGGTGTCGATCCGGACGTTGCCGTAGTGGCGCGTCTCGTCCTGCAGCATCTCGCGCCGCTCGTCGACGGTGAACAGGCTGGACTTGGATTGGTTGACGAAGACCGCGACGACGACCTCGTCGTAGAGCGCAGCGGTACGTCCGATGATGTCGAGGTGGCCGTTGGTGACGGGATCGAACGATCCGGGGCACAGCGCTCGGCGCACCTTGGGCGTGACACCGTCGGGCGCGTCCGCAGCGGGGGGTTTCATCGCGGGCGACCGTACCAAAGCACGGAGTCGCCGTACCTCGCCTCGCGGACGGTAGTGATCGAGTCGATCCCGACGAACGGCGACCCGGAACGCACCTCTCGTTCGAGCACGAGCAGGGTCTCGGGCGTCGTCCAGCCATGTTCCAGAAGGGTCTCAAGGGGCTGGACGGGGTCGTCGGCGTAGGGCGGGTCGGCGAAGACCAGGTCGAACGGTCCGTCGGGTTCGTCGCCGAGGTAGGAATTGACCGGCCGGCCCACGACCGTCGCACCGGGCAGCCCGACGGTCTCGACGTTGCGCCGGATCACGTCGAGCGCACGGCGGTTCGACTCGACGAGTACGACCCTCTCGGCCCCGCGTGAGAGCGCCTCGAGCCCGACCGCGCCGGTGCCGGCGTAGAGGTCGAGCACCCGCGATCCGTCGAGCCGGACGTAACCGGCCAAGGTGTTGAACAGCGCTTCCCGGGTGCGGTCGGACGTCGGGCGGGTGGCCGGGGCCGGGGTGGCCAGCCGACGCCCCTTCGCCAGCCCCGCGACGATCCTCATGT
Source organism: uncultured Jatrophihabitantaceae bacterium (assembly GCA_964657545.1). GTDB lineage: Bacteria > Actinomycetota > Actinomycetes > Mycobacteriales > Jatrophihabitantaceae > Jatrophihabitans. The sequence continues at coordinate 5,359 of CAZZVT010000097.1, forward strand.
CTTCTCCAGGTAGTCGGCCTGGTCGTCGCGCACCAGGGCCGCGACCTGCGCCGCCAGCAGCGGGTGGTCGGCGAGCTCGGGGTCGCGCGCGACGAGGTCGGTGGCCTCGGCGCGGGCGGCGACGATCAGCTCCTCGTCGCGCAGCAGCGACAGCAGCCGCAACTGGCTGCGTCGGCCGGACTGCGCCGCGCCCAGGACGTCGCCCTCGCGCCGCTGGGCGACGTCGAGGCGAGCGAGCTCAAAGCCGTCGGTCGTGGCCGCGACCGCGACGAGCCGCTCCCGCGCCGGGGAGTCGGCGGCACCGTCGGTGACGAGCAGGCAGACGCCGGGATGCCCGCCACGCCCGATGCGCCCGCGCAACTGGTGCAGCTGCGAGACGCCGAACCGGTCGGCGTCGAGGATGACCATGACCGTGGCGTTGGGGACGTCGACGCCGACCTCGATCACGGTCGTGGCCACCAGCACGTCGCTGCGCCCGGCCGCGAAGTCGGTCATGACCCGGTCCTTCTCATCCGCGTGCAGCCGACCGTGCAGCACCTCGAGGCGCAGGCCCTTCAGCGGCCCCTCGGCCAGCATCGGGGCGACGTCGGTGACGGCGACGGGCGGGCGACGGGTCGCGGGTTCGTCGTCGAACTCGGCCGGCTCGCCCGGCTCGGCGTCCTCGCCGATGCGCGGGGCGACGACGTAGGCCTGCCGGCCCGCCGCGACTTCCTCGCGGATCCGCTGCCACGTGCGGTCGAGCCAGTTCGGCTTCTCGGCCGCCGGCACGACCGTGGTGGTGATCGGTGCCCGGCCGGCGGGCAGCTCGGCAAGAGTGGACGTCTCGAGGTCGCCGAAGACGGTCATGGCCACCGTGCGCGGGATCGGCGTGGCCGTCATGACCAGGACGTGCGGCGGTTGCGCGGCCTTGCCGCGCAGGGCGTCACGCTGCTCGACGCCGAAGCGGTGCTGCTCGTCGACGACGACGAGCCCGAGGTCGGCGAACTGCACGTGCTCCTGGATCAGCGCGTGGGTGCCGATCACGATCCCGGCCGCCCCCCCGGCCGCCTCCAGCAGCGCGCGCTTGCGCGCCGCGGCCGGCAGCGAGCCGGTGAGCAGGGTGACGCGGGTGCCGTCGTCGGCGCCGCCGAGTTGCCCGCCGTGCGCGAGCGGGCCGAGCATGGCCTCGACGGTGCGGGCGTGCTGCGCGGCCAGCACCTCGGTGGGTGCCAACAGCGCGGCCTGTCCCCCGGCATCGACGACCTGCAGCATCCCGCGCAGTGCGACGACCGTCTTGCCCGAGCCGACCTCGCCCTGCAGCAACCGGTGCATCGGATGCGTCCCGGCCAGCTCGCCGGCGATCTGGGCGCCGATCTCGCGTTGGCCGGTCGTCAGCTGGAAGGGCAGTCGCTCGTCGAAGGCGGCGAGCAGGCCGTCGGTACGCGGTGGCCGCGGCGTCGCGGGGTTCGCCGCGGCAGCATGTCGACGCTGCGCCAGCGCCAGCTGCACGCCGAGCGCTTCGTCCCAGGCGAGGCGCTTGCGGGCCGCACCCCACTGCGCGCGGTCGGCCGGCTCGTGCATGGCGCGGATCGCGGTGTCGAGGTCGAGCAGGCTGCGGCGCACACGGACCTCGGCCCCGACCGGATCCGGCACCGGGTCGAGCATGACCAGGGTGTGCCGGACCGCCTCGGAGATCGTCCAGGTACGCACGGCCTGGGTGGCCGGGTAGACGGGAATCAGCCGGCCGGCGTAGAGGTCGGCCTCGGCGTCGTCGAGCTCGTCGCCCGGCAGCAGCTGGTAGTCGGGGTGCACGAGTTGCCGGCGTCCGCGGAAGTCGCCGACCTTGCCCGAGAACAGCCCGCGCCGGCCGACCTGCAGGTCCTTCTCGCGCCAGTGCGCCGTGCGGCCGAAGAAGACCAGCTGGAGGCTGCCTCTCGAGTCGCCGACCACGACCTCGAGGCGCACACCGTTCTGCGCCCGCTTGATGGCACTGCTGCGGACGTCGGCGACCACGGTCACCTCGTCGTCGATGCGCAACGTCGCGAGGTCGGTCAGCTCGCCGCGCTCGGCCATCCGGCGCGGGTAGTGCGCCAGCAGGTCGCGCACGGTGCGCATCGCGAAGCCCTTCTCCAGGGCCTTCGCCGTGCGGCCGCCGACGACCTCGGCGAGCTGGGTGTCGAGGGTGGCCATCACTCGACCCCGATGATCACCGGGTGGTCGGCCTGGCCACCTCGGTACACCGAGACGTCGGTGAGCGGGGCGCGTCCGCGCACGTGGGCCTCGATCAGCTCGCCGGTGCGCCTCGGCGCGTCCGTGCCGACGACGACGGTCATGAGCTCGGCGCCGACGGCGAGCAACCGGTCGACGAGACCGAACGCGACGGCCAGCAGCCCGCGCCCGATGGCCACGACCTCGCCGTCGATCATGCCCAGGACGTCGCCGGGTTGGCAGATGCCGACCGCGGTCAGCGCCTCGTCGACGGCGACGGTGACCTGCGCGAAGCGGGTGGCCGCCGCGGCCTCGGCCATGGCCACGACGTCGTCGTCGAAGCGGCGGGCGGCGTCGTGCACGGCGATCGCGGCGAGCCCCTGCACGGGCGAGCGGGTGGGCACGACCGACACCCGGACGCCCCGTGTCCGGGCCTCCTGCGCCGCAGCCTCGGCCACCCCGGTGATCTGCGAGGCGTTCGGCAGCAGCACGAGTTCCTGCGCGCCGCTGGCGTGGATCGTGCTGAGCACGTCGGCAACGGACGGGTGCTCACCGTCGACGACGAAGACGCCCTCGGACTCGAACAGGTGCGCCAGCCCCGCACCGGGCGCGACGGCGAGCACCGCGCGGGCGCCGCTCGCCTCGTCCTGCAGGTAGCGCGGGACGTCGAGCGCGACGACGCTGACCGCGTGCGGGCGGCCGGCCTCGATCCCGCGCTCGACGGCCGCACCGATGTCGTCGACGTGCACGTGCACCTTCCACGTCCGCTCGCCGACGCCGACGACGACGACCGAATCGCCGACCCGGTCGAGTGCCGTGCGCAGGTGTTCGACGGCCGCCGCGGTGGAGTCGAGCAGGTACTGCACCTCGTAGCCGGGGGCGGCGGCACCCTCGGTCGACACCCGTGCAGGACCGTGGCCGTCGAGCGGGGTCAGCACCGCCGGCGCGCCGGTGACGGTGCGTGTCAGCGCGTCGAGCAACACCAGCAGGCCGCGTCCGCCTGCGTCGACGACCCCGGCGCGCGCGAGCTCGGGCAGTTGCCGTGGCGTCACCAGCAGGGCGGCGTCGGCCCCGGCCACCGCGGCGGCCAGCACCTCGGCGAGCGTGTCGCCCCGCGCGTGCACCGCAGCGGCCGCGGCCACCGACAGGATCGTGCCCTCGACCGGATTCACCACCGCCTGGCGGCCGAGGTCGGCCCCGGTGAGCAATCCGGCCGCGAGCGCGTCGCCGTCCCAACGTCCCGCAGCCGTGACGGCCTCGGCCAACCCGCGCAGGATCTGCGACAGGATGAAGCCGGAGTTGCCGACCGCACCCGCCGCAGCGCCCTGGGCCAGGGCAGCCAGGGCGGTCGGGGCGGCGTCGGCGTGCGACCGACCCAGCCCCTCGTCGGCTGCCCGCAGGGTGCTGAGCATGTTGGTCCCGGTGTCGCCGTCGGGCACCGGGAAGACGTTGAGGGCGTCGATGTCGCTGCGACCGCCCTCGAGCAGCTCGAGGGCGGTGGCGCTCCAGCGGCGTACCGCCTGCGCGTCCAGCACCTCGAGCATGGCTCGTGAGCGTACTGGTGACGGCCGACCGCGGTTTGGCTGCCGCCGTGTCAGCGGTTAGGCTTCCAAGGTTACCCGGAGCAGTTCGGGTCGACCCCGTCGTCTGTCAGTGATTTCCAGTCCAACCGAGGAGTTCCACGTGGCCAGCGTCTGCGATGTCTGCGGCAAGGGTCCGGGGTTCGGCATGTCCGTGTCCCACTCGCACCGCCGTACCCACCGTCGGTGGAACCCGAACGTGCAGACCGTCCGCGCGCTCGTCGCCCCCGGCACCCGTCGCCGGCTCAACGTCTGCACCTCCTGCCTGAAGGCCGGCAAGGTCACCCGCGCCTAACGGGCACCACGCTCGTCCCCGAGGCCCGTCCGCTGCTGCGGGCGGGCCTTGTTGTGTGTCGTGTCGTGGGTCCCGAGCCGCTTGCCGTAGAACAGGGCGTCGCCCATGTCGGCGTAGTGCCCGAACGGTGCACTCGGTGTGTAGCCGCTGCGCTCGTAGAGCCCGATGGCCACCGTCTGCATCGGCCCGGTGTTGAGCACGAACTGTGCGATGCCGGCGTCGATCGCGCTGCGTTCGGCGACGTCGAGCATCGTGCGCGACAACCCCCGACCACGGACGCGCGGGTCGACGTACATGCGTTTGATCTCCGCAACGTCCGGCGAGATCCGCCGCCAGCCGGCCATGGCGACCGCGTCGCCGTCGAGCAGGCCCACGAACAGCACCCCTGACGGCGGCACGAACTCGTCGGGGTCGATCACCGCCGCGTCGGGTCCGCCGTACATCACGACGTACTCGGCCTGCACCGCGTCGACCATGCGGGTGACGTCAGGGTCGTCGTAGGGCCGGGCAACGATCTCGAAGCTCACGTCCCGAAAGACTAGCCGCGGAAGTGCTCGTGCCCACCCTGGGGCCAGCTGCGGCCGTCGACGCGCACGCCGTCACCCGCGGCCACCGACCCGATGACGCGCCACTGCTCGGGCAGGTCGGTGCGCTTGGGGAACGTGGCCACCAACGCGTAGTCGTCGCCGCCGGTCAGGACCCAGATCATCGGGTCGACGTTCAGCGCGGCGCCGACCTCACGCAGCTTGGCCGGCACGTCCATGAGGTCGCCGCGGATGTCGATGCGCACGCCGCTGGCGTCGGCGATGTGGCCGAGATCGGCGACCAGGCCGTCGCTGACGTCGGTCATCGACGTCGCCCCGAGAGCAGCGGCCCGCGGGCCCTCGACGTAGGGCGGCTCCGGGCGACGGTGGGCGTTGACCACCTGCACCGGAGAGCGGAACCCACGCCCCAGCACCGCGAAGCCGGCCGCGGCCCAGCCGAGCCGGCCGCAGACAGCGACGATGTCGCCTGCCCGCGCGCCGTCCAGCGTGACGGCCCGGGAGCCGTCGAGGTCACCGAGCGCGGTGAGCGCCAACGTGATCGTGTCGGCAGCCGTGACGTCGCCCCCGACGACGGCCGCCTCGGCCCGCGCGCATTCTGCCCGCAACCCCGCGACGAAGCCGTCGATCCACGACAGTTCGAGCGTGCCGGGCGCCCCGAACGCGACGAGCAACGCCGAGGGCACGGCACCCATCGCGGCGATGTCGGAGAACGCCCGCGCCGCCGCCTTGTGCCCGACGTCCTCGGCCGTCGACCAGTCGCGTCGGAAGTGGCGGTTCTCGATAAGCATGTCGACCGACGCCACCACCCGGCTGTCGGAGGTCGCGATCACCGCAGCGTCGTCACCGGGCCCGAGCAGCGTCGACGGCACGGTGTCCAGGCCGGCGACGATCCGGGCGATGACGCCGAACTCGCCGACGTCGGAGATGGTGGTGATGGCGTACTCCTCGTAACCGTTGGTGGAAAGGGCGGACCGCGCCTGCGCTAGTTTCTACGGGCTGCGCCGTTGCCACCCTAGGACGCGCCGCACCGCCCCCACGCCCGCCTCTCGGTCGGCGCACCCGAACGGAGTTCCTCGATGAGCGTCAGTGCGTACGTCCTGATCCAGACCGAGGTCGGCAAGGCCGCCGCCGTGGCGACCGAGATCGCGGCGCTGGCCGGCGTCACTACCGCCGAGGACGTCACCGGACCCTACGACGTGATCGTGCGGGTCGACGCCGATTCCGTCGACGAGTTGGGCAAGCTGGTGGTGGCGAACGTGCAGGCGGTCGCCGGCATCACCCGCACACTCACCTGCCCCGTCGTCCACCTCTGATCGTCACCTCGAGCCACCGGAGCGCCCCATCGACTCCGACCGCCGCCGCGCCGCGCTGATCGCCACCGCGCTGACGCTGCCGATCCTCGTCGTCGGCGCCTTCGCGATCGTGGCGACCAACGACAGCGGATCGTC
>CAZZVT010000097.1:11513-12954 GCA_964657545.1 uncultured Jatrophihabitantaceae bacterium
CACCACCGTCGACCGCGCGGCGTACGTCTCGATCACCGTGCCGAGCAAATACCAGGGCTCGACCGAGGTGCCACCGCTGTCGGACGCGATCGCCAAGGCCCTGCCGGCGATCTGCGGCGTCCCGGACAACAACGGCAACGCCGGCTCGCTACCGCTGTGCACCCAGCGCAAGTAGCCGACGTAGCCGCTACTAGTCCTCGAGACGACGGCGGGCGGCCTGGTCGGCGGCGCGGGTGAAGGCACCGACGAGCCCCTGGATGGCCAGCGGGCGGATCCGGTCGAGCAGCGTGACGACCTGCTCGTGGTCGAGCTCGCCGCGCTGGTACGGGCCCCACACCGTGCGGGCGAACAGCTCGTTGAGGCCCTCGGCGACCGCGGTGGCGTGCGTCTCGATGATCTTCGCCGACTCGTTGAGGAAGTCGGGAGTCACCGGAAGCTCCATCAGTTCGAGCGCGTAACCCAGCACCGAGGACGACGTGCGGTAGCGATCTCCATCCACAACCTCGATGGCGCCGACCTCGACGAGGTAGGCCAGTTTGTGGTTGTCGAGGTGGCGGCCGACCCGCCGGTCGAGGGCGTGCCGATCGAGGACCTCGGTCTGCTCGGGCAGCCAGGGGGCGAGCACCGCGCCGTGCACGGCGTACTCGGCCGGCGCGGCGTCGTGCGGGATGCGCGCCAGCACGCGCTCGATCGCGGCGAGGGTGTAGCCGTGCTCCTGCAGGGTGCGGATGAGGTCGAGACGCATCCGGTGCCGGCCGTCGTAGTAGGCGACCCGGCCGCGACGCTCGGGGGCGGGCAGCAACCCCTCGCTGGCGTAGAAGCGCACCGTGCGCACGGTCATGCCTGTGCGGGCGGCCAGCTCGTCCACAGTGAACTCACTGTCGACACCAGTTGCCCCGACGCCGGTCATAGGGCGACGATAGACCACGTCACCGGCACTGGCGCTCCACTACTGTGACAGTGATACTGGCAAGATACGGTGAGGATCACTCCATCCAGAACAGGACGGTAGAACCATGACCGAAGCATTCGTCTACGACGCGTTGCGCACCCCGCGCGGCCGTGGCAAGGCCACCGGCTCGCTGCACGCGACCAAGCCCGTCTCGCTGGTCGTCGGGCTGCTCGACGAGATCAAGAAGCGCAACCCGGGCCTCGACCCGCAGCATGTCGAGGACGTGATCCTCGGCGTCGTCTCGCCCATCGGCGAGCAGGGTGCCGACATCGCCCGCACCGCGGCGCTGGCCGCCGGCTACGAGAAGTCCGGCCCGGGTTTCCAGCTCAACCGGTTCTGCGCCTCGGGCCTGGAGGCCGTGAACGTGGCGGCGCAGAAGGTCGCATCCGGCTGGGAGGACCTGATCATCGCCGGCGGGGTCGAGTCGATGTCGCGCGTGCCGATGGGCTCCGACGGCGGCCCGTGGGCCATGGACCCCGAGACCGCCTA
>CAZZVT010000098.1:0-12606 GCA_964657545.1 uncultured Jatrophihabitantaceae bacterium
CCGCTCGGCGCCGCAGCCGATTCGCCGGTCACGCCCGGCCAGTACAGATCGAACAAGGAATCGAAGGTCGGCCGCTGCAGCTGCCGCTTCACCAGCGTGGCAGCCAGCGCCGCGCGCAGCTGCTCGCGGTCGAGCAGGTCGACGCGGCCGATCGAGCGCACCGCGTCGAGCCCCTCGGCCACCGAGACCGTCAGCCCGGCCGAGCGCAGCGCGTCCACGAACGCGACCTGCCGGTCTAGCAAACTACTCATGCAGGCCGAGCTCCTTCGCCACCCGACCGTGGTCGGAGTGGTGCTTCAACACGACCCCGAGGGTCCGCGAGATGGCCGCCTCGTCCAGATCGTCGATGCCCAGGGCCAGCAGCGTGCGCGCCCAGTCGATCGTCTCGGCCACCGACGGCGCCTTCTTCAGCTCCAGCGTCCGCAGCGTGGCGGCCGTCCGGGCGATCTGCTCGGCGAGGTCGGCTCGCAGCTCGGGCACCTGCTCGACGATGATCTCCTTCTCCCGCTCGGGCGTCGGGTAGTCGAGGTAGAGGTACAGGCAGCGCCGTTTGAGCGCCTCCGACAGCTCACGCGTGGCGTTGGAGGTCACCAGCACGAACGGGCGACGGACGGCGGTGATGGTGCCCAGCTCGGGGATCGTCACCTGGAACTCCGACAGCACCTCCAGCAGCAGGGCCTCGACCTCGATGTCGGTCTTGTCGGCCTCGTCGATCAGCAGCACCGTCGGCCCGTCGCGCCGGATCGCGGTGAGCAGCGGACGCGTGAGCAGGAACTCGTCGGTGAAGATGTCGTCGTGGGTCCGGTCCCACTGCTGGTCCGACGGTGTGGCTTGGATGCGCAGCAGCTGCTTGCGGTAGTTCCATTCGTACAGCGCCCGCGCCTCGTCGAGCCCCTCGTAACACTGCAGCCGGATCAGCTCGGCACCCGTTGCGGCCGAGATCGCCTTGGCCAGCTCGGTCTTGCCAACGCCGGCCGGGCCCTCGACGAGCAGCGGGCGCTGCAGCGAGTCGGCGACGAACACCGTCGTGGCCGTCGCCGTGTCGGCGAGGTAGTGGACGCTCGCGAGCTGACGAGCGACCTCGGCGGGGGATGCGAACACGCGGGCTCCAGACAACGACGGGACGACGTAACCCATCCTGCCCGGCCGGCGGCGCGCACGTACCGTGGCCACGTGCGCAGACGTGGCGTGGTGATCGCGGTGGCCGCAACACTGCTGCTCGGCGCCTGCAGCAGTGCCTCCGCGAAACCCGGCGCCGCCGACCGGATCTTCCTGTCCGACATGATCCCGCACCACGAGCGGGCCATCGAGGTCGCCCGGATCGGCATGACCCGGGCCAGCGACCCTCGGGTCGTCGCCTTCGCGAAGCGAATCGTGCGTGAGCAGACGCCGGAGCTGACGACGATGCAGGCGCAGGCCGCGCGAACCACCGTCGACACCACCGCCGGCGCGGCGATGGCGCTCCACCGCATCACCGACGCCGACGTCAGCGCCCTGAAGGCGCTGTCCGGCGCCGCGTTCGACCGACGGTTCCTCGCCCTCAACATCACCAGCGAGCAGGGCGCGGCACAGATGGCCCGCACCGAACTCGCCGACGGTCGCGCGACGGACAGCAGGAAGGTCGCGAAGGGCATCGCCGGCGCTCCGACGAGCGAGATCCCCGAACTGCAGGCCCTACTGGCCGAGATCAGCTGACCCGGACGTCGGTCCGTCGAGGTAGGGACATCGCGCGGACGAACGGCAGTCCCGCCGCGACGAGCACGGCCAGCGCCAGGAAAGCGGCGGCAGGACGGCCGTCGAGCGCTTGGACGATCAGCGCGGCCACGAGCCCGGCCGCGTTGCCGGCCAGCCAGATCAGCGCGCTGACCGTGCCGCCCGCCTCGCCCGCGCGGCGCTCGGCGAGGTCGAGGATGACCGGCAGATCGGCGAGCAGGAAGACACCGAGGCCGACCACGGCGACGAGGCCCGTCCAGAGGCCCGGCGCCACCGCCAGCAGTACGAACGCGAGTGCCCCCACGATGACGGAGACGAGCAGGAAGCGGGCCTCGGCGCCCCTGGCGGCAATCAGCGGGGGCAGGGTCGCCGAGGCCACCACCCCACCGACGACCATGACGAGCAGCAACACCCCGGCCGCGGTGTCCCCCACGCCGGCGGGTTTCAGCAAGGTCTGCAGCCAGGTGGTGACGGCCACGAACGCGCCGAATCCGACGCACACCAGCCCGACGAGCACCCGTACCTGACGATCACCCCACACCGCGCGCAGCCGGATCGTCGCGGGCGCACGATCGGGCTCGACGACGGGTCGGCGCAGTTCGACGACGAGCCAGGTCGCGGCGAGCACGGTCAGGACGGCCTGGACGGCCAGCAGCGCCGTGAGATGCCCGGCCCCGAAGACGGCGCCGGTGGCCAGCGCGAGCACCATGCCCCCGAAGATGCCGGCCGAGGACACCGCGATGCCGTTCGGCCGGTCGGCCGGCTCGAGGAAGCGCCCGGACACCCGGGTGACCGCGTTCAGCACCAATGGCTGTGCCACCGCGACGAGCACCTGCCCGGCCAAGGCGCTGCCGTAGGTGTCGCCGGCGAGCCGGAGCACCGCACCGGCGGCGGTGAGGACCGCGCCGACGCCCAGCCACAGCGGCAACCGACGGTCGACGAGCCGCCCCGCCGGCAGCGCCAGCACCACGTACAGCAGCGGGAACAGCTCTGCGAGCCACCCGATCGCGCCCTCCGAGACCCCGTACCGCTGAGCCGATCCGGTGGTGATGGGCGCGAACGTCAACCACAGCATCTGGTTCGCGGCACTGAGCGCCGCGTACGCCAGGACCGGGCGCCACCGCTGCGTTCCTGCCGACACGGCGATCAGCCGGCGGGCGTCGGTGCGCAGCGGGGGCACAGCCCGAACAGCTCGATCATGTGATCGACGTCGGAGTACCCGTGCTCGCGCGCCATCTCGCCGGCCCAGCGCTCGATGGCCCGGCCCTCGATCTCGGCGGTGTCGCCGCAGCGCCGGCACACCAGGTGATGGTGATGTCCCGAGCCCGGCGTGCCGCAGAAGCGGTAGGTCGCCTCGCCCTCGGGCGTGTGGATCACGTCGACGACGCCCTCGTCGACCAGCGACTGGAGGTGCCGGTAGACCGTGGACAACCCGACGTTCTCGCCCTCGGTGCGCAGTACCGCGTACACGTCCTGCGCGCTGCGGAACCCGCCGCACCCGGCGAGCGCCTCTCGCACGGCGCCCCCCTGCCGCGTCGAACGCTGCCTGGCCGGAGACACCCCGGCAGCTTAGCTGGTAACGGTTATCGATTGCGAGCGTCGTCCGAGCGAGCGCGGATCCGCACGCCCTTTCCGTTGGGGTCAGGCGTATTCGGCCACCGGCGGGCAGGAGCAGACCAGATTGCGGTCGCCGAACGCGCCGTCGATGCGACGCACCGGCGGCCAGTACTTCGAGCGCGGGTCGACGCCGGCCGGGAACGCCGCGAGCGTCCGCGGGTAGGGGTGCGTCCACTCGCCGGTCACGCTCTCGGCGGTGTGCGGTGCGTTGGACAGCGGGTTGTCGCCGACCGGCCACTCCCCCGCCGCGACGCGGTCGATCTCGCCCCTGATCGCGATCATGGCCGCCACGAACCGGTCGATCTCGCCGAGGTCCTCGGACTCGGTGGGCTCGACCATCAGGGTGCCAGCCACCGGGAACGACATCGTCGGGGCGTGGAAGCCGTAGTCGATCAGCCGCTTGGCGACGTCGTCGACCGTGACGCCGGTGGCCTTGGTGATGCCGCGCAGATCGAGGATGCACTCGTGCGCCACGAGCCCCTGCGCGCCGGTGTAGAGCACCGGGTAGTGCTCGGTCAGGCGGCGGGCGGCGTAGTTCGCGGCCAGGATCGCCGCGCCCGTCGCCGCGGTCAGCCCGTCGGGTCCCATCAGCCGCAGGTAGGCCCAGGTGATCGGCAGGATCGACGCCGAACCCCACGGCGCCGAGGCGATCGCGCCCGACCCGGTGCCCGGGCCGGCCGCAGGCTGCAGCGGGTGGTTGGGCAGGAAAGGCGCGAGGTGCGAGCGCACGCCGACCGGACCGACGCCCGGGCCGCCGCCGCCGTGCGGGATGCAGAACGTCTTGTGCAGGTTCAGGTGCGAGACGTCGGCACCGAACTTGCCCGGCCGCGCCAACCCGACCATCGCGTTGAGGTTCGCGCCGTCGACGTAGACCTGGCCGCCGGCGTCGTGCACCAGCTCGCAGATGTCGCCGATGTGGTCCTCGAACACTCCGTGCGTCGACGGGTAGGTGATCATGATCGCGGCCAGCGCGTCGGCATGCTGCGCGATCTTGGCCCGCAGGTCGTCGAGATCGACCTCGCCCTGGTCGCCGCCGGTCTTGACGACGACGACCCGCAATCCGGCCATGACGGCCGATGCCGCGTTCGTGCCGTGCGCCGAAGCCGGGATCAGGCAGACGTCGCGGTGCTCCTGGCCTGACGCGCGCAGGTAGTTGTGGATCGCGAGCAGCCCCGCGAACTCGCCCTGCGAACCGGCGTTGGGCTGCAGCGACACCGCGTCGTAACCGGTGATCTCGGTGAGCCAGGCCGCGAGGTCGCCGATGAGCCGGGTGTAGCCGGCGAACTGGTCGGGCGGTGCGAACGGGTGGATGTTCGCGAAACCGGGATTGGTAACCGGCTCCATCTCGGTGGTGGCGTTGAGCTTCATCGTGCACGAGCCGAGCGGGATCATGCCCCGGTCGAGCGCGTAGTCGCGATCGGCCAGGCGACGCAGGTAGCGCAGCATCGAGGTCTCGGAGCGGTGCGCGTGGAACACCGGGTGGGTGAGGAAGTCGGTGGTGCGGGCGAACGGCAGGTCGTCGGTCACCGTCGCGTCGAACCGGTCGACGGCCTCGGGTTCGAGGTCGAGACCGAACGCCTGCCACACCGCATCGACGTGCGCCCGGGTGCTCACCTCGTCCAGGGAGATCCCGACCGTGTCGTCGTCGACGAGGCGCAGGTTGATGCCCGCAGCTCTCGCGGCCCGGACAACCTCGGATGCGCGGCCCGACACGGTAGCCGTGACCGTGTCGAACACGGGCACGTCGGCGACGTCGACGCCGCCCTCGCGCAACCCTGCGGCCAGGATCTCGGTGAGCCGGTGGACGCGCCGCGCGATCGCCCGCAACCCGTCGGGGCCGTGGTAGACGGCGTACATCGAGGCGATGACCGCCAGCAGCACCTGGGCGGTACAGATGTTCGACGTCGCCTTCTCACGGCGGATGTGCTGCTCGCGGGTCTGCAGGGCCAGCCGGTAGGCGGGCGCGCCGTCGGCGTCGACCGACACCCCGACGAGCCGGCCGGGCAGCTGCCGTTCCAGGCCGGTGCGCACGGCGAGGTAGCCGGCGTGCGGGCCGCCGAAGCCCATCGGCACGCCGAAGCGCTGCGTGGTGCCCGCCGCGAGATCGGCTCCGAGCTCACCGGGCGGGGTGATCAGGGTGAGCGCCAGCAGGTCGGCTGCGGCCACGACGAGCGCGCCCTGCTCGTGGGCCGCCGACACCACCGCTGCGAGGTCGCGGATGCGCCCCGACGCGCCGGGGTACTGCACCAGCACACCGAAGACGCCCGCGCTCGGCAGCGGCTCGTCGAGCGACTGCACCACGACGGTGAGCCCGAGCGGCGTGGCGCGAGTGCGCACGACGTCGATCGTCTGCGGAAGGGCGTCGGCGTCGACGACGAACACGTCCCCCTTCTTCGCAGCGCGGTGCGCCAACGCCATGGCCTCGGCCACGGCGGTGCCCTCGTCGAGCACCGACGCACCGGCGACGGGCAGGCCTGTGAGGTCCTCGACGACGGTCTGGAAGTTGATCAGTGCCTCGAGACGTCCCTGGCTGATCTCGGGTTGGTACGGCGTGTACGCGGTGTACCAGGCCGGGCTCTCGAGCACGTTCCGACGGATGACGGCCGGCGTCACGGTGCCGTAGTAGCCTAGCCCGATCATCGAGGTCAGCACCTCGTTGCGGTCGGCCAGCGCCCGCAGCTCGGCAGCAACCTCAGGTTCAGTCGCCGCCGGCGGCAACGCCAGGGCCAGCTTCTCGCGGATGCTCGCCGGAACGGCGTCGGCAAGCAGGTCCTCGAGCCCCGCGTAGCCGAGGGCGTCGAGCATGCGCTGCTGGTCGTCACCCGGCAATACCCCGCCCGCGCCGCTCATCGTGCCGATGTGCCGCGCGGCGAAGGAGTCGGCGTGCTCGAGGTCGGTCAGGGTCTGTCGGGTCATCTGCGCTCCGGATCGACGGCTCGACACAGCCGCCTTCGCGACCGCGTCCCCGTCTGTCGGGAGGTACCCCTTCAGACTGGCCTCGTCCGCGCGGTCCTGGTGCCTGAGAGGTTCCGGGGATGTTGCCCCTTCGGCGCCGGTCATCGTCGTCGATGCCGGCTCTCCCGCGTGGTGTTGTCAGCCGCTTCCGACGGTACCAGCCGTCAGGCCGTGGCGGAGCGACGCTGACGCCGCTGGGACAGCTCGTCGTTCGCGGTACTCGAGCCGACCTCGTCGACCTCCACCAGACCGGCCCGCTCGCCGGGCAGGTGGGCCAGCGTTCCGCGCAGCTCTCGCAGCGCGCCGCTGACCGCGATGCCGAACACGCCCTGACCGCCCTGCAACAGGTCGACGACCTCTTCCGAAGAGGTGCATTCGTAGACGGTCGCGCCGTCGGAGAGCAGGGTGACCTGAGCCAGATCGGCCACGCCGCGGGCGCGGAGTGCCTCGACGGCGACCCGGATGTTCTGCAGCGAGACGCCGGCGTCGAGCAACCGCTTGACGACCTTGAGGACCAGGATGTCCTTGAACGAGTACAGCCGCTGGCTGCCCGAACCGGTGGCCGTGCGGATGGTGGGCATGACGAGCTCGGTGCGGGCCCAGTAGTCGAGCTGGCGGTACGTGATCCCGGCCGCCGAGCAGGCAGTGGGGCCGCGGTAACCGACGAGGTCGTCGCCGCCGGGGTCGGAGGGGTCCGCGAACAACGCGCCCTGCTCCGGATAGTCGCTCAATTCAGTCCCCGCTCTGCTGCGCGGCCCCAGCCGCGCTCGGTGCTGACATTCCTCGCGAATGCCACACACGTCATTTCCTCAGCTGACCGTAGGGCGACACGGGACGGGGGTCAATGCGACGCGCCGCATCTCATCACCCTCAAGGGGAGGTTGAGACAATCGGGCAGTCAGCTTCCCGCGGCGAAGTCCTCGGGCGAGATGTTGTCCAAGAACTCCTTGAACTTCTCGACCTCGTCCTCCTGCTCGTCGGGGATCTCGATCCCCGCCGTGTCCAGGACCGAGTCCGACCCGAGGATCGCGACGTCAGCGCGCAGCGCCAGCGCGATTGCGTCCGAGGGCCGGGCGCTGACGGTGACGCCCCCGGTGAAGCGCAGCTCGGCGTAGTAGATCTCGTCGCGCATCTCGGTGATGTGCACGGCCTCGAGCCGGACACCGAGGGCCGCGATCACATCGCGCAGCAGATCATGGGTCAGCGGACGGACGGTCTGCACACCCTGCTGCTGGAAGGCGATGGCCGACGCCTCGACGGCCCCGATCCAGATCGGCAGGTAACGGACGCCGTCCTCTTCCCGAAGCAGTACGACCGGCTGATTGGCCGGCAGTTCTACCCGAACGCCGACCACTCGCATCGGATGCACGATGAGGACCTCCTGCCGTACCGATGGGTATGCCTGTCCCGCACGGCATCGCCGGCCCCGGACGACGTCGACGCTACACGGTGATCGGTAACGACGGCGTGGCCGCCGGCGGCTGCCTCAGGACCCGCCGGCGACGCCCCCGGTGACCTCGCGCAACCCGATCTGGACCAGCGCGGCGTGCAGCCGGACGGACAACGCCGCGAGCTCGCGGACGGTCTCCTCGGCACGGGCCTTGGCCTCGCCGCCGCGCTGGCGACCCATCGGCCCGACCACCTGTGCGAAGAGCCCGACCTCGCGCTCGGCGGCGGTGCGGAATGCTCGCAGGTGACGGCCCTCGAGGCCGAACCGGGCCAGGTCGGCGACGACGGTGGCCACGGCCAGCGCGTCGTCGTCGTAGTAGCCGCCCGGCTTTGCGTTGACCAGACCGAACTGCTCGAGCTCGCTCAACTGCTCGGCACGCAGACCTGCGGCGTTGCAGAGCTCCACCTTCGACATCCGAATCGCGGCCGGGGCCGGGCGGAAGTGCTCGGCCGTCGGCGCGTTGTCCTGGATGCTCGCCACCGCGACGTGTGCGGTGCGCGGGCTGTCGGCGGAGGTGCCGGGCGGCACGAGACCGCGGTCGATCGCGTCGAGTTGTTCTTTGATCACCCGCAGCGGCAGGTAGTGGTCGCGCTGCTGCGACAGCACGTACCTCAGCCGGGCGACGTCGCCTGCGGAGAACTTGCGGTACCCCGACGGCGTGCGCTCGGGACGCACCAGACCCTCGGTCTCCAGGAAGCGGATCTTGCTGATCGTGAGATCGCCGAACTCGACCTTCAGCTGCGCGAGCACGTCACCGATGGTGAGGGTGGACCGTGCCTGTCCGGCGGCGGCAGCGCTCATCGACGTGCCCTCGCTGCGCGAGCATCGCTCACTGACGGACTCCCCGAAGTCTGATGATGTCGCTCATGCCTTGGCGCCGACGCCGGTGCGCACCGCCGCCGTCAGGTAGACGAGCCGGAACTTGCCGATCTGCACTTCGTCCCCGCCGGAGAGCGGCGCGGCGTCGATGCGCTCACGGTTGACGTAGCTGCCGTTGAGCGAACCGACGTCGTGCACCGTGTAGCCACTGCCTTCTCGACGGAACTCGGCATGCCTGCGGGACACCGTCACATCGTCCAGGAAGATGTCGCTGTCCGGGTGACGACCCGCCGAGGTGACGTCCTGGTCGAGCAGGAAACGGCTGCCCGCGTTCGGCCCGCGCTTGACGACGAGCAGAGCCGAGCCGGGCGTGAGCGCGTCGATCGCGCCCTGGTGGGCCTCGGCCGAGAACTCGGCGTCGGCATCGGGCAGCGAGCCGCTGGTGGTGCTGATGGTCGTGTTGATCGTCGTCGTGACGTCGGGACCCGGGGTGGAGACCGGGAGGGCCGCGCCGCAATGGGCGCAGAAGCGGCTGCCGGGGACGTTCTCGGTGCCACAAGCGGTGCAGAACACGCGGTCACCCTTCATTTCAGTGACGGCCGATGGGGGGCGCCGTCGCGGGCGAGATGCGGATGTCGGTCGGTGCGCCGAGCCTAGGGCTGGCCCGGCGCGAGGGTCAATCGTGGGTCGAGGTGCTCAGCCGGCGAGCGCGCCGTAGGCCGTGGCATCGAGCAGTTCCTCGACCTCGTTCGGATCGGAGATCTCGATCTCAAGGACCCAACCCTCGCCGTACGGGTCGGCGTTGATGAGTTCGGGCTGATCGTCGAGGGCCTGGTTGCGTGCCGTGACGGTGCCGGTGAGCGGTGCGTAGACGTCGGAGACGCTCTTGGTCGATTCGACCTCACCGATCGTTGCCCCGGCTGCGACGTCGGTACCGACCTCGGGCAGGGAGACGTAGACGACGTCGCCGAGCGCCTCCTGGGCATAGTCGGTGATGCCCACCCGGACGTTGCTCGAACCGGCACTGCTGCGCACCCACTCGTGCTCGGCCGTGTACTTCAACTCATCGGGCACATCGGACATACGTGACTTCCTTCCTGCCAGGCGCCAAGACCGCCATGACCCTACCCACCGGCCGCTGCCTCACCGCGAGGGCTTCGTGTACCTGGTGCTCGGCAGCGTCCGGGTCACCGTGACGCCGAGCTTGCTGCGCTCGACGACGGTCAACGAACCGCCGTCGGTGCGCAGCGTCGCCGCGACGCCACCGGGGATGTTCAGGGCGGTGTCGAGCGTCTTGGGGTCGCCGATCGCCAGCACCGCGTACGGCGCCTGCACGGCCCGACCGTCGACCAGCACGTGCCCCCTCGAACCGGTGAAGGATGTATCGGTGCTGACGCGGACCGAGCCGAACGAGATCGCCTCGGCACCGGCACCACGCAGCTCCTCGACGACGTCGAGCAGGTCCTCGCCGTCGAGGCGGCCGTCGGGGTCGGACACCGTGATCGCCACCCCCGGCCCCGTCGCCGGCAGGGTGCCGAGCAGCACCCCGAGTGCCTGCGCCTCGGTGCGCGCCTGCTCGCTGGCCGCGGCCGAGCGGTCGCCGGAGTCCTTCAGTCGCCGCAGGCTGGCCTGCAGCTGGGTGATCTGCTGACGCAGCCGGTCGGCCCGGTTGTTCTGGTTGTCGAGAATGCTGACCAGGTCGTCCTCACGCAGGCCCGAGAGGCTGTCGCCCGAGGAGTTGGCCCGCACCTGCACGACGATCGCGAAGCCCAGCAACAACGTCAACACACCGATGACGGCCGCCGAGGCGTGCCGGCCGGCGAGCAGCCCTCGGCGCCGCTGCACCGGCTCCTCGGTGAGGTCGCTGTCGTCGGCCACGGCTCAGGCCCGGAAGAGGTGTCGACGGATCGCGGCGGCGTTGCCGAAGATTCGGATCCCCAGGACGACGACGACCGCGGTGGACAGCTGCGCGCCGACGCCGAGCTTGTCGCCGACGAAGACGATCAGCGCCGCGACCAGGACGTTGGAGATGAAGGACACCACGAAGACCTTGGCGTCGAACATGCCGTCGAGCCGGGCGCGCAGTCCGCCGAACACCGCGTCGAGCGCGGCCACCACCGCGATGGGCAGGTAGGGCTCGAGCCAGCCCGGCACGGTGGGCCGCAGGATCAGGCCGAGCACGATCCCGAGCACCAGGGCGGCGCCGGCGATCATCGGGCGCTCCGCGTGGGCGTGGGCTTCGGTGTGGTCGGCACGGCGTAGCGCAGCGTACCGGGGACACCCGCAGGAAGATCGATGTTCGAGTGGGTGTCGATGGAGAACCCGATCCCGTCGGCACTGACCAGGGTCTGGTAACGGCTGGCCACGTCGCTCTGCGCGAAGCTGGTCGACAGCGTGTCGGCGTCGCCCACGGCGTCGATCCGGTACGGCGAGGTGACGGGCTGGAAGTCCACCAGCACCACCTCGCCGGCGAAGCGGATGGCGCTCGTCGGGGTCAGACGGATGCCGTTCACCGCGATCGCCTCGGCGCCGTCGGCCCAGAGCTCGTTGACCACACTGCGCACATCGCGGTCGGTCAGCACGCTCGTCGCCCCGACCGGTTCAGTGCCGACGCGGCCATTGCTGGACGTCGTCTTCGCTGCTTTCGGCTCACGCAGCGTCACGGTGAGCCCCGGCCCGTGCACGGCCAGCTGTCCTGCCGCCACTTCCGCGCTCTGCCGCTCGCTCGCCCCGGAGCTCGGCAGGACCCGGTTCTGCTCGGCGGCCAGGGATCGCTCGGCGCGGCCGAGCTGGGCCGACAGCTGGTCGGCACCGGACTGCGCCGCGCGCACCCGTTCGACGAGCGAGTTGTGCACGCGCTGCGTCTCGGGTGCGCTGCGGTGGGTGTGGTCGTAGGCCACGACGAGGACGAAGCCGATCAGCAGGCATCCCAGCGCGACGGCCGGACGGTCCCACCAGCGACGCGCGCCGTCGGGTCCGTGCTGTTCGGCGGCGGCGCGATAACCCGGGTCCAGGGTGTTGTTGACGAGGTCGATGATCAGTTGTGCGGACTCGCGGTTCGAACTGCGGGGCGGCTCAGGTGACACGGGCGGGTGTCCGGACCGGGTTTCGGATCAGACCGATCACCTGCTTGAGGTAGACCGCGCCGGCCCATACGTACAGCGTCGTGCCCCAGACGGTGAAGCCCCAGGCCATCGCCTTGCCGACGTAGGCCGTCTGGTTGTGGTACGTCCCCAGCAGCAGAAGCGGGAAGGCGTAGAGCAGGCAGAACGTCGCGGCCTTGCCGAGGTAGTGCACGGCCGGCGGCCCGTACCCGGCGCGCCGCAGCAACGGCAGCGCGAGGGCGAGCACGAGGTCGCGGCCGACGATCACCACCGCCAGCCACAGCGGGATGATCTGCCGCAGCACGAGCCCGACCAATGTCGCCAGGATGTAGAGCCGGTCGGCGAGCGGGTCGAGCAGTGCTCCGAAGCTGCTCATCTGATGCAGCGCACGCGCCAGCACACCGTCGAGCCAATCGGTGAAACCCGACACCGCGAGCACCACGACCGCCCAGGCATCCTCGTGCGGGCCGAGAACCAGATACAGGAACAACGGCACACCGAACAACCTCAGGATGCTCAGCGCGTTCGGGATCGTCCAGATCCGGTCGGTGCCGGCGGGTTCGTCCAGCTCGACGGCCGGTGTGGTCTCGCTCATGCCGACCCCCTCGCTGCAGTCCGGGTCGATGAACCAGCACCCTATCCCGCGACCGGGTGACGGGCCCTCAACGAGCGAGGCTGCAATCGGGTTACGAATTCAGCGCGAGCTGTGAGCATCGCACTCCCGGGTGCAGATCCCGGCCGGCCCGGGCATCCTGAGATCGGCAGTTCGCGAGCGTGCTGGGGGGTATCGCTCGTCGGCCGCGCATCGTCCTTCGGGGGGAGGCATGCGTGTCCACCGGATCTGCAGCTGGCGGGCGGGGGCCTGCAAGCGCTCCGGTGGCCTGTCGCTCCATTCGCCAGGGGCGTTGGCGCTGTCGACAGACAGCCGCCGACGCCCCTGGCTTCTTT
>CAZZVT010000099.1:0-4368 GCA_964657545.1 uncultured Jatrophihabitantaceae bacterium
GTGACCTCGGTGCTGGCCCGCAGCACCAGCTCGGTCGGCAGCACGACGGCCGGCTCGCCGGGTGCGTCGTCGTCGGCCCCGGCGATGAGCGCCAGCAGCCGGGCGATGACGTCCTGGGCCTGCAGCTGCACCGGCTGGCGCACCGACGAGAGCTCCATCAACTCGGCGAGCGGCTGGTCGTCGAAGCCCATGACTGCAATGTCGGCGCCGGGGCGCAGCCCGGCCTGGTGGATCTCGCGCAGCGCGCCGTAGGCCATCTCGTCGCTCTCGGCGAACAGCGCCGTCGGCCGCTCGGTAAGGCCGAGGAAGTAGCGCGTCGCCTCGCGGCCCCCCTCGACGGTGAAGTAGCCGAGCCGCTCCAGCGCGGGGTCGAGATCGATGCCGGCCTCGGCGAGGCTCTGCCGGTAACCGTCGCGGCGGTGCAGCGGTGGGGTGAAACGCATCGGGTCGTCGGTGTCGCCGCCGATCAGGCCGATGCGCCGGTGCCCCAGGGTCGTCAGGTGGGTCACGGCCGAGTACGACGCGGCGACGTCGTCGATGCCGGCCGACAGGAACCCCTCGCGCTGGATGCCGAGCAGTCCGACCGGCAGGTCCAGGGCGGTGAGGGCGTCGAACTCCGCGTCGTCGAGCACGAGGCTGGCCACGAGCACACCGTCGACCCGTTTGCGCAGCGGCATCTCGTCGAAGAAGCGTTTGCGGCCGTCCTCGCTGCCCAGGTTGTAGAGCAGCAGGTCCAGACCGGCCCGGCGCAGATCGGCCTCGACGCTGGCGATGACCTCGGCGAAGAACCAGCGCGAGACGAAGGGCACGACCAGCCCGATGGTCGCGGTGCGCCCGCTGGCCAGCCGCGCGGCGAACGGCGAGGCGACGTAGTTGAGCTCGGCGGCCGCGGTGAGGACGCGGTCGCGGGTGCCGGGTGCGACATCGGGCAGGCCCCGCAGCGCCCTGGACACGGTCGCGATCGACACGCCGGCCCGGCGGGCGACGTCCTCGATGCTGGCTACCAACTGCAGCTCCCTCTCCGGCGCACCGGGGCGGACCCGGCGTCGCGAACGCTACCGTCGCAGGGTGCCGACCCTCTACCGCAACGGGCGCATTCATGATCGCGCCGCATCCGCGATGTCCGTCGACGATCGCGGTGTCGTGCAGTGGATCGGCGACGAGCGACGGGCCGCCGAGGACACCGGCCTGCGGGGCGTCCGGGTGATCGATCTCGGCGGGGCGCTGGTCACCGAGGCGTTCGTCGACGCGCATGTGCACGCGACGTCGACCGGGCTGGCGCTGACCGCGCTCGACCTCAGCGGCTGCTCGTCGCTGGCCGAGGCGTTGCGCGCCGTCGAGACGGCGGCCCGTGCCGCGCGCGGCCGCCCGCTGGTCGGCGGTGGGTGGAGCGAGACCGACTGGCCCGAGGGCCGGCCGCCGACATCGGCGGAACTCGACCGGGCGTCGTACGGCGGGGTGGTCTACCTGGCCCGGGTCGACGTCCACTCGGCCGTCGTGTCGAGCGCGCTGCGCGCGGCTGTGCCGGGGCTGTCCGGAGCCGGTGTGGGCGCCGACGGGTGGATCCGCGAGCCGGCGCACGACCGGGTGCGCGAGGTCGCGCTGCGGGCGCTGACCCGCGGGCAGCGCCGAGATGCCCAGCTCGCGATGCTGCGGCATGCCGCGTCGCTCGGCATCGTCGCCGTGCACGAGATGGCGGGCCCAGTGATCTCGACCGAGGACGACCTGCTCGAGCTGATCGAGTTGGCCGCCGACCCGGCCCTGCCCGACGTCGTGCCCTACTGGGGTGAGCTCGGCGCGGTCGCGAAGGCCCGGCAGCTCGGCGTCGTCGGGGCCGCGGGCGACCTGTTCTGTGACGGCTCGCTCGGCTCGGCCACCGCTGCGTTGCACGAGGAGTACCTCAGCCATCCCGGCGAGAAGGGCCTGCTGCGCCACGCGACCGAGGACCTCGCCGAGCACATCCGCAACTGCGCGGCCGCCGGTCTGCAGAGCGGGTTCCACGCCATCGGAGACGCCGCCGTCGACCAGGTTCTCGACGCCTACGAGCTGGCCTCGGCCCGGACGGGACGCCCGATCGGGAGCGGGCAGCGCATCGAGCACGCCGAATACGTGCGCGACCCTGCCCGGCTGGCGGCGTCGGGACTCACCGCGTCGATGCAGCCCTGCTTCGACGCGCTGTGGGGCGGCGTCGACGGGATGTACGCGCAACGCCTCGGCGCGCAACGGGCATTGGCGCTCAACCGGCTGGCCGACCTGGCTGCGGCCGGTGTGCCGCTCGTGCTGGGTTCCGACTCGCCGGTCACCGCCCTCGGGCCGTGGGCGGCCGTGCAGGCGGCAGCGCACCACCACGATCCGGCCGCGTCGATCGACATCGCTACGGCGTTCGAGGCGCACACCCGGGCCGGCTGGCGCGCGGGCGGAAACGTCGAGGACGGCGTCCTCGCGCCCGGCCGGCCCGCCACCTTCGCGGTCTGGCGGACGGAGTCCGACGGAAATGGGCTGCCCACCCTGGACTCAGCCGCGCCGCTGCCCGAGTGCCTGGCCACGGTGCTGCGCGGAACGGTGCTGCACGACACCGGACTGACGGATCGGGTCGGCTGAGGCGTGCACCACGATCCGGGTCGGCCCGAGGATACTGATTCGATGCGCCCCGCCCGCCTGATGCACGCCGCTCGTGTGCCGCGCTTCGCCGCGCGGTGGGCAGCGCTCGTGGCGGTCGGTGGGGGAGCGGCGGGCGTGCTGGCCTTCCCGCGCTTCGGCGTCTGGCCGTTGGCCTTCGTCAGCGTCGCGATGCTGTCGGTGGCCGTCGACGGCCGGCGGCTGCGCACCGGGTTCTGGCTCGGGTACCTCTACGGCTCAGCGTTCATGTTGCCGCTCGTGCACTGGACCAGCATCTACGTCGGCGCCGTGCCGTGGTTGATCCTGTGCCTGTTCTTTGCGCTGTTCTTCGCGGTCCTCGGAGCGGTCCTGACGGGCCTGGCCCGGCTGCCGATGCGCGCGTTCTGGGTCGGCGCGGCGTGGGTGCTGCAGGAGGGCCTGCGCGACCGGCTGCCGTTCGGCGGGTTCCCGTGGGGGCGCCTGGCGTTCAGCCAGGCTGCGTCGCCGCTGAAGTGGTTCTCGGCGCTCGGCGGTGCGCCGCTGGTCACCTTCGTCGTGGCGCTCGCCGGTGCCGGACTCGCCGAGGCGGCTTTGGCCGCTGTGCCCTTCGGCCGCCGCTCGCTGATCGGCGGGGTGGCGGTGCTCGTCGCCGTGCCTGTTGTGGGCCTGGTGCTCGCGATTCCGCTGAATCCGGGCCACGGCGGCCGGCACGAAACGATTGCCCTCATCCAGGGCGGTCTGCCCGACACCGGCAGCCTCGACATCGAGACCCGTGCCGAGCAGGTCCTCGACAACCACGTGCGGCAGACGATGACGCTCGCGGCCGAGATCAAGGCCGGCACCGTGGCCCGGCCCAGCCTGGTGCTCTGGCCCGAGGATTCCTCCGACGTCGATCCCTTCGAGAACCCCGACGCTTACGCCAAGATCGACAAGGCGGTCAAGGCAGTGGGTGCGCCCGTGCTGGTCGGCGCCATCCTCGACGGTCCCGGCGCGACGCACCGCCGCAACGTCGGCATCCTGTGGTCGCCGACGTCCGGACCGGGCGCCGAGTACGTCAAGCGGCACCCGGTGCCGTTCGCCGAGTACATCCCGCTGCGCAGCATCGCCGAGGCCGTCAGCTCGGCGGCCAAGACCGTCACCCAGGACATGGTGGCCGGGAAGGGCAACGGTCTGCTGCGCGGTGGTCCCGTACCCGTCGGTGACGTCATCTGCTTCGAGGTCGCCTACGACGACCTGGTGCGCTCCTCGGTGTCGGCCGGCGCGCAGTTGCTCGTGGTGCAGACCAACAACGCCACCTTCGGCCACACCGCGGAGACCTACCAGCAGCTGGCCATGAGCCAGTTGCGAGCTGTCGAGTTCGGCCGCACCGTCGTGCAGGTCGCGACCACCGGCAAGTCCGCGGTGATCGGCCCGGACGGCACGATCCTCGAGCGCTCGGGGCCGCTGTACCGCTCGGCCATCCTCGACGATTCCGTACAGGTCCGCACAACCCTTACGCTGGCGACCCGGGTCGGGGCGGTTCCGGAGTACGTCCTGAGCGCGAGCACACTCGTCGGCCTGGCGTTTGCGTTCCTGCGCAGGCGCCGCGACCGGATCGTGGCACCGGAGCAGCCGCTCGCCGAACCGCAGGAGGAGATGGTGCGTCAATGACGGCCGTTCTGGTCGTGATCCCGACCTACGACGAGCGCGAGAACATCGAGCGCATCGTCGAGCGGGTCACCGGCTCGGTCCCCGAGGGCCGGATGAGCAGCCGTCCGGACCCGAGGCGGG
>CAZZVT010000099.1:4378-12502 GCA_964657545.1 uncultured Jatrophihabitantaceae bacterium
CATCACGAGTTCGGTGCCGGACGCGCATCTGCTCGTCGTCGACGACGGCAGCCCCGACGGCACCGGCAAGATCGCCGACGAGCTCGCCGACGGTGACCCCCGCGTCCACGTCCTGCACCGCACGTCGAAGGCCGGCCTCGGCGCGGCCTACATCGCCGGCTTCGACTGGGGTCTTGCGCAGGACTTCGACGTCGTCGTAGAGATGGACGCCGACGGCTCGCACGCCCCGGAGCAGCTGCCCCGGTTGCTGAGCGCGCTCGACGACGCCGACCTCGTGCTCGGCTCGCGCTACGTCCCCGGTGGGGCCGTGGTGAACTGGCCGCGCTCGCGCGAGCTGATCTCGCGCGGTGGCAATGTCTACACCCGCCTGGCGCTGGGGATCCGGTTGCGCGACGCGACCGGCGGCTACCGGGCTTTCCGTCGGGCGACGCTCGAGGGCATCGACTATGCCGGCGTCGCGTCGCAGGGTTACTGCTTCCAGGTCGATCTCGCCCGCCGCGCGCTCGACGCCGGCTTCCGGGTGGTCGAGGTGCCCATCACGTTCGTCGAGCGCGAGCGGGGCGAGTCCAAGATGAGCGGCGAGATCGTGCGCGAGGCATTCGCCCGCGTCACCCGGTGGGGTGTCCGGCACCGGGCCGACCAGGTTCGCGCCGCCGTCCGGCGTCATCGCTGACGTCTGGCACCGCGCGCTGGGCAGCCAACCAGCGCCCGAGCCGCGCATCGTCGCCCTCACCGGCGTGCTCGCCCTCGCGCTCGTGGTCGTGCCCTCGTGCTGGCGGGTGACCCGGCACGTCGTGACGATCGCGCACGAGGGCGCGCACGGTGCGGCGGCACTGCTCAGCGGTCGGCGACTGGCCGGAATCCGGTTGCACTCGGACACGTCCGGGCTGACGCTCTCGCGCGGCCGATCGCGGGGCCCGGGCATGATCACCACCGCGGCCGCGGGTTATCCCGGACCGGCGCTACTGGGGCTGGGTGCCGCCTACCTGCTGCACCGCGGCCACTCGGTGGCCGTGCTGTGGCTCGTCGTCGTGGCCCTGGCGTTGCTACTCGTCGCGATCCGCAACCTCTACGGCGTGTTCTCGGTGCTGCTTGCGGGGGCAGCGGTGTTCGCGGTGTCCTGGCGGGCGAATCCGCAGGTGCAGACGGGGTTCGCCTACGCGGGCGCCTGGTTCCTGCTGATCTCGGCGCCCCGTCCGGTGCTTGAACTGCAGCACGAGCGCCGCGGTGGGCGGGCCCGCGACTCCGACGCCGATGTGCTGGCACGGCTCACCCGCGTGCCCGGGCTGGTCTGGATCGCGGTGTTCCTGCTGGCCACGGTGGCCTGCCTCGCCACCGGCGGCCGGTGGTTGATCGGCAACGCCAGGTGAGGCCTCAGGCAGCGACTCAGGCGGCGACCGTGCGGTCGTCGTCGTGCGCAGTGCCGTCGATGGCCTCCTCGATCTTGGCCAGCGTCATGCCCTTCGTCTCGGGCACCTTGGCGACCACGTAGATCAGTGACAGCACGGTGACGACGCCGTAGAGCGCGAACGTCCCGGTGCGCCCGATCCAGGAGATGATCGACAGGTAGGACACGGCGACGACGAGGTTGGCGGCCCAGTTGGCCATGGTGGCGATCGATGCAGCCTGGCCGCGCACCCGCAGCGGGAAGATCTCGGCGATCAGCAGCCACACGATCGGGCCGAGGCTGATCGCGAACGAGCCGACGTAGAAGGCCAGGGCGATGGTCGCGAACACGGCGCCGCTGCCGCCCAGGCCGATCGCGAACGTGGCGGCCAGCGCACCGATGCCGACGATCATGCCGACCATGCCCCAGATCAGCAGCGGGCGCCGTCCGACGCGGTCGAGGTAGCGCACGGCCAGCACGGTCATGACGACGTTGGTGACGCCGACGATGACCAGGGCGAGCAGCGAGGCCGACGAGCCCAGCCCGGCCTCCTGCAGGACGGTGGGGGCGAAATAGATGACGGTGTTGATACCGGTGATCTGCTGGATGACGGCAAGCAGCACACCGAGGATCAGAGCCGGACGCAGCCGCCGGTCGACGAGGTCGCCGATCGAACCCTTGCTCTCCTCGTGGGCCACGTCCTTCACCGATGCGATCTCGGCGTCGATCGCTTCCTCGGTGTCGCGCAGGGTGTGCAGCACCGCGCGGGCGTCGTCCTCGCGGCCCTGGCGCACCAGCCATGCCGGACTCTCCGGTTCGCGGATGACGCCGAGGCCGAGCACCACCGCGGGCAGCAGCGCCAGCCCGACGCTGATCCGCCAGTCGCCGTGACCGGACAGCCCGTAGGCGACCAGCTCGCTGACCAGGATGCCGATGGTGACCGACAGCTGGTTGAGCGAGACCAGGCCGCCGCGCCGCTCGGGTGGGGCGATCTCGCCTATATAGAGCGGCACGACGAAGGACGTCGACCCGACGCCGAGCCCGATGACGAAGCGGCTGACCCAGAACACCCACAGCGCCGGGGCGAGCGAGGACATCAGCAGGCCGACGACGAACACGATGCTGGTGATCAGGATGGTGCGTCGGCGACCCAGCTGGTCGGCGATACGACCTGCGACCACGGCGCCGACCGTAGCGCCGGCCAGCAGGATCGCGACCACGAGTCCTTTGAGGAACGGGCTGTTGAGGTGGAAGTCGCTGGAGATGTTGGGCAGCACACCACCGACCACGCCGGTGTCGTAGCCGAACAGCACGCCGCCGACGGCGGTGAGGGCGGCGGCCTTCGTGACGGCGTTGCGGTGTTGGCGAGCGAGCCCGGCCAGACTTGCCTCCTGCGTCTGTGCCATGGCCTGCTCCTCTGTGTGCCGTTCGATCTCCACGAGACCTTTACCCAGGTACATCGGATTCGGCACGCGCCCATCCCCGGTGTTGTCCCCGCCGGATGGCAGAGTGACGGACGTGGAGCAGCCGGTCATCCTTGCCGTCGACGGCAACTCGCTCGTGCACCGCAGCTTCCACGCGCAGGCGCAGAGCGGGCAGCCGTCGTGGGCGGTGCGGGGGCTGCTGACCCAGCTGGTGGCGGCAGTCGAGCGCGTACGCCCGGCAGCCGTCGTCGTGGGCTTCGACGATGCCGACCGTTCCGTGCGTCGCGACCGCTGGCCGTCCTACAAGGCGAACCGGGTCGAGAAGCTCGACACGCTGGTCGAGCAGTTGGCCCAGGCCGTGGCGGTCCTGCGCGAGATCGGCGTGGCCGTGGTCGTCCCGCCGGGGCTCGAGGCCGACGACGTCCTGGCGTCGGTGGCGGCGTTCGCCCCGCGCTGCGGCGCCCGCACCGTCATCGCGACGTCCGACCGCGACGCCTTCGCCCTCATCGACTCCCACACCCACGTACTGCGCATCATCAACGGTGGTGTCGACGCGTCACCGACCATGACGCCCGACCGGCTGGTCATGCTGCTCGGCGTCCGACCCGAGCAGTACCGCGATTTCGCGGCATTGCGCGGCGACCCGTCCGACAACCTGCCGGGCGTGCGGGGCGTCGGCCCGAAGCTGGCAGCACGGTTGCTGGCCGAGTTCGGCTCGGCGCGGGCCGCGTTCGACGACCTCGGGGCGGTGGCGTCCCGGCTCGGTGCCGGAGCCGCCCGACGCATGTCCGCCGACGGCGCGCGCGAGGCGTGGGAGCTGAACTGCCGGGTGATGACGATGCACACCGACGTCGAGCTCGGCCTCGATCTGCGGCGTGGCCCGGGTGTGCTGCCGCTGGCCGCCGGTCCGGTCGCGGCCACGTTCCGGGCCCACAACCTCACGTGGTCGACGGGCAACGCGGTGCGGGTGCTGGCCGAGGTCGAACCCGACGACGGCGAAGTCGCCGTCCCGGTGCGCCCCGATCCGGCGGCCGAGCGGCACCGGTGGCGGCCCTCGGCCCCGCGGCGACTCCCGCCGTTGCCGGCCCGGCGGCCGGCCACCGAGCAGCTCGCACTGTTCTGACGGCTGTGCACATGCAAACGGCCGCCCGGATCACAGATCCGGACGGCCTCTGGTGTTCGCGCAGCGGGCCTGCAGCGGTCAGGCGCTCTTCTGACCCCGTCGGGCGCGCAGTACGTCGAGCCGCTCGGCAAGGACCTCTTCGAGGTCTTCGATGGTGCGGCGCTCCATGAGCATGTCCCAGTGCGTACGCGGCGCCTTGACCTTCTTCGCCTCGGGCTCGGGGCCATCGATCAGTTTGGCCACCGTGCCATCGAGGCGGCAGTCCCAGGTGCTGGGGATGTCGGCTTCCTCGGAGAACGGCACCGAGAACTCGTGGCCGCGCTCGCAGCGGTAGGCCGCGATGTTGCGCGGAGCCGGTTCGGCCCCGTACTCGGTCTCGTAGCTGATGGCGCCGAGCCGACTGCCTCGCAGAGTGCGATCCGCCATGATGGGCACCTTTCTCGAACGACGTGATGAGCCCGCGGGAACCGCCGGTGCTCCGAATGGTTCAACGAACCTGTCCACCACAGGGTTCCCGGATGCGCCGGTCGGTAACGATGTCAAGCCCGCGACGGTGCTGTCCGGCGAGGGTTGGCGGCTCAGCGCCACTGGCCGCGCTCGAGCAGGACGTCGCGCAGCAGGTCGGCGCGGTCGGTCATCAGGCCGTCGACGCCGAGGTCGAGGAGCCGGGTCATCCCGGCGGGGTCGTTGATCGTCCAGACGTGGACGCGCACCCCGAGCCGCCGGGCGGCCGCGAGGTAACCGCGGTCGACGAGCGGCACCGGGCCGATGCGCGGCGGCACCTGCGCGCAGCGTCCACGCAGGCCGCCGGCCAGCGGACCGCGCGCGAGGCGCAGGCCCAGTGCCTCGCGCGGATCGAGGCCGGTGACGAGGTCGGGCCCGAGTAACCGCCGGACGGCACGCACCCGGCGTCCGGAGAACGACCCGATGCACACCTTGGACAGCGCCCCGGTCGAGCGGACGGCGTCGGCGGTGGGGCCCAGCCCGCTGTCGGCCTTGATGTCGAGGTTGAGACAGACGTCGGGCCAGGTGGCCAGAACGTCGGTGAGCAGCGGGATCGGTTCCGTACCGCCGATCCGTGCGGTGCGGACCGCTGCCCACGGCAACCGGTCGATCCGACCGCGGGCGTCGGTGACCCGGTCCAGCGTCGCATCGTGGAAGGCCAGCGCGACGCCGTCCGAGGTGACCCGGACGTCGGTCTCGAGGTAGCGGTAGCCGAGATCCACGGCGGCCTGGAAGGCGGCCATCGAGTTCTCACCGCCGTGCGGCGCGAACCCCCGATGGGCGAAGGCGATCGGGCCGGTGTCGTCGAGAAAGCCGACACCGGGGGAGCGGCTCAGAGGAAGAGGTCGATCTCGAGCTCGTCCTCGGTGCCGTCGCCGTAGCGGTAGCCGCTGAGGTCGGTGACCCCGATCTGCGCGAGCACCTCGTCGTCGATGAAGGTGTTGCCGGTGCATTCGCGGGCCGTACGGGTCAGGACGGCGTGCGCGGCGTCGGCCATGATCTCGGGGCGTCGGGCCTTCGCGATCTGCGCGTCGCCGCCCAGCAGGTTCTGGACGGCGGCGGTGGCGATCAGGGTGCGGGGCCACAGGCAGTTGCCGGCGATGCCCTCCTCGCGCCGACCCTCGGCCACGCCGAGCGTCAGCATGGTCATCGCGTACTTGCTGACCGTGTACGGCGCGTGCCCGGCGAACCACCTGCGGTCGAGGTTCAGCGGCGGCGAGAGCGTCAGCACATGCGGGTTGTCGGACTTCGCGAGGTGCGGCAGCGCGGCGCTGGTCAGCAGGAACGTGCCGCGCGCGTTGATGTCGAGCATGAGGTCGTAACGCTTGGGCGGCAGGTCTCCGATGTTGTTGAGGTTGATGGCCGAGGCGTTGTTCACGACGATGTCGATGCCACCGAACCGCTCGACCGTCCTGGCCACGGCGCCGGCAACCGACTCGTCGTCGCGGACGTCGCCGACGATCGGCAGCGCGGTGCCACCCGCAGCGGCGATCTCCTCCGCTGCGCTGTGGATGGTGCCGGGCAGGCGCGGGTCGGGCGTGTCCGTCTTCGCCAGCAGCGCGATATTCGCGCCGTCGCGCGCGGCGCGCACGGCGATGGCCAGGCCGATGCCGCGGCTGCCGCCGGACATCAGGATGGTGCGGCCGGCAAGGGAGGAGGTCACAGGCGTGCTGCCTTCCTATCGGGGAGTGGTGTCATCGTGGCATTACAGGGGGTGCAGCGTCACCGGCAGCCCGTCGCGCGGCCTCGGCAGCGACGACCAGTCCAGCGGCATCTCGTAACCGTCGGGCACCGAGAGGCGGTACTTGCGCAGCAACTGGTGCATCGTCGCCTTGATCTCCATGCCGCCGAAGTACATACCGATGCACTTGTGCACCCCGTTGCCGAACGGCATGAACGCGTGCCGGTGGATCTTGTCCTCGCGGCGGTCGTCGGCGAAGCGGCCCGGGTCGAAGCGCTCGGGGTCGGGCCACCACTCTTCGAAGTGGTGCACGCCCCACAGGTTTGCGGCGACGTAGGTGCCGGCCGGTACCCGGTAGCCCAGCAGTTCCGTGTCGGCCGAGGTCTTGCGCATGACGCCCGGGACGGGCACCACGAGCCGCAGGGATTCCTTCATGACGAGGTCCAGGGCGACGAGCCGGTCGAGGTCGTCGTACGCCACGGCCTCGGTCCCCAGCGCGAGCGACTCGTCGCGGCAGCGGTCCTGCCACTCGGGGTTCCTGGCCAGGTAGTAGGCCATCGAGGTCAGGGTGATCGTCGACGTGTCATGCGCGGCCATCAGCAGGAAGATCATGTGGTTGACGACGTCGGCGTCGGTGAAGCTGTCGTCCTCGACCTGCGCGTGGCACAACGCGCCGAACAGGTCGGTGCCGTCCCCGGCGCGCTTCTCGGCGATCCGTGGGGTCAGGTACTGCTCGAGCGCGGCGCGTCCGCGCAGGCCCCGCGACCAGCGCAGGCCGGGTACCGGGAACCGGACGAACGCGGTTCCGGCCCGCACGGCGTCGACGAATGCGGTGTTCAACCGGTCGGCCTGCGCGCCGGTCTCGGCGCCCATGAAGGTGTTGGTCGCGACGTCGAGGGTCAGCTGCTTGACCGTCGGGTAGAAGGCGAGCCGGCCCGATTCCGGCCAGCCGGCCAGGCTCTCGGTGATCGTGCGGTTCATGGGATCGAGGTAACCGGCCAGCCGCTGCGCGGTGAACGCCTCCTGCATGATCCGCCGGTGGGCGTGGTGCTCGGCGCCGTCGAGCAGCATGAGCCCGCGCCGGAAGAACGGCCCGATCAGGAAGCCCCAGCCGGGCCCGCTGTCGAAGACGCGGTTGCGGTTGGTGAGCACCTCACCGACCGCGTCCGGGCCGAGGGCCGAGACCCACGTCTTGCCCAGCGCCGTCATCCACGAGACCGGCCCGTAGGTGTCGAAGCGTGACCGTCCGGTGGCGAGTCGGCCGCTCACGAAGTCCCACGAATGATGGATGAGCGGCAGGCCGGCGTCGCCCGGCAACTCGCGCAGCTCGGTGCTCGTCATGCTCACTCCCTTGCCGTCCGGTGTGCTCCGACCATAGTGTGACAACGACCGTTGTCAATGTCTGGAGCTGAGCGTGGCGTCGACTCGTTCATACCGTGGGGTATCCGCCGAGGAGCGGCGTGACGAACGGCGCCGCGTACTGCTCGAGACGGCGCTGGACTGCCTGCTCGACGAAGGGCTGGCCGGCGTCAGCGTCCGCTCGGTCTGTGCCCGGGCCCGGCTCACGCCGCGGTACTTCTACGAGAACTTCGCCGACCTCGACGGCCTGCTCTCGGCGGCGGTGTCGTCGGTGACCGACGAGGTCGCCACCGAGGCGGTCGCGGCCGCCCGCCGCGCACCGCCGACCACCGAGGCCCAGGTGCGCGCGGTCATCGACGCCGGCTACGGAGTGGTGGCGGCCGACCTGCGCAAGGCCAACGCGATGCTCGTGGCCGGTACGGGACACGGGCCGCTGCGCGAACACCGGCAGGCACTCGTCACCAGCTTCGCCGACCTGATCATCGACACCATCTCGGTACTGAGCTCGCTCGGCCTGGCGCAGCGGCGCCGGGCACGCGCCACCGCGCTGTTCGTGATGGGCGGCTCGGCCGATGTCATCGACGCCGTGCTGTCCGGACGGCTGCGCATGTCGCGCGCAACCCTGGTCGACGAGCTCACCGCGCTG
>CAZZVT010000100.1:0-12482 GCA_964657545.1 uncultured Jatrophihabitantaceae bacterium
CCGGTGGCCGGTCCTGGGGCTGTGCTGGTGACGTCGGCCGGGCCCGATCCGCTCGAGCAGGCGGCCGACGTGGCAAGCAGGGCTGTCACGGTGGCGATACCTGCAGCGCGTCGTCGAAAGCTCATTGCGGCAGACGCTACCGAGCCGTGCGCGTCCACCCCTGTTCGGCTCACGAGGACTGTTCGGCCGCTACCGCGGCGCGAGCCAGCTGCTCGACCCGGCGTCGCCCGGCGGCGAATCCGTGGTTGTGCTGCGTCATCACCGCCACCAGCAGGGTGTGGTGCCGGACGGTGACCACGCCGACGCTGTTGACGGCCCAGTGGTCGTGGTCGGCCACGATGTTGACCCACCCGTTCTTGTTTGCCGGCGTGCCCGACGTCGCGACGACGGGCACGCCCCACCGCTGATCGTGTTCCACGTGCCGCATGAGGCCCAGGGCGTAGGCGCGGTTGGCGCTGCTCAACGGTGACGTCGTCGTGACGAGGTTGTCGAGCAGGGCGGTCTGCTCCGATGCGCTGGTCTTCGTCAACCCCCAGTAGCCGTTGTGCCCAGGAACGGTGACCCGCGTGCGCAGCCCGAGGCGGTTCTCCCAGCGGATCGCTCCCTCGCGGCCCCCGATGCGGCGAAACACCCAGCTGGCGTCGGCGTTCGAGCTGTGCTCGATCATGGGCACGAGGTGGCGTCGCTCGGTGACGGTGGGCCGGCGGTGCTGCGACTGGCGGATGGCCAGCAGCGTCTCGAGCAGTTCGAGCTTGACCACGCTGGCGGTGATCATTCCCGACGTGCTGCCCACGGTCAGCGTGTGACGTGCGGTCACGTCGACGACCGTGATCGACGTGGAGCTGCGGCTGCGCTGGCGCACGAGCGCGTCGAGGCGTTGGCGCGGCGTGCCCGCGTTCGCTGCGGTGACCGGCAGCGCGAGCGAGGTGGCGGCCAGGGCGGCGGCCACGACCAGGCAGCGGGGCGTCGGACGAGTCATGAGTTCAGCACCGCCGCGGTGGCGCGGACGAGGCTCTGCACCCGGGTCACCCCGCCGGCGTAGGAGCTGTTGTGCTGGGTCATGACCGCCATGACGACGGTGTGCCCGTTGATGGTGACGACGCCGAGGCTGTTCACCGCCCAGAGGCCGTTGTCGGTGCCGACGCCGAGCCAGCCGTTCTTGACGGCCGGGTGGCCCGACGTCGCGGCCACCGGGACGCCCCATGTCTGGTCGACCTCGACGTTGCGCATCAGGCGCAGCGCCAACGCGCGATTCGTCGCGTTCAAGGGGCTGTCGGCCTCGACGAGGTTTCGCAGCAGCACGAGTTGCTGCGCCGCGCTCGTCGTGGTCAGGCCCCACAGGTCGGAATCGCCGAGCTCGGTCCTGCGTGTCGACAGACCGAGATCGTTCTCGTCGTCCTCGACCGCGTCGCGCCCGCCGATGTCGTAGAACACGTCGTCGGCGGCGCTGTTGTCGCTGTGCTCGATCATCGCGGTGACGCTGGCCAGCTCGCTGCTGCTGAGGCTTTCGTCGCTGCGCTGCCGGGTCAACAACAGGCTCTCCAGCAGTTCGACCTTGGCGGCACTGGCGGCGGTCATCCCGCTCGTCGCTCCCGCGGACGCGGTGGCGCCGGTGACCGTGTCGAGCGCGGCGACCGATGTCGAGCTCTTCGAGCGCGCGGACACGAGCCGGGTCAGCTTCGCCAAAGCGGTCGTCGACGCCGACGCACTCCTCGACGCCGCGGCGCTCGAGGTGGATGTCGGCGCCGGGACGTCGGCCGAGGGGGCGGCGGTGCGCGCGGTGCTGCCGGCGGCGACCGGGCCGCCGGCGCTCGATCCGCCGCGCAGGGCGACCACGACGACGCCGGTCGTGATCACGAGGATCAGCAGGCCGCTCGCGGCGAGCAGGGACGGTCTCGATCGCGAGTCCGCCATACGCCGAGTCTGATGGACCGGCCAGTGAACCGGGCATGAATCGCTCTCGTGCCGCTGTGATCCTGCTCGCCCGGGCCGGTCGGTAGCGTGGAATCCATGAGCGGCTTCGACACCAGGGCGATCCACGCGGGGCAGGAGCCCGACCCGTACACCGGATCGGTCGTCGTGCCGATCTACGCGACGTCCACCTACAAGCAGGACGGCGTCGGCGGGCTGCGCGGCGGTTACGAGTACAGCCGCAGTGCCAACCCCACGCGCACCGCGCTCGAGACCGCGCTGGCGGCGCTGGAAGGCGGGGCCCGCGGCCTCGCCTTCGCCAGCGGCCTGGCCGCGGAGGACGCGCTGTTCCGTGCCGTCTGTCGCCCCGGCGATCACGTGATCCTGCCGGGCGACGCCTACGGTGGGACCTTCCGATTGGTGGCCACAGTGCTGGCCAACTGGGGCGTCGAGTACACGCCGGTGCCGCTCGGTGACCTCGACGCCGTCCGCGCCGCGGTGCGTCCGAACACCAGGATCCTCTGGTGCGAGACGCCCACCAATCCGCTGCTGGGCATCGCCGACATCGCCGGCCTGGCGGCTGTGGCACACGAGTCGGGTGTGCGGCTCGTCGTCGACAACACCTTCGCCTCGCCCTACCTGCAGCGGCCGATCGCCCTCGGCGCCGACGTCGTCGTGCACTCCACCACCAAGTACCTCGGGGGCCACTCCGACGTCGTCGGCGGTGCGTTGATCACGGCCGACGCCGCGCTCGGCGACGAGCTGGCCTTCCACCAGAACGCCATGGGAGCGGTGGCCGGCCCGTTCGACGCGTGGCTCGTGTTGCGGGGGATCAAGACCCTGGCGGTGCGCATGGACCGGCACTGCGACAACGCCGAGCAGGTCGTCGAGTTCCTGGCACAGCACCCGGCCGTGTCGTCGGTGCTCTACCCGGGATTGCCGTCGCACGCGGGCCACGATGTCGCGGCGCGGCAGATGAGTCGGTTCGGCGGGATGGTCTCGTTCACGCTCAAGGGCGGCGTCGAGACGGCGTTGAAGACCTGCGAGTTGGTGTCGGTGTTCACGCTCGGCGAGTCGCTCGGCGGCGTCGAATCGCTCATCGAGCACCCCGGCCGCATGACGCACGCCAGCGTCGCCGGCTCACCGCTCGAGGTGCCCGACGACCTCGTGCGGTTGTCGGTGGGCATCGAGAACATCGAGGACCTGATCGAGGACCTGGCTGCCGCGCTGGCCTGACGGTGGGGTGCGCGTGCGCGTCAGCCCGAGGCGCGCTCAGTCATCGGTCTGCAGCAGGGCCACGGGGATGTCGACGAGCCGGGAGCGGAGGTACTCGCCCAGCCCCTTCGCCTGCGGATCAGGGCGGGTGGAGGACGCCACGCCGGTACCCAGCAGGCCGACGGCCACGAAGTTGACCGCGTTCAGGTTCGGCAGCTCGAAGCGGTGGACGTCGAGGTCGGCCGCTTCGGTCAGCAGCTGCCGGAACCGCTCGACGGTCAGGTAGCTGCGCAGCCAGTCGTACCCCGCGACGTCCCGGGCCCAGATCCCGACGTTGGCGTTGCCGCCCTTGTCGCCCGAGCGGGCGGCGCACACCCGGCCCAACGGGGCTCTCGTCGTCGTCGGCCCGATGTCGTCCTGCGTCGGCACAGGCACCGCGGGCAGGTGACGCGCGGGACCGGTCGGGGTCGGTTCGATCGCGAGCACGTCGCCGTCGGGCAGCACGACGCGGTGGTGGACGGCGGACGCCGGGACCAGCGCCGGCCAGTACACGCCGTAGGCGCTCTCCGGGCCGGGCGGTGTCGTGGTGTGGAAGCCGGCGTAACCACCCAGTGCCAGCTCCATCGTCGCGTTGGAGAAGCGCCGTCCGACCTTGCGCGGGTCCTCGTCCTTGACCGTGATGCGCAGGTGCGCGGTGGCCTGCTCGTTGGTGGGCGCGTCGGGAGTGTCGAACCGTAGGAGCCGTACGTCGACGTCGGCGAACTGGGCCGTGCCGCCGAGGACGGTGAACAGCTCGTCCTGCGCCCACGCCGCCTTGGCCTCGATGTCGAGTCCGGTGAGCACGAGCGTCATCGTGTTGCGGTACCCGCCCACGAAGTTGATGGCGACCTTGGTGGTGTCCGGCGGCGGGCTGCCCACGCACCCGGAGATCTCGACCCGGTCGACGTCGACCTGCTCGACGGTCACGGTGTCGAAATGGGCGACGACGTCGGGGTTCGCGTATGCGGGTTCGGCGATCTCGTACAGCAGCTGCGCGGTGACGGTGCCGACCGACACCAGGCCGCCCGTGTCGGGGTGCTTGGTGATGACGCTGCTGCCGTCGTGGGCGACCTCGGCGATCGGGAATCCGGGGTGGCGACGGTCGCGGATCTCGTCGAGGAAGGAGTAGTTGCCCCCCGTGGCCTGCGGCCCGCATTCGATCACGTGCCCGGCCACGACCGCGCCGGCCAGCGCGTCGAGGTCGTCGCGCTGCCAGCCGTGCCACCACGCGGCGGGCCCGACGACCAGCGAGGCGTCGGTGACCCGCGGGCACACGACGATGTCGGCGCCGGCCGCGAGCGCGGCGGTGATTCCCCAGCCGCCCAGGTAGGCGTTCGCGGTGACCGGTTCGGCTCCCGAGTCGGCGAGCGACACACCGGTGTCCAGGTTCGCCATCGGGTGTCCGGCGGCGATCAGGTCGTCGATCCGCGGCAGCAGGTCGTCGCCGTCGACGTAGGCGATCTTCGGGTGCAGGCCGAGGCGCTCGGCGAGGGCGGCCAGTTGCCGGGCCAGTCCGGACGGGTTCAGGCCGCCGGCGTTGTTGACGATCTTGATCCCGCGGTCCAGGCAGGTGCCCAGGACCTCTTCGAGCTGCGCGAGGACCGAGCGTGCATAACCGGCCGTGGGGTCCTTCTGCCGCACCTTCCACAGGATGAGCATGGTGAGCTCGGCCAGGTAGTCGCCGGTG
Source organism: uncultured Jatrophihabitantaceae bacterium (assembly GCA_964657545.1). Classification (GTDB taxonomy): domain Bacteria; phylum Actinomycetota; class Actinomycetes; order Mycobacteriales; family Jatrophihabitantaceae; genus Jatrophihabitans. Next base: position 4,853 of record CAZZVT010000100.1, read on the forward strand.
AGCACGTCGATGGGGCCACCCTCGACCATCTCGCGGGTGGCCGCGGCCCGGTCGCCGAAGAAACCGGACGAGTTGCCGATGCGCACCGCGCGGCGCGATCCGTTCATCCGTGTGCCTCCTGAGCATTCGGCGGGCGTTTCGACGGGGCCCGACCGGTGCCCGGAGCCCCGGCGAAGGTCTGCGCGATCGAGATCCAGTCCCGGGCCGTGGCCCCGGTGAGCTCGAGCGCGGTGTCGGACACGTGGCGGCGCTGGGTGACGACGAGGCAGAAGTCCAGAGCTGGGCCGGTCACGCGGTCCGGCGCATCGGACGGGCCCCACACCCAGGCGTCACCGCCATCCGGCGCGACGAGTTCGACCCGCACCGGCTCGGCAGGCACCGCCCGGCCGTTCAGTGCGTAGCTGAAAGCGAAGGTGCGTACCCCCAGATGCGCGATGTGGCGCAGCCGATCCGTGGCCGGCCGCTCGGTGCCGACGGCGTCGGCGATGTCCTGGCCGTGCGCCCAGGTCTCCATCAGTCGCGCGGTGACCGACGAGGCGGGGCCCATGTCCGGGCCGTACCACGGCAGTCGGCGCTGCGGATCGACGCGCGCGTAGGCGTCCAGCAGCGCGGCGCGGGCGCGGCGGAACCAGGCCAGCAGCTCGGCTCCACCGAGGTGGCGGTGATCGGCGGCCACGGTGTCGGGGAAGTCCTCCCCGCCGGCGGTCAGCGCGTCGGCCTCCAGGCGGAACCGTTGCTCGTCGGTCAGGCTCAGCAGCGTGGCCTCGTCGAAGTAGGCCAGATGGCTCACCTGGTCGGTCACGGTCCACCCGGCGGCGGGCGTGGGCCGCGTCCAGTCCGCGTCGTCGAAGCCGGCGAGGATCGTGAGCAGGACGTCGGACTCCGCCCGCAGATCTTCGACGAGCCCGCCCAGATCGGTCGGCATCAGTGGCCCGTCCCGGGCGTCTTGGCTGACAAGCTGAGCCTCTCGCTCGAGTCACCGTTGACCAACCTCGATAGTGGCAAGCTCGCCGGGCCGACGCCAGCCTCCGACGTCACGTCCCGCCGTCCGTCCGGGTGTCGCGCCACTCGGCGGCGAGGATCGCGAAGTCGAGCTCGTCGGTCCACTCGCCCTTGAACCACTCGTTCTCGACGAGGTGCGCCTCCTGCCGCATGCCCAGGCGCCGCGCAACCCGGGCCGACGCCTCATTGCGGGCGTCGAGGCGGGCGATGACGCGGTGCGCATCGAGGCCGTCGAACGCCAGCGCGAGCAGCGCGCGGCAGGCCTCGGTGACGTAGCCGCGGCCGCTGTGGTCGGGATGCAGCACGTAGCCGATCTCGACCGTCCGGTGCTCGGCGCTGCGCCAGGCGAGGATCACGTCACCGACGACGGTGCCGTCGAGCGCGATGCCGAGCCACAGCACGTCGCCCTCGGCGAGCACGGCTGACCGGTTGAGCGCAGGGTCGGCCACCCGGGCGGCGATGACGTCGGCGCCGCGCGGCTCGTACGGGATGTAGCGGCAGACGTCGGGGCGCGACTGGTAGGCGGCCATCGCCTCGACGTCGGTGGCGACGAGCGGGCGCAGCTGCAGTCGCTCGGTGCGGATCGGGTACGTCGGGTTCAACACGCGCCGAGGCTAGCCGCACCCGTTACCGTCGGAGCATGGGCGAGTGGGGCGGGTGCCGGGCGGCCGCGATCTGGGACGAGCGCTACCTCGACTACGACTTCGGCGATCACCCGATGAACCCGGTGCGCCTCGACCTCACCGTCCGACTGGCCCGGGAGCTGGGTGTCCTCGACCGGCTGACGGTGCTGCCGTCCGTCGCGGCCGATGACGCCCAGCTGCTCACCGTACATTCGGCCGACTACCTCGCCGCCGTGCGCACCGCGAGCGAGGACGCGGACTTCGAGGGTTTCGGGCTGGGCACGAGCGACGACCCGGTGTTCCCCGGCATGTACGACGTGTCGGCTCTGATCGCCGGGGGGTCGGCGGCCGCGGCGATGCAGGTGTGGAACGGCGACGCCGACCACGCGGTGAACATCGCCGGCGGCCTGCACCACGCAATGCGCGATCAGGCGTCGGGGTTCTGCATCTTCAACGACGTCGTGCTCGCAATCCGCTCGCTGCTCGACGCCGGGGCGCAGAAGGTCGCGTACGTCGACATCGACGTGCACCACGGCGACGGCGTCCAGACCGCGTTCTACGACGACCCGCGGGTGCTCACCGTCAGCCTGCACCAGGATCCGCGGACGCTGTTCCCGGGCACCGGCCTGCCGACCGAGATCGGCACCGGCGCCGCCGAGGGCACGGCGGTGAACGTCGCGCTGCCACCGGGCACCCGGGACGCCGGCTGGCTCCGGGCGTTCCGCGCGGTCGTCCCGGGCGTCGTGCGCGCGTTCGGGCCGGACGTCCTGGTGACCCAGTGCGGGTGCGACACGCACCACGAGGACCCGCTGGCCAACCTCGGACTCACCGTCGACGGCCAGCGTGCTGCGATCGCCGAGCTGCACGAGTTGGCGCACGCCTGCGCCAACGGCAAGTGGGTGGCGTTCGGCGGCGGCGGGTACGGCGTCATCCGCTGCGTCCCGCGCACCTGGACGCACCTGCTGGCCGAGGCGTCGGGCACGCCCGTGGCGCCCGAGGCCGAGATCCCCGGCGGATGGACGGACTACCTGCGCGGGCGCGGCGTCAGCGGCGACCTGCCGGCCACGATGGGCGAGGGCCCGCTCGCCGAGGTGACACCGTGGGAGCCCGGCGGCGAGGGCTGGCTCGAGGGGGCCATCGCCGCGACCCGACGTGCCGTGTTCCCGCTGCACGGGCTCGACCCCTTCGACCCGAGAGACTAGGCGACCCCGTGACTGACGACGCGCCGGCGGTCGACGACGCCGACTGGCCCGAGGCGCCGAAGCACTGGGAGGCCGACGTCGTCGCGGCCGACGGCGGCACGGTGCACCTGCGCCCGATCCGCCCGGCTGACGCCGACGCACTGGTCGCCTTCCACTCCGGGCTGTCGCAGCGCACCCGTTACCTGCGTTACTTCTCGGCCTACCCGCGCATCCCGCCGCGCGACCTGTACCGCTTCACGCACGTCGATCACCAGGGCCGCGTCGCGTTCGTCGTCGTGCTGGCCGGGCAGATCATCGCCGTCGGTCGGTACGAGCAACTGGAGCAGACGGGTAACGCCGAGGTGGCGTTCGTCGTCGCCGACCGCCACCAGGGCCGGGGCATCGGGTCGGTGCTGCTCGAGCACCTCGCTGCGGCAGCCCGCGAGCGGGGCCTGAAGCGATTCATCGCCGTCGTCCTGGCCGAGAACGAGGCGATGATCCGGGTCTTCCGGCTCGCGGGGTACGAGACCACCCGGCACGTCGAGTACGGCGAGGTGACGCTGGAGTTCGCGGTCGACGAGACGTCGGTGACCGAGGGCGTGATGCGCGAACGCGAGCAGCGGGCCGAGGCGCGCTCGATCGGCCGGCTGCTGCACCCGACGTCGGTCGCCGTGGTCGGGGCCAGCAACGACCCGGGCAAGCTCGGCAACGCGGTGTTCCACAACCTGCTGCGGATGAACTTCGACGGCCCGCTCTACCCGGTCAATCCCGACGCCCGGCACGTCGGTGGCGTGCGTGCGTACGCCTCGGTGCTCGACGTCCCCGACGACATCGACCTCGTGGTCATCGCAGTGCCGGCGGTCAGCGTCGCCGGCGTCGTCGACGAATGCGCGCAGCGCGGCGTTCGTGGGCTGGTCGTCATCAGCGGCGGCTTCGGCGAGCGCGGTGCCGACGACGAGCGCGACGCCGGCCGGGCCGCGCAGCGCGAGCTCATCGACGCCGCCCGCAACCACGGCATCCGGGTCGTCGGCCCCAACTGCCTGGGCATTCTGAACACCGATCCGGCGGTGCAGCTGAATGCCTCGCTCGCGCCGCTGCCGCCGCTCGTCGGGCGGGCCGGGTTCTTCTGCCAGTCCGGCGCGCTCGGCGTCGCGGTGCTCGGCGAGGCGTCGCGCCGTGGGCTGGGGGTGTCGACGTTCGTCTCGGCCGGCAACCGCGCCGACGTCTCGGGCAACGACCTCATGCAGTACTGGGAGACCGATCCGGACACCGACGTCGTGCTGATGTACCTCGAGAGCTTCGGCAACCCGCGCAAGTTCGCCCGGGTGGCCCGCCGGCTCGGGCGCAGCAAGCCGATCGTGGCCGTCAAGGGCGGCGCCACGATGGTCGTCCCGGGGCTGGCGTACACCTCGGTCGAGGTGCCCGAGGTCAGCGTGCGCGCGCTGTTCGAGGCGTCGGGGGTCATCCGAGTGGACACCCTCGGCGACCTGTTCGACGTCGCGCTGCTGCTGACCTCGCAGCCGCTGCCGACCGGCCCGCGGGTGGCCGTCGTCGGCAACTCCACCGCGCTCGGCGCTCTCGTCAGCAACAGTCTGGACGAGGAGGGCCTGCGGCTGGCGCGGCTCGACGACATCGGCGTCGACGGCTCGGCCGCGGCACTGGAGGCGACGCTGCGCGAGGCGCTCGAGGACCCCGGCGTCGACGCGGCGATCGTGGTCTTCGTGCCGCCGTTGCAGCGCGGGTCGAGCGAGGACGCCGCGGTGGCGCTGCGCACGGTCGCCGGGCAGAGCGACAAGCCGGTGCTGTCGACGTTCCTCGGCTTCGAGGGCGTGCCCGGCGGCCTGGCTGCAGTCGGGACGACGTCGCCGGCACCCGGATCGGTGCCGTCGTACGCCTCGCCCGAGCGGGCCGTGCGGGCACTGGCCCGGGCCGTCCGCTACTCGCTCTGGCGCCAGCGCGACCCGGGGGTGATCCGCGCGTTCGACGACATCGACCTCGGTGCGGCGCGCGCCGTCGTCAACGACCTGCTCGCCGGCTCGCCGCGTGGTCGTGATCTCGACGTCGACGAGTCGCGCCGGCTGCTGTCGTGCCTCGGCATAGAGCTGGCCGACGGCATGCTGTCGGCACCCAGCGAGGGCGTCGACGTCGTGTTCACGGCGCACGACGACAAGTCGTTCGGCGTGCTGATCTCCTTCGGCGTCAGGGGTGTGGCCACCGAACTGCTCGGTGACCGCGCGTACGCCACCGTTCCGGTGACCACCGCCGACGCCGACGAGTTGATCTCCGCACCCCGAGCCGCGCCGCTGCTCGACGGCTACGGCGGGGGAGTCGTGGCCGACCGCGCCGCGCTCGCCGAGCTGGCCATGCGGCTGTCGACCGCCACCGACGCGCTGCCCGAGATCACCGAGTGCACCCTGGGCGTCACCGCGGTCGCCGACGGCGCGATCGTCACCACGGCGCAGGTCTGGATCGGGCCACCGTCGGCGCGTCTCGACACCGGCCCCCGACGGCTGCGCGGGCTCTAGGTCAGCGGAGCGCGTTGATCTTGGCCGACAGGGCCGCCGGCGGCTTCCAGGCGTAGCGGACGGCGGTGCCGTTGGTGATCGGCTCGTTGCAGTTCGGGACGCTGACGTCGGTCGTGACGGTGGGCAGGATCGTGCCGCCGGCCGTGACGCCGACGATCGCGATCAGCTTCTTGTCGGCAGCGACGATGTCCGGGCACATGATCATCAACCGGGACGTCGAAGCCTGCTCGATGCTGGTGGCCAGGGTCGCCGCGTCCGCGCCGGACACCGTGAAGTGCGACCCGGACCGGGCCGCCGTCGACCCGGACTCGTCGTAGGAGCAGACCAACGCCGTGGCGATGGGTGCCGAGAACATCGACCCCGAGCCACCGGCCCCGACCGCGGGCACCGCGCGCGTCGGGTACGTCGACGGGCAGACCGCGCCGATCGCCGCGACCGACGAGTCGGCCGCCGACCGGACGGTTCCCGCCGGCCCCGCACTCTGCTGCCCGTTGTCGTTCGACCCCCGCCAGACGGCGGTGCCGACCGCTGCCGCGGCGACCAGCACAACTGCGGTCGCTACACCCAGCACCCGGGTGCGTCGCTGCCCGCGACGGGATCGGGCGTCGGCCAGCACGCGGTCGACGTCGGGGCGGTCGTCGCCCTCACCGTCGCGCAGAGCGGCCCGCAGATCGTTCTCGTTGGGACTCATGACGTACCTCCTGATGCGCTGGTCGCCTCGACCCGCAGGCGGGCCAGGGCGCGGGCGCAGCTGCTCTTGACGGTTCCGAGCGGTATGCCGAGGGTCTCGGCGGTGTCGTGCTCGGACAGATCGCAGTAGTAACGCAGGACGACGACGGCCCGCTCGCGCGCCGACAGCTCGGCCAGCAACCGGCGCAGCTCGTCGCGCTGGTCCGACGATGCGTACGCGGTGTCGAGCTCCGGTGTCTCGGGCAGCACCTCGGCGGGTCGCTCGCCCCACCACCGCCGCCGGGACTGGTCGATGTGGGCGGTGACGAGCGCTCGGCGCGTGTAGGCCAGCGGCGCGTCGATGCGGCCCCACTTGCCGTACAGCCGGGTGAGCGCCGTCTGCACGAGGTCCTCGCCGCGGTGGTGGTCGCCGGTGAGCAGGCGGGCGGCGTGTTGCAGCGCGGCACCGTGCGTCTCGACGAACGCGCGGAAACCCGCCTCGTCACGCATCCCCGCTCCTGTCCACGAAGGGATGGACGAGCTGAGGGGGCCGAAAGGTTCTCCGACCGCAGTTCACCTCGTGGCAGCCTGCCCGTCGACTTCGTAGGCAATCGTCCGATTCGTCGCACATCTTGGAGGACACATGCCCACGTTGGACCGTCGCCGTTTCCTGCAGTTGGCCGGGGGTGCCGCGGCACTCACCGCGCTGCCCACCAGCATCGCCCGCGCCGCAGCCGTGCCCGCGCATCGCAAGCACGGCTCGCTGGACGACGTCGAGCACGTCGTCGTCCTGATCCAGGAGAACCGGTCGTTCGACCACTACTTCGGGACGCTGCGCGGCGTGCGCGGCTACGGCGACCCGCACCCGGCGGTGCTGCCCAGCGGCAGGTCCGTCTGGCACCAGAGCGGCAGCGCCGGCGAGGTGCTGCCCTTCCGGCCCGACATGGACGACCTGGGCCTGGCGTTCATCCAGGACCTCGACCACGGCTGGAACGGTGGGCACGCGGCGTTCAACGGCGGCCGGTACGACCAGTGGGTACCGACCAAGACGTCGACCACGATGGCGCACATGGCCCGCCGCGACGTGCCGTTCCACTACGCCCTGGCCGACGCCTTCACGATCTGCGACGCCTACCACTGCTCGCTGCTCGGCCCGACCGACCCGAACCGCTACTACGCGTGGACGGGCTGGGTCGGCAACGACGGCAAGGGCGGCGGGCCGGTCATCGCCAACGACGAGATCGGGTACTCGTGGACGACCTACCCCGAGCGGCTGCAGCAGGCCGGCGTCAACTGGAAGATCTACCAGGACGTCGGGGTGGGTCTCGACGCCGACGGCTACTGGGGCTGGACCGACGACGCCTACATCGGCAACTACGGCGACAACTCGCTGCTGTACTTCGACCAGTACCGCAACGCGCTGCCGGGCTCGCCGCTCTACGACCGCGCACGCGTCGGTACCGATGTCTCCAAGAGCGGCACCTTCTTCGACCAGCTCCGGGCCGACGTCACCGGCGGCACGCTGCCGCAGGTGTCGTGGGTCGTCGCGCCGGAGGCCTTCACGGAGCACCCGAACTGGCCGGCGAACTACGGCGCCTGGTACGTCTCGCAGGTGCTCGACGCGCTGACG
>CAZZVT010000101.1:0-12453 GCA_964657545.1 uncultured Jatrophihabitantaceae bacterium
TCCCCGTATTGGCCGTCCCCGTACTGGCTCTGCCCGTAGGCGGTCTCACCGAGGTGGCCGCCGTAGGGCTGGGTCGAGTAGTAACCCTGGGTGGGCCACTCGGTGGCCGGGGGCGGTGTGTAGGGCTCACCCTCGTACGGGTCGCTCGTCGTCATGGCGTAAGGATCACCCGCACACCGCGAAAATCACTGGGCTCCGGCCATGAAAATGCTGGGAATCACCCGTCAGGCGTCGACTACAGTCCCGCAGGTGGTGCCCCAACCCGTTCCTGCGTGGCCCGGGACGCCGTTCCCGCTCGGCGCGCACTGGGACGGCGAGGGCACCAACTTCACCCTGTGGTCGACCACTGCCACCGGCGTCACCGTCTGCCTGTTCGACGACGACGGCGTCGAGACGCAGATCCCGCTGAGCGACAGCACCTATCACGTTTGGCACGGCTACCTGCCGGGCGTGAGCCCTGGGCAGCGGTACGGCCTGCGCGTCGACGGCCCGTTCGACCCGGCACGCGGCCTGTTCCACGACCCGGCCAAGCTGCTCGTCGACCCCTACGCCCGGGCCATCGAGGGCGACTTCGTCGACGACCCGAGCGTGTATCCGGGCTCGAGCGCCGACTCGGCCGCGAGCGTCCCCCGCTCGGTGCTCTCCCACGATGCGTTCCCCTGGGGCGACGACACCCGCCCCAGCGTGCCGTGGGACGCAACGGTGATCTACGAGCTGCACGTCAAGGGTTTCACCGCGCTGCATCCCGACATCCCCGCGGATCTGCGCGGTACCTACGCCGGGCTCGCCCATCCGGCCGCCGTCGATCACCTGCGTGCGCTCGGCGTCACCGCCGTCGAGCTCATGCCGATCCACCAGTTCGTCAGCGAGCCGCATCTGCAGCGCCGCGGACTGCCGAACTACTGGGGCTACAACTCGGTCGGCTTCTTCGCCCCGCACGCGGCATACGCCGCCAATCGCTTCGGCGGCGCCGCGAGCGTCGTGCGCGAGTTCAAGGCCATGGTGCGTGCGCTGCACCGCGCCGGCATCGAGGTCATCCTCGACGTCGTCTACAACCACACCGCCGAGGGCGGCACCGACGGCCCGGTTCTGAGCTTCCGCGGCATCGACAACGGCTCGTACTACCGCGCGGCGCAGGATGACCCGTCTCGCTACGTCGACTACACCGGCTGCGGCAACACCTTCGACCCACGGCGGCCGTTCCCGCTGCAGCTGATCACCGACTCGCTGCGCTACTGGGTCACCGAGATGCACGTCGACGGATTTCGCTTCGATCTCGCCTCGGCACTCGCCCGCTCGCTGCACGACGTCGACAAGCTGTCCTCGTTCTTCGACACCATCCATCAGGACCCGGTCATCTCACAGGTCAAGCTGATCGCCGAGCCGTGGGACGTCGGCGATGGCGGCTACCAGGTCGGCGAGTTCCCGCCGCTGTGGACCGAGTGGAACGGCAAGTACCGCGACACCGTCCGCTCGTTCTGGGCACACGGCGCCGACGGCGTGCGCGATCTCGCCTTCCGGCTGTCGGGCTCGTCGGACCTCTACGGCGACGACGGCCGGCTGCCCATCGCCTCGATCAACTTCATCACCGCACACGACGGCTTCACGATGCGCGACCTCGTGTCCTACGAGCACAAGCACAACGAGGCCAACGGCGAGGGCAACCGCGACGGCACAGACGACAACCGGTCCTACAACTGCGGAGCAGAAGGCGATCCGGCTCCGGACCCGGTACAGACCCTGCGTCGTCGACAGGCCCGCAATCTGCTCTCGACGCTGCTGCTCTCGACCGGTGCGCCGATGCTCGTGGCCGGCGACGAGCTGTGGCGTACGCAGCGCGGCAACAACAACGCCTATGCCCAGGACAACGAGATCTCCTGGCTGGACTGGACGCCCAGCCCCGATTCCGACGACATGCTCGCGCTGGTCCGCCGGTTGCTGGCACTGCGCCGCGCCCACCCGGTGCTACGGCAGAGCGCGTTCTTCGAGGGACGCGAGGTCCCGGGCGACGACGGCGCGACCACGAAGGATCTCGCCTGGTTCCACCCCGACGGGCGCGAACTCAACGACCGCGACTGGTTCGACCGCTCTCTGCGCACGCTCGGGATGTACCTCGACGGGCGGCGGCTGCGCCATCGCAACCGGCGCGGCGAGCCGATCGTCGACGACTCGTTCCTGCTGTTACTGCATTCCGGTGACGAGGAGTGTGCATTCGAACTGCCCGGCCCGCCGTGGGGCAACGGTTACGAGGTGGTCGTCGACACGACCGGGGTCGGCGGCGTCCCGGCGCCCGGCCCGCCGCTCGACGCCGGCGGCCCGACGATCATGACGGCCCGCTCCGTGCTGCTGCTGCGCATCACGCGCAGCTGATGCCTGTCAGGCCGGCGAGCTGATTCGAGTCGTACCCCCGCCCTAGGCTCTCCCACATGACAGACGTGATCCAGGCGCAGGGCCTGGTGAAGACCTACGGCTCGCTCAGGGCGCTCGACGGGCTCGACCTCGCCGTACCGGAAGGTACGGTGCTCGGGCTGCTGGGTCCCAACGGTGCCGGTAAGACCACCGCCGTGCGCATCCTGACCACGCTGCTCGAACCCGACGGCGGCACAGCAACGGTGGCCGGGATCGACATCCGGTCGCGGCCGGCCGACGTGCGGGCGCGCATCGGGCTGTCGGGCCAGTACGCGGCGGTCGACGAGTACCTCACCGGCTTCGAGAACCTCGACATGATCGGCCGGCTCTACGGGCTGGGCCGCCGCGCCGCGCGGGACCGCGCCCGCGAGCTGCTCGAGCGCTTCGCGCTGGCCGACGCCGGCGACCGGACCGCCAAGACCTACTCCGGAGGCATGCGTCGCCGCCTCGACCTCGCCGGCGCGCTCGTCGTCTCCCCACCGGTGCTGTTCCTCGACGAGCCGACCACCGGCCTCGATCCGCGCAGCCGCACCGAGATGTGGGACGTCATCCGTCAGCTCGTCACCAGCGGCACCACGGTGCTGCTCACGACCCAGTACCTCGAGGAGGCCGACCTGCTCGCCGACCGCATCGTCGTCATCGACCACGGCCGTTCGATCGCCGAGGGCACGGCCGATGAGTTGAAGAGCCAGGTCGGCGGCGAACGCGTGGAGGTCGTCGTCTCGGCCGCTGCCGAGATCCCCACCGCCCGCGAGGTGCTGGCGCAGCTCGCCGACGGTGGCGGCGTCGAGGTCGACATGCACACCCGGCGGATCACCGCGCCCGTCACCGGCGGGGCAGGAACGTTGACGGAGGCTCTGCGTCGGCTCGACGCCGCACACGTTTCCCTGCAGGACGTCGCGCTGCGCCGCCCCACGCTCGACGATGTCTTCCTGACTCTCACCGGGCACCGTACCGAGGACGACGACGAACCCGAGAGCCAACCCGAACGAGCGGAGGCGGTCCGATGAACGTCCCGACCGAGCGCGGTTTCGTCCCACCCAAGGCCGGCCCGCGCAAGGCCCTCGTCGACGGCGCGATCGTCGCCAAGCGCAACCTGATCAAGATCAAGCGGGTGCCCGACCTGCTGGTGTTCTCGACGATCTCGCCGATCATGTTCATCCTGCTGTTCGGCTACATCTTCGGCAGCGCCATCCAGGCGCCACCCGGCGTCGGTTACCGCGAGTACCTGATTCCCGGCATCTTCGCCCAGACGGTGATCTTCGGGGCCACGCTCACCGGGGCCGGGCTCGCCGACGACATCCAGAAGGGCATCATCGACCGGTTCCGGTCCCTGCCGATGGCCCGCTCGGCGGTGCTCGTGGGTCGCACGACCAGCGACGTCCTGAACAACGTGCTGGTCATCGTCGTCATGTCGACGACGGGGTTGATCATCGGCTGGCGCATCCGCACCTCGGTCGGCGAGGCCCTGGCCGGGTTCGTGCTCCTGCTGCTGTTCGCCTACGCCATGTCCTGGATCATGGCCGTCGTCGGTCTCGTGGTGCCCACCCCCGAGGTCGTGAACAACGCGTCGTTCATCGTGATCTTCCCGCTGACGTTCATCGCGAACACCTTCGTGCCCACGAGCAACCTGCCGACCGTTCTTCGGGTGGTCGCCGACTGGAACCCGGTGTCGTCGGTGACCCAGGCGGCCCGGCAGCTGTTCGGCAACACCGGCAGCGACCCGTTACCGGATCACCCGTGGTCGCTGCACCACCCGGTGCTCTACACGCTGGCATGGATCGCGGGCATCCTCGCCGTCTTCGTGCCGCTGGCGGTGCGGCAGTACAAACGCGCTGCGTCCAGGTGATTCCCGTGGGTGTCCTGGACTCGGTGAACACGGCAACCCCCACACCCAACCCGTTCAAGAACGTCGAATCCACCGGCATCGAGAAACGCCCGCGCTCCGGGGCGGTGCGGGTCCGCGACCCCGGCCCGCGCACCACCGGACTCGGCAGCGGCCTGATCGGCGATTTCGTCGGTGATGTCGACAATCACGGTGGTCAGTACCAGGCCGTCTACGCCTTCGCCCGGGAGGACCTCGACATCTGGCAGGCCCGGCTGCAGCGGGACGTCCCGAACGGTTTCTTCGGAGAGAACCTGACCACGCGCGAGCTCGACGTGAATGCTGCCCGGCTGGGCGAGCGGTGGCGTATCGGCGACACTGTCGAGCTTGCCGTCACCGCGCCCCGCTTACCGTGCTCCACGTTCCGCGGCTGGGTCGACGAGCCGGGCTGGCTGCGCACCTTCACTCTCGACGCGCGACCGGGCGCCTACCTGCGCGTCGTCACCCCGGGAGCGATTCGTGGCGGCGACACCGTGACGGTGATCCACCGTCCCGAACACGACGTCACGATCTCGTTCGCCTTTCGCGCCCTGACCACCGACCGCGATCTGCGCAGCGATCTGCTGGCTGCCGGTAGCGACCTCATACCCGAGCTGATCGACTACGCCCTGACCTGAACCCGGCCGACCCGGACGCTGCGCGCCACCCGCACGACCAACTCTGCGCCGACCGTGGGAATATTGCCGACTGAACAGCTAGACAATGTCCCGTTCCTGCGAGGCCGAGGAGGCCACCATGTCCGACGCCTGGTCATTCGAGACACGACAGGTGCACGCCGGCCAGTCCCCTGACAGCGACACACACGCCCGGGCCCTGCCGATCTACCAGACCACGTCCTACACCTTCGACAGCACCGAGCATGCCGCGAACCTGTTCGCGCTGAAGGAATTCGGCAACATCTACACCCGGATCATGAACCCGACGCAGGCCGCGGTCGAGGACCGCATCGCCTCGCTCGAGGGCGGGGTCGGCGCGCTGCTCACTTCCAGCGGCCAGGCGGCCGAGACCATCGCGCTGCTGAACCTGGCCGAGGCCGGCGACCACATCGTCTCCAGCGCGCGCCTGTACGGCGGCACGTACAACCTGTTCCACTACACGTTCCCGAAGCTGGGCATCACGGTCGACTTCGTCAACGACCCCGACGACATCGAGCAGTGGCGCGCGGCCGCGCGACCGAACACCAAGGCCTTCTTCGCCGAGACGATCAGCAACCCGCAGATCGACGTCCTGGACATCGAGGCGGTGGCCGCCGTCGCGCACGAGGTCGGCGTCCCGCTCGTCGTCGACAACACCATCGCCACGCCGTACCTGATCCGTCCGATCGAGCACGGTGCCGACATCGTCGTGCACTCGGCCACCAAGTACCTGGGCGGCCACGGCACCGCGGTCGGTGGCGCCATCGTCGATGCCGGCCGCTTCGACTACGCCGCCGACCCCGAGCGCTTCCCGAACTACAACCAGCCCGACGGCAGCTACCACGGCCTGGTCTACGCACGCGATCTCGGCGTCGGGTCGGCGCTCGGCGCCAACCTGGCCTACATCCTCAAGGCCCGGGTGCAGCTGCTGCGCGACCTCGGCTCGTCCATCGCGCCGTTCAACGCGTTCCTGCTCGCGCAGGGCATCGAGACGCTGAGCCTGCGCGTCGAGCGGCACGTGCAGAACGCGCAGGCCGTCGCCGAGTGGCTCGAGCAGCGCGACGAGGTCCTGTCGGTGAACTACGCCGGGCTGGCGTCGAGCCCCTGGCACGCACGGGCGCAGAAGTACGCCCCGCTCGGTGTCGGCGGCGTGCTCGCGTTCGGGATCGCCGGCGGCGTCGAGGCGGGGAAGCGCTTCGTCGAGGCCCTCGAGCTGCACAGCCACGTCGCGAACATCGGTGACGTGCGCAGCCTGGTCATCCACCCGGCGTCGACGACGCACTCGCAGCTCTCGCCCGAGGAGCAGCTGGCCACCGGCGTCACCCCGGGCCTGGTGCGCCTGGCCGTGGGCATCGAGAACATCACCGACATCCTGGCCGACCTCGACGCCGGATTCCGCGCCGCCAAGGAGAGCTGACCGGTGACCGGGTGGCGGCCCGGTGATCCCGTCGCGGATCGCCGGTTCGCCGATCTCGGCGGGTTCGACCCGGAGCTCGGAGGCCACCTGCCGGCCGTCCGGATCGCGTACGAGACCTGGGGCCGGCCGCAGCACGACGCCCGCGGCATCACCAACGCCGTCCTCGTCGAGCACGCGCTGACCGGCGACGCGCACGTCAGGGGCGCCGCCGGGCCGGGTCAGCCGACCCCCGGCTGGTGGGACGGCCTGGTGGGGCCGGGCCGGGCGCTCGACACCGACCGGTGGTTCGTGGTCGCGGCCAACGTCCTGGGCGGTTGTCAGGGCTCGACGGGGCCGTGGTCTGCGGCACCGGACGGTCGGCCGTGGGCCGCACGGTTCCCGGCGCTGACGATCCGCGACCAGGTCCGCGTCGAGGCCCTGCTGGCCGACCACCTCGGGGTGCAGCGCGTCGCCGCCGTGCTCGGCGGGTCGATGGGAGGCATGCGAGCGCTCGAGTGGGCCGCCGTGTACCCCGAGCGAGTCGGCGCCGCACTCGTGCTGGCCGTGGGCGCCGCCGCCAGCGCCGACCAGATCGCCACCCAGAGCGCCCAGGTGCTCGCCATCCGCAGCGATCCGGGGCACGGGCTGGGCATCGCGCGCCGGATCGCGCACCTCACCTACCGCAGCGAGCTCGAACTCGACATCCGCTTCGGCCGCGAGGTGCAGGACGACGGTCGATACACCGTCGTCTCCTACCTCGACCACCACGCCGACAAGCTGGCCGACCGCTTCGACGCCGACAGCTACGTCGTGCTCACCGAGGCGATGAACACCCACGACGTCGGCCGAGGTCGGGGCGGGGGCGATGCGGCGCTTGCCGCGATCGACGTCCCGCTCGTCGTGGCCGGCGTCGACACCGACCGGCTCTATCCGCTGCGCCAGCAGCAGTTCGTCGCCGACCACGCCGCGAACGTCGACGGCCTGCACACCGTCCGCTCCGACCACGGCCACGACGGGTTCCTGCTGGAAACCGAGCAGGTCGGCAGCCTCGTCCGCCGCACCCTGGACCTCGCCGGCGAGCGCAATGCCGCTCGGAACGGGCACGTCTCAGTGAGCGGCCTGTAGCTTCGTCGGGTGTCCGACACGAACCTGCCGCTCCCGCCGCATCTGGACCCACGCGGGCGGCACCGCTCCCCCAACTTCGCCGGTCATCGGTCCTCGCGTGTGCCGGTACTGCGCTCGGTGGGTCGCGTCCTCGGGGCGATGCTGTCGATCTCCCTGCTCGTCGTGGCCGGCTACTACTGGAAGACCTACCGCGACATCAACAACAACGTGCCCCGGCTGACCATCAACGCGGGCCAAGCCTCCTCGGCGCCGGGGTCGACCGGCGACATCGACGGCAAGGACCAGAACATCCTGCTCGTCGGCGACGACGACCGCTCGAACCTGAGCAAGGCCGACATCAAGAAGCTGCACGCCGGCGAGAGCAGCGGCGGCAGCCTGGCCACCGACACGATGATCATCGTGCACGTGCCGGCCGATGGCTCGAAGGCCACGCTCATCTCGATCCCGCGCGACAGCTACGTGAAGATCAAAGGCTTCGGGATGAGCAGGGCCAATGCGGCCTATACCGACGGCTACCACTTCAACGTACCGAGCAATGCGACGTTGAAGGAAAAGCGCCAGGCCGGTATCGACCTGCTCTACGGCACACTTCAGAACCTCACCGGCCTGACGATCGACCATTTCATCCAGATCGACCTGCTCGGCTTCTACCGCATCGCCAACGCGCTCAACGGGGTCACGGTCAACCTGTGCCACAGCGTCGACGACTCGAAGCGAGCCAACCTGGACGCCGACCCGCCCTTGAGCGGCGGGTCAGGCCTGGTGCTGTCCAAGGGCAAGCATGTGCTCCTGGGCGTACAAGCGCTGCAGTTCGTCCGCCAGCGACATTTCTTGCCCAACGGCGACCTCGACCGGGTGCGCCGCCAGCAGTACTTCCTCACCGCAGCGTTCCGCAAGGTGGCCTCGGTCGGCATCCTCACCAAGCTCGGCGCCCTGGGCGACGCGGTCGAGAAATCGGTGTTCATCGACGACGGGCTCAACCTCATCGACCTCGGCAAGCAGCTGCAGAATCTGCAAGCCAACAACATCATCAGCAGAACCATCCCGACGACTCGCGCGACGATCGACGGTCAGGATGTGCAGCGGGTCGACGTGAAGCAGGTGCAGTCAGACATCAGAAACCTGTTGAATCCGAAGCCGACGACGAGTGCGCCGACCACGTCGAGCCCGACCGCACCGTCGGCCGCGAAATCCAGCCCCGCCGCCATCGACACCAAATGCGTCAACTAGGAAATCACGCAGTCGCGACGACGCCCAGCTCGGCAGATGACGCGAGCAGCGGGTTGCTGGGCAGCACCCGCACGCTGTAGCCGAAAGGACCCGTGGTCGCGAGCGGCACCTGTCCCTCGTAGCGCACCGCGCCGTCGATGGCCTCGCCGACGTTCAGCGGGGTCGCGATCGGCGACACCAACCGGTCCTCGGCGTCGACCGCACCGAACACGGCCTCGACCAGGACGTCCGACGGCGCGAGAGCGCCGAGCGCCACCTCGGCGCGCAGGGTCATCGTGTCGCCTACCTGCGCGTCCCCGTCGCCCGAGAGCTGCGAGTCGACGTGCAGCACCGAAACCGCGGGCCAGGCCGAGCGCACCTTCGACGTCCAGGCCGCGAGGTCGCGCGCGGCCGCGAAGCCGTCGGCGGACATCCGCTGCGACGACTCACCGGCCGGCGCGTAGAGGCGGTCGACGTACTCGGCGACCATCCGGCTGGCCAGCACCTTGGGCCCGAGGGACTTGAGCGTGTGCCGCACCATCTGCACCCAGCGGGTCGGCGCGGCGTCGCCCGCGCGGTCGTAGAACCGCGACGCGACGCTGTTCTCGATGAGGTCGTACAGCGCCGTGGCCTCGATGTCGTCACGCCGGTCGGCGTCGCCCAGGCCGTCGGCCGACGGGATGGCCCAGCCGTTGTCGCCGTCGAACCACTCGTCCCACCAGCCGTCCATGATCGACAGGTTGAGCGCGCCGTTCAGTGCAGCCTTCATGCCCGACGTCCCGCAGGCCTCGAGGGGGCGCAGCGGGTTGTTCAGCCAGACGTCGACGCCCCAGTAAAGGTAGCGCGCCATGCCGATGTCGTAGTCGGGCAGGAAGGTGATGCGGTGCCGTACCTCGGGGTCGTCGGCGAAGCGCACCATCTGCGCGATGAGCTGCTTGCCGCCGTCGTCGGCCGGATGGCTCTTGCCGGCGATGACGATCTGCACCGGGCGCTGCGGGTCGAGCAGCAGGCTCTTGAGACGTTCGGGGTCGCGCAGCATCAATGTCAGCCGCTTGTACGACGGCACCCGACGCGCGAAGCCCATCGTCAGGACGTCGGGGTCGAAGGCGGTCGCGACCCAGCCGAGCTCGGCCTCGCTGAACCCGCGCTGCAGCCCCGACGCGTGCACCCGGCGGCGGATCTCGCCGACGAGCCGGCCACGCAGGATGTTGCGGACGCGCCACAGGTCGGCGTCGCCGATCCGGTCGACGGCGTCCCACGGCCCGCCGGTGAGGGCGGACGCGCCGACCTCACGCTCGAGCAGCTCGAGGATCTCGCGCGACATCCAGGTCGGGGCGTGGACGCCGTTCGTCACCGACGTGATCGGGACGTCGGCCTCGTCGAAACCGGGCCACAGATCGGCGAACATGCCGCGGCTGACCTCGCCGTGCAGCAGCGAGACGCCGTTCGCGCGCTGCCCGAGCCGCAGGCCCATGTGCGCCATGTTGAAGATCGTCGGGTCCTGCTCGGCGCCGAGGGCGAGGACCTGCTCCGCGGGCAGGGCCCCGGCCAGACCGGTCAGGTGCGCGGCGACGAGGTCGCGTGAGAAGCGGTCGATGCCGGCCGGCACCGGCGTGTGCGTGGTGAACACCGTGCCGGCGCGGACGGCCTGCAGCGCCTCGTCGAACGACAGCCCGTCCGCCTCGACGAACTCCCGGATGCGCTCGACACCCAGGAACCCGGCGTGGCCCTCGTTGGTGTGGAACACCGACGGCGCAGGCGCTCCGGTGGCCGCGCAGTAGGCACGGATGGCCCGCACACCGCCGACGCCGAGCAGCAGTTCCTGCTCGAGGCGGTGGTCGGCACCGCCGCCGTAGAGCCGGTCGGTGACGAGCCGGGCCTCGGCGTCGTTGTCCTCGATGTCGCTGTCGAGCAGCAGCAGCGGGACGCGGCCGACCTGCGCGACCCATACCGCGGCGTGCAGCGTGCGCGAGCCGGGCAGGGCCAGCGACACCCGCACCGGGGCACCGTCGGCGTCGTGCAGTGCGGTGACCGGCAGGCCCTGCGGGTCGAGCGCCGGGTAGTGCTCGAGCTGCCAGCCGTCGCGCGAGAGGGATTGGCGGAAGTAACCCGATCCGTAGAGCAGCCCGACGCCGATGATCGGCACGCCGAGGTCGCTGGCCGCCTTGAGGTGGTCACCGGCCAGGATGCCGAGGCCGCCGGAGTACTGGGGCAGCACCTCGGTGATGCCGAACTCCGGGGAGAAGTAGCCGATCGCCTCCGGCAGGGACCGGGTGGCGGCCTGCTCCTGGTACCACCGCGGCCGGGTGAGGTACTCGGACAGGTCCTCGGACAGATCGTCGAGCCGCCGCAGGAACTTGCGGTCGGCGGCGAGCTGCGCGAAACGCTGCGGCGTGACCATGGCCAGCATGTGGCCGGGGTCGTGCCCGCTCGTCCGCCAGAGCTCCGGGTCGACCGAGGAGAACAGGTCGAGCGACTCGGTGTGCCACGACCAGCGCAGGTTGGCGACGATGTCACCGAGCTTGGCCAGTTGCGGGGGATACGCGGCGCGCACGGTCAGCCTGCGGAGTGCCTTCACGCGGGGAAACGCTAGCAGCCCCGCAAGCGCTTACGAGTTCGTTTGCAGAACCGTCACTGCGGCTGGGTAGGGTCCTCGGCGTGGTAGGACGATTCGGACTCACCCAGGTCAGCCCAGTGGTCGGCTCCACCGTCACCGGTGAGTTCCCGGCCCGCGGGGTCGTCGGCGAGCGCATCCCGGTGAGCGCAGTGGTCTTCCGCGAGGGCCACGACGCCATCGGCGCGAACGTCGTCGTCCGCGACGCGGCGGGCAAGAAGGTGTCGGCGGTGCGGATGGAACCCGGCGCGCCGGGCACCGACCGCATGCACGCCGACATCGTCCTGGACGCACCAGGCTCGGCAAGCTTCAGCGTCGAGGCGTGGAGCGACCCGTTCGCCACCTGGCACCACGCGGTCACCGTGAAGATCGAGGCCGGTCAG
Source organism: uncultured Jatrophihabitantaceae bacterium (assembly GCA_964657545.1). GTDB lineage: Bacteria > Actinomycetota > Actinomycetes > Mycobacteriales > Jatrophihabitantaceae > Jatrophihabitans. The sequence goes on from CAZZVT010000101.1 coordinate 11,657, forward strand.
GGCAGCGAGGATCTTGCCAACGACTTCGAGTCCGGCGCGCGGTTGTTCGACCAGCTGGGCAAGGCGCTGCCCAAGGCCGAACGAGCGCGTGCGCTGGCCGCTGCCACGTCGCTGCGCGACACCACACTCGACGTCGCGCATCGGGTCGCGCCCGCGCTCGACGCCTACCTGCAGCAGCTCGTCCATGACTTCCCGGTGCGCGAGTACGTCGTCGGCTCACCGCGCTACCCGCTGTTCATCGACCGTCCGCGGGCCCTCTACGGCTCGTGGTACGAGTTCTTCCCGCGCTCGATCGGCGCCGAGCTGGCCCACGACCCCGCCGCCCCGGCGAAGCCCTCGCGGCACGGCACGTTCAAGGACGCGACCGAGCACCTCGACTACGTCGCCTCGCTCGGCTTCGACGTCGTCTACGTGCCGCCCATCCACCCGATCGGCGAGGTCAACCGCAAGGGCCCGAACAACACGCTCGTCGCGGCCGCCTGGGACGTCGGCTCACCGTGGGCGATCGGTTCGGCCGAGGGCGGCCACGACGCGATCCACCCCGAGCTCGGCACGATGGCCGACTTCACCGCCTTCGTCAGGCGCGCTCGGGAGCTCGGGATGGAGATCGCGATCGACTTCGCGCTGCAGTGCGCGCCCGACCACCCGTGGGTCACCAGCCACCCCGAGTGGTTCACGACGAAGCCCGACGGCACGATCGCCTACGCCGAGAACCCGCCGAAGAAGTACCAGGACATCTACCCGCTGAACTTCGACAACGACCCGGCCGGCCTCTACGCCGAGTGCCTGCGCATCGT
>CAZZVT010000102.1:0-12355 GCA_964657545.1 uncultured Jatrophihabitantaceae bacterium
GCGGGCTCAAGCCGTCGTTCGCCGGCATGGGCGAGATGGGCGGCTTCGACGCCGTAGCGCTGCAGAAGTACCACTGGGTCGAGTCGATCAACCACGTGCACACCCCCGGCAACTCCTCGGGCATCGTCGACGGAGCAGGGCTCGTCGTGATCGGCAGCGAGAAGGCCGGGACCGACAACAACCTGACCCCGCGGGCACGCATCGTGTCCGTCGGTGTCGCGGGCTCCGAGCCGACGATCATGCTCACCGGCCCCACGCCCTCGGCGCAGAAGGCGTTGGCCAAAGCCGGCCTGACCGCTGCCGACATCGACCTCTGGGAGCTCAACGAGGCGTTCGCCGCCGTCGTGCTGAAGTTCATGAAGGACCTCGAGATCCCGCACGAGAAGATCAACGTCAACGGCGGCGCGATCGCGCTGGGCCACCCGCTCGGCGCCACCGGCGCCATGATCCTCGGCACGCTCGTCGACGAGCTCGAGGCCCGCGACCTGCGCTACGGCCTGGCGACGCTGTGCGTCGGCGGCGGCATGGGCGTGGCCACCATCGTCGAGCGAATCTGAGAAGGACACCAATGACCACGAACGTGATCCGCTGGGACAGCGACGACGACGGCATCGTCACCCTGACCCTCGATGACCCCAATGCCCGCGCCAACACGATGACCGACGACTTCCGGGCCTCGCTGTCGGAGGTCGTCGACCGGCTGGAGAAGGAGAAGGACTCCGTCACCGGAGTCATCGTCACCAGCGCCAAGAGCACCTTCTTCGCCGGCGGTGACCTCAACACGCTGATCCAGGTCACCGACGAGAACAAGGCCGAGTTCGGCCGCGGCGTCGAGCGCATCAAGGCCGACTTCCGCCGTCTGGAGAAGCTCGGCAAGCCCACCGTCGCTGCGCTGAACGGCGCGGCCCTCGGCGGCGGCCTCGAGATCGCACTGGCCTGCAACCGTCGTATCGCCCTGGACAACCCGAAGGCGCAGTTCGGTCTGCCCGAGGTCACGCTCGGCCTGCTGCCCGGCGCCGGCGGAGTCACCCGCATCGTGCGCATGCTGGGCATCGCCGACGGCCTGATGAAGGTGCTGCTGCAGGGCAATCGCTACAAGCCGGCGCAGGCCCTCGAGGTCGGGATCATCGACGAGATCGCCGCGACGCCCGACGAGCTGCTCGCCAAGGCCCGCGAGTGGATCAAGGCCAACCCGCAGACCGAGCAGCCGTGGGACGCCAAGGGCTACCGGATGCCCGGCGGCACCCCGTCCAGCCCGAAGCTGGCCGGCATGCTGCCCGCCTTCCCCGGGAACCTGAAGAAGCAGCTCAAGGGCGCCCCGATGCCCGCGCCGCACCACATCATGTGTGCGGCGGTCGAGGGTGCGACCGTCGACTTCGACAGCGCGTTGAAGATCGAGGGTCGCTACTTCGTCAACCTGGCTTCCGGTCAGGTCGCGAAGAACATGATCCAGGCGTTCTGGTTCGACCTCAACGCCATCAACGGTGGCGCGTCGCGGCCCGAGGGCTTCGACAAGCGGCTGCCCGAGAAGGTCGCTGTCCTCGGCGCCGGAATGATGGGCGCCGGCATCGCCTACGTCACCGCACAGGCCGGGGTGCCGGTCGTGCTCAAGGACGTCACGATCGAGGCGGCCGAGAAGGGCAAGGCGTACTCGCAGAAGCTGCTCGACAAGGCCGTGAGCCGCGGCAAGATCACCGAGGCGAAGCGCGAGGAGGTGCTCGCACGCATCACCCCGACCGCCGACTACGCCGACCTCGCGGGTGCCGACTTCGTCGTCGAGGCCGTCTTCGAGAAGGTCTCGCTGAAGCACTCGGTGTTCCAGGAGGTCGAGAAGGTCGTCAACGCCGACGCGCTGCTCGGCTCGAACACCTCGACGCTGCCGATCACCTCGCTGGCCGAGGGGGTGCAGCGCAAGCAGGACTTCATCGGACTGCACTTCTTCTCCCCCGTCGACAAGATGCCGCTGCTCGAGATCATCCGTGGTGACGCGACGTCCGACGAGGCGCTCGCGCGGGCCCTCGACTACTCGATGCTGATCAAGAAGACACCGATCGTCGTCAACGACAGCCGTGGGTTCTTCACCTCGCGGGTGATCGGGACCTTCGTCAACGAGGCGCTGGCCATGCTCGGCGAGGGCATCCGCCCGTCGACCATCGAGCAGGCCACCACGCAGGCCGGCTACCCGGTCGGCGCACTGCAGCTGGCCGACGAGCTGAACCTCGAGCTGTTCCTCAAGATCCGCAACGAGACCCGCGACGCCATGGGCGAGAGCTACACCCGGCACCCGGCCGAGGACATCGTCGAGAAGATGGTCGAGCTCGGCCGTCCGGGGCGGCTGGCCGGCCAGGGCTTCTTCGACTACGACGACTCGGGCAAGCGCCTGGGTCTGTGGCCGGGGCTCGCCGAGGTCTTCCCGCCGCAGGGCGACCCGGCGGCGGTCGACATCCACAAGCTGGGCCAGCGGATGCTCGTCATCGAGGCCGTCGAGTCCGCCCGCTGCGTCGAGGAGGGCGTGTTGCTCACGACGCCGGATGCGAACATCGGCTCGATCATGGGCATCGGCTTCCCGCCGTGGACCGGTGGCGTCCTGCAGTACATCAACGGGTTCGACGGCGGTGTGACTGCCTTCGTCGCCCGCGCCGAGGAGTTCACCCAGGAGTTCGGCGCGCGTTTCGAGCCCAACCCGCTGCTGCGCAAGAAGGCCGAGAACGGCGAGGCCTTCTAGGTCCACCATGCATACCCCCGCCAGCCGGTCTCGACCGGCCGGCGGGGGTATCTATGGCGAGGAAAGGACGTGCACATGCCAGGACCGCTCGACGGAGTGCGGGTCATCGAGCTGCCGGCCATCGGCCCGGTGCCGTTCGCGGCGATGCTGCTGGCCGACCTCGGGGCCGAGGTCGTGCGCGTCGACAAACTCCCGGGGGGCCGGCCTGGGTTGGGCGAAGCGATGGCCACCAGCCCACTCGGCCGGGGTCGACGCTCGATCACCCTCGACATCCGCAAACCCGAGGGCGCCGAGGCGCTGCTACGGCTCGCCGAGTCCGCCGACGTGCTCATCGAGGGCTTCCGGCCCGGCGTGGCCGAGCGGCTCGGCGTCGGGCCCGGGCAGGTGCTGGCCCGCAACCCCATGCTCGTCTACGGACGGATGACCGGCTGGGGCCAGGACGGCCCGCTGGCTAGAACGGCCGGGCACGACCTCACCTATCTCGCCCTCACCGGCCTGCTGGCCGGCATCGGGCGCGCGGGCGAACCGCCCGTCCCGCCGGTGAACTACGTGGCCGATTTCGGCGGCGGCGCGATGTTCCTCGTCGTCGGCGTGCTGGCCGGGGTGCTGCACGCGCGGGCCACCGGCGAGGGGCAGGTCGTCGACACCGCCATGGTCGACGGCGCCGCCTACCTGGGCTCGATGACCCGCACCTTCCTCGGCCAGGGTCTGTGGCGCGACGCCCCCGAGTCGAACTTCCTCGACGGCGGCTCGCCGAACTACCGCTGCTACACCTGCTCCGACGGCCGCTACGTCGCGGTCGGCGCGCTCGAGCCGCAGTTCTGGGCCGCGCTGTGCACCGCGATCGGTCAGGACGCGACCACCGCACCGTCGCCCTACGACCCGGCGCAGTTCGACGACTGCGCGGCCATGCTGGACAAGACCTTCGCGACCCGGAGCCGCGACGAATGGGCGACGATCTTCGAGCCGCTCGACGCGTGCGTCGCGCCGGTGCTCACGCTCGAGGAGGCGCTCGCACACCCGCACAACGTCGAGCGCGGCACGTACGTCAAGGTCGGCGACATCGACATGCCCGGCCCCGCGCCGCGCTTCTCGGCCACGCCGGGTCGCGCCGGCGAGCTGGTCGGCACCGGCGACGACACCGTCTCGCTGCTCACCGAGGCCGGCTACTCCGGCGCCGAGCTCGAGGAATTGCGCACGGCCGCCGTGATCTGAGCAGACTGCTCGCATGGACTACAAGCTCGAGCTCGTGTGCGTACCGGTCGGCGACGTCGACACCGCCAAGGCGTTCTACGTCGACAAGATCGGGTTCGTCGCCGATCACGACCAGCAGGTCAACGACACGCTGCGCTTCGTGCAGCTGACGCCGCCCGGATCGGGCTGCTCGATCTGCATCGGCGAAGGGTTGACGACGATGACCCCCGGCACGCTCGAGGGTCTGCAGCTCGTGGTCGACGACGCCGAGCAGGCGCGTGCCGAGTTCGCGGAACGCGGCCTGGACGTCGGCGAGGTGCAGGACCTGCCCTGGGGGCGCTTCGTGTACTTCGAGGACCCGGACGGCAACAAGTGGAGCGTCCAGCAGATCGTGCAGCCCGCCTGATGCGTTCCGTCACCGCGACGCGGTACGTCACGCCGTTGCGCGAGGGCGGATCGTTGCCGGGGCTGATGGAGGCCGACGACCTCGGCATGTACGTCGTCAAGTTCACCGGCGCGGGGCAGGGCCGCAAGGCGCTCATCGCCGAGATCGTGGGCTCGTCGCTGGCCCGGGCGCTCGGGTTGCCGGTCGTCGAGCTCGTCACCGTCGACGTCGACCCCGCCCTCGCCGCCAACGAGCCCGACGACGAGGTGCAGGACCTGCTGCGCGCCAGCGCCGGCATGAACCTCGGCGTCGACTTCCTGCCCGGCGCGCTCGACCTCGACGCCACCGCGTTCCCGGTCGCACCCGACCTGGCCGGCCGCGTGCTGTGGTTCGACGCGCTCATCAACAACGTCGACCGTTCGTGGCGGAACCCGAACATGCTGTTCTGGCACCGGCAGCCCTACCTGATCGATCACGGCGCGGCGCTGACCTTCCACCACAACTGGGCGGCGTTCGACGCCGAGCGTGTCGCGACAAGCCCGTACGACGCCGGTGAGCACGCGCTGATCACCTCGCAGCCGAACCTCGACGGCGCCGATGCGGCGCTGGCCCCGCTGGTCACCGCGGCCGTCCTCGACGACGTCCTCGCGCTCGTGCCCGACGCCTGGCTGCGCGACGAACCCGGCTTCGACTCCCCCGACGCGGTCCGTACTGCCTACCGCGACGCCCTGCTGGCGCGGGTGGCCGCCCACGACGGGTGGTTGGCGCCGTTGCGCGCGATGGCGAGCCAGGGCGGAGCACGGCGGATTCCCGTCGACCGCAACAACCGCCCGTCGTGGCTGGACCGATCGTGACCGCGCCCTTCGAGTACGCGCTGCTGCGCGTCGTGCCGCGCGTCGACCGCGGTGAGTCGATCAACGCCGGAGTGGTGCTCTACTGCCCCGCCACCGACTTCCTCGGCGCAACCGTCGCGCTCGACGAGCAGCGGCTGCGAGCGCTGCAACCCGACGTCGACATCGAGACGGTGTCGGCTGCGCTGACTGCCATCACGAGCACGTGCGACGGATCGGGCCGTGCGGCCGCCGAGGACCGCGGGCGGCGCTTCCGCTGGCTGACATCCCCCCGCAGCACCGTCGTCCAGCCAGGGCCCGTCCACACCGGGCTCACCGACGATCCGGCCGCCGAACTCCAGCGCCTGGTGCAGACGCTGGTCGCGCCGGTGTCGAACTAGCCGCCTGCCCCGGCCCGCCGCACACCGCGCTTGTCACCCTGCAATCGCGCCTGGGCATCCCTATTAGTGCGATCACAGGGTGACAAGCCGGCGGAACCCGCCGAACTACGGCGTGCGACGCAGCGCTGCGGCGATGAGCCGGTCGACGAGGTGGGGGTAGTCGACTCCCGACGCGGCCCACATGCGGGGAAACATCGACACCGGCGTGAACCCGGGGATCGTGTTGATCTCGTTCACCACGATCGCGTGGTCTGGCGTGACGAAGAAGTCGACGCGGGCCAGGCCTGCGCAGTCGAGTGCCTCGAAGGCCCGGCAGGCGGTTCGCTGGACGTCGGCGATGACGTCGGGCGGCAGGTCAGGGGGCAGGTCGAACTCGCAGGCGTCGTCGAGGTACTTGGCCTCGAAGTCGTACCAGTCGTGGCCGCTGACCACGCGGATCTCGGCCGGCACGCTGGCCTCGGGTCGACCGTCGGCGTCCTCGAGCACACCGCACTCGATCTCCCGTCCGACGACCGCTGCCTCGACCATGACCTTGGTGTCGTGCCGGAACGCCTCGTCGACCGCGTCGCCCAGCTGATCCCAGTCGGTGACCTTGGTGATGCCGAGACTGGAACCTGCTCGGGCCGGTTTCACGAACAGCGGCAGGCCGAGATGGTGGAGGTCGACGGCCGACCATGGGCGCCCGGATCGCAGCACCGCGAAGCGGCCGACCTCGAGTCCGGCGTCGCGCAGCAGTCGCTTGCTCATTTCCTTGTCCATGGCCGCGGCGCTGGCGAACACCCCGGGCCCGACGTAGGGGACGCCGGCCAGCTCGAGCAGCCCCTGGACGGTGCCGTCCTCGCCGTAGCGGCCGTGCAGCACGGGAAACACGACGTCGACCCCGGCGAGTGCCTCGACGGCAGCACCCGCATCGACCGGCACGAGCCCGGCGGCCGTCGGGTCTGCGCTGAGCACGACCGCGGTGCCCTTCTCGACCTCGGGCAGCGTGCGGCCTTGGATGCGCAGCAAGTCGGGCGTCGCGTCGGTCAGCAGCCACCTGCCGGACGGTGTGATCCCGATCGGAACCACCTCGTAACGCTCGGGATCGAGGGCCGCGAGCACGCTGCCGGCGGACACCACCGAGATGCCGTGCTCGCTACTGCGGCCGCCGTACAGGACGGCCACCCGGATCCGACTCACCTCCGGGACCCTACCGGCGTCAGGACTCGGATTTCATCGAGCGCGACATGAGCAGTTCGACCATCTGCAGCGGTGACATCGCGCCGGAGCAGACGGCCTCGACCGCGGCGGTGATGGGCGTGTCGACGTCGTGGCGGCGGGCGAGGTCGAGCAGCGCGCGGCAGGACTTCACGCCCTCGGCCACCTGCCCGTGGGTCGCGTCCTGCGCCTGCGCGACCGACTCGCCGCGGCCGAGCCGCTCGCCGAAGGTGCGGTTGCGCGACAGCGGCGAGTTGCAGGTGGCGACCAGGTCGCCGAGCCCCGCCAGGCCGGCGAAGGTCAACGGGTCGGCGCCCAACCGCTCGCCGAGCCGGGCGGTCTCGGCCAGACCGCGCGTGATGATCGAGGCCAGCGAATTGTCGCCGAAGCCCATGCCCTGCCCGATGCCGCACGCCAGGGCGATGACGTTCTTCACCGCCCCCCCGAGCTCACAACCGATCACGTCGGTGTTCGAGTACGGCCGGAAGTAGGACGTGCTGCACGCGCGCTGCACCGCGATGGCGCGCTGCTCGTCGGTGCACGCGACGACGGTGGTCGTCGGTTGGCGCAACGCGATCTCGCGTGCCAGGTTGGGCCCGCTGATCACCACGATCCGATCACCGGACGCGCCGGTGACCTCGGCGATCACCTCGCTCATCCGCCGCGTCGTGCCCAGCTCGACGCCCTTCATCAGGCTCAGCAGGCTCGAGTCGGCCAGCAGGTGCGGCGTCCACAGCGCCAGGTTCTCGCGCAGCGACTGCGACGGGATCGCGAACGCCACCAGCTCGGCGTCCTGCAGGGCGGCCGCTGCGTCGTGCGTGGCCACCACCCCCGCAGGCAGGTCGATGCCGGGCAGGTAGTCCTCGTTGCGATGCGTTTCGTTGATCCGCGCCGCGAGCTCGGGACGCCGCGCCCAGAGCGTGACGTCATTGCCGGCGTCGACCAGCACCTTGGCGAACGTCGTCCCCCACGACCCCGCTCCCAGTACGGCGGCACGACTCATGCGGCGTCCGAGGAGGGCGTCTCATCGAGACGGCCGCCGACGAACAGCGATCCGGCGGGCTCGGGCACCCGGCGCAGGTCGGCGACGTCGTGACGCAACCTGGTCATCACGACCTCGGTGATCTCGCGCAGCACCCTGGGCGTCGCCTCGACGCCGTGGAAGGCCGAGAGGTCGATCGGTTCGCCGACGGACAGCGTGTGACGCGGTCGCGGCACCAGCTTGATCTTCTTCGCATACAGGTCGACCTGCTCCTGCACGCCCCACTGCGCGACCGGGATGACCGGGACGTCGGGCACCAGCGTGGCCAGCCGGGCGGCACCGGTCTTGCCGGCCATCGGCCAGCCCTCGGGGTCGCGGGTCACGGTGCCCTCGGGGTGCAGGACGATCAGCTCGCCGCGGCCCAGCGCGGCGACGGCGGCCGCCAACGACTGACGCGCGTCGGGGGTGCCCCGCCGCACCGGGATGTGGCCCATCGCGCGCATCCCCCAGCCCACCACCGGGATCTCGAAAATGGATTCCTTGGCCAGGAAGCGCGGCACCCGCGCGCCGTCGAGGACGAGCTTCGAGACCAGGAACGGGTCGACGTGCGACACGTGGTTGACGACGAGGATGGCCGGGCCGTCCTGCGGAATCCGTTCGAGGTGCAGGTAGCGCAGCCGGAACAGCAGGCTGGCCGGCGGGTAGAGGACGAACCAGGTCAGCCGCCAGCCGAATCCCAGCTTCTCGCCGTGTCCCGGCCTGCGTAGTTTGGCGAGCCCTGCCACGCGATGTCCTTCCGTCTCGATCTGGCTACCGCCCGGTGCTGTTGCGGGTGCGGATCGCACGCAGTCTGCCGCAACCAGGCGCGCTTCCTAGACTCGAACCGTGCAGTGGACCGTTCTCATCCCGGCCAAGGCGCTGCCGGCCGCGAAATCGCGGCTGGCCCCCCGCGCCGTCGATGCCGCCGGGCACGCGCGCCTGGTCGGGGCGATCCGGGCCGACACCATCGCGGCAGCCCGACACGCACCCGGCGTCGCGCGGGTCCTGCTCGTCGTCGACCGCGTGGACGGCCGGACTCCGGACGGGGTCCAGCTCGTGGTGCAGCAGCGCCCGGGGCTGAACGCGGCACTCGCCGACGCAGCCGAGGCCGCGGCCGTCCGGTGGCCGCACGACGGGGTGGCTGCCCTGCTCGGCGATCTGCCGGCTCTGCGTCCCGCCGAGCTGGGTGAGGCGTTGCGCGCGGCCGCCACACTCGACGCCGGCTACGTGCCCGACGCAGCGGGCACCGGCACGACCATGCTCACCGCACTCCCGGGCCACCACCTGCGGCCGCAGTTCGGCGCCGGTTCGGCCGCCCGGCACGCCGTCGAGGCCCGGCTGATCCAGGCCGGTCCCGGCCTGCGGCACGACGTCGACACCGCCGAGGACCTGCTGGCTGCTGCCGCCCTGGGCCTCGGACCCGCGACGCACCAGGAGCTCCTGGGAGTCGAGTTGTCCGCAGTTCATCCGCGACCGGCATCATGAGCACATGAGCGTCGAACCCAGCACGATCTCCAGCCGCGGGTCGGTGTCGATGGATCCCGCGGACTCGGTCCCGGAAGGCGATCTCGAGGCGCCCGCGTCGTTGCACGTCGACGACCTGCCCGACGACCGGTTCAGCAACCGGGAGATGTCGTGGCTGGCGTTCAACGCTCGGGTGCTGGCCCTCGCCGAGGACGAGTCGCAGCCGCTGCTCGAGCGGGCCAAGTTCCTCGCGATCTTCGCCAGCAACCTCGACGAGTTCTACATGGTGCGGATCGCAGGGCTGAAGCGCCGCGCGCACACCGGCCTGCAGGTCACGTCCGCCGACGGGCTGTCACCGCGCAACACCCTGGCCCGGTTGTCCGATCGCATCCGCCAGCTCGTCGACCGGCATGCCCGGTGCTTCAAGGAGATCGTCAACCCGCAGCTCGAGAAACAGGGCATCCACATCCGCCGCTGGGACGCGCTCGACCGCGACGAGCACGCGACGCTGGCCGAGTACTTCGAGTCCAAGGTCTTCCCGGTGCTCACCCCGCTGGCCGTCGACCCGTCGCACCCGTTCCCCTACATCTCCGGGCTGTCACTGAACCTGGCCGTCCTCGTCCGCGATCCCGACGAGGAGATCCAGCGGTTCGCGCGGGTCAAGGTGCCCAACAACGTCCCCCGCTTCGTGGTCGTGTCCGAGAGCTCGGCCGAGGTCGAGTACCTGCCCATCGAGGACCTCATCGCGGCGCACCTGCAGATGCTGTTCCCGGGTATGGAGATCGTCGAGCACCACGTCTTCCGGGTGACCCGCAACGCCGATTTCGAGGTCGAGGAGGACCGCGACGAGGACCTCCTGCAGGCCCTCGAACGCGAGCTCACGCGGCGCCGCTTCGGCCCGGCGGTGCGGCTCGAGGTCACCGACGACATCGACGAGGACATCGTGACGCTGCTGGCCAGCGAGATCGAGGTCGCGCCGGAGGACGTGCTGCGCGTACCCGGGCTGCTCGACCTCAGCTCGCTGCATCAGGTGTACGACGTCGACCGCCCGTCGCTGAAGGAACGGCCGTTCGTACCGACCACGAACCCGCGTTTCGCCGAGGGCGAGACGCCCAAGTCGGTGTTCGCCACCATGCGCGACGGCGACGTGCTCGTGCACCACCCCTACGAGTCCTTCGCCACCAGCACGCAGCGCTTCATCGAGCAGGCCGCGGCCGACCCGAACGTGCTGGCGATCAAGCACACGCTGTACCGGACGTCGGGTGACTCACCGATCGTCGAGGCACTCATCGACGCCGCCGAGGCCGGCAAGCAGGTCGTGGCCCTCGTCGAGATCAAGGCCCGCTTCGACGAGCAGGCGAACATCAAGTGGGCGCGAGCCCTCGAGCGCGCGGGCTGTCACGTCGTCTACGGCTTCGTGGGTCTGAAGACGCACTGCAAGACGGCGCTGGTGGTGCGGCAGGAGGGCAATCAGATCCGCCGCTACGCCCACGTGGGCACCGGCAACTACAACCCGAAGACCGCCCGGATGTACGAGGACCTCGGCCTGTTCACAGCCGACCCCGCGATCTGCGCCGACCTCACCGACCTCTTCAACGTGCTCACCGGGTATTCGCGCCAGACGCAGTACCGCGCACTGCTCGTCGCACCGCAGGGGATTCGCGCCGGGCTCATCGAACGCATCGAGCGCGAGATCGAGTTCGCGCGCGCCGGCCGTCCCGCCCTCATCCGGTTCAAGACCAACCACCTCGTCGACGAGCAGACGATCGACGCGTTGTACCGGGCCTCGCAGGCCGGGGTCCGCGTCGAGCTACTGGTGCGAACGTTCTGCACGATCAAGGCCGGCGTGCCCGGGTTGTCGGAGAACATCCGCACCCGCTCGATCCTCGGCCGCTTCCTCGAGCACTCGCGGGTCTACTACTTCGGTGGCGACGGCGATCCGCAGTACTGGATCGGTTCGGCCGACCTCATGCACCGCAACCTCGACCGCCGCGTCGAGGTGCTGTGCCAGGTCACCGACCGCGCCCCCCGCGCGCACCTGCAGGACTTCCTCGACCTCGCCTTCGACGCCAACACCTCGGCCTGGGACCTGCAACCCGACGGCGAATGGGTGCGCTCGCCCGGCGAGCACCGTGACTTCCAGGAGCTGCTGATCAAGCGGCTGGCCACCCGCGGGGAGTAGGTCGATGTCCGACACACGATCGTCGGGCGGCACCATCAGAGCTGCCGGCGGCGCGGTCTGGCGGATGCGTGACGGGCGGGTGCATGTAGCGCTCGTCCACCGCGCGCGTTACGACGACTGGTCGCTGCCCAAGGGCAAGGTCGAAACCGGTGAATCCGACCTGCGCGCGGCCGTCCGCGAGGTCGCCGAGGAACTCGGTTCGCGGGTCGCGGTGTCGCGGCGGTTGTCGAGGATCTCCTACGACGTCGAGGGGCGGCGCAAGTCGGTTGCGTACTGGACGATGCGCCACCTCGACGGTCGCTTCGTCGCCTCAGACGAGGTCGACGACGTGGTCTGGATGCCGGTGTCCGAGGCCCGCGAGCGATGCGACTACGACGGTGACCGCGAGGTGATCGATGATTTCGGATCGGTGCCGCCGCCGGATTCGGTCGTCGTCCTGGTGCGGCACGCCAAGGCGGGCAAACGATCCGAATGGTCGGGGCCCGACGACCAGCGACCACTCGACGTCGCGGGGCGGCGGCAGGCCCGCGCGCTGATCGGCTTCCTGCGCTGCTTCGGCCCCGACCGTGTCCTGTCGGCGAACCCGCTGCGTTGCGTGCAGACGGCCGGACCCTTCGCTAACGACGCCGGGCTCGACGTCGTGGTCGCACCGGCGTTCGGCGACGAGGCCTACGAGCACGACCCGTCCGCGGCCGAGCGTGCACTGCGTGCCGTGGCCAGGCCGCGCCGCGTCAGCGTGGTCTCGAGTCAGGGCGCGACGATCCCCGGCCTGGTGCAGGCGGTCGCCGCCGACGCGGGTTCGGCCGAGACCAAGAAAGCTGCGGCATGGGTGCTGTCGTTCGTCGACGGTGTCGTGGTGAGCGCCGACTACTACCCCTACGCGGGGCGCTGACCGTCCGACACGCAGCGGGGCGCCGATCCGGTTCGGATCGACGCCCCTCGGTGCGCGGGTGGGG
>CAZZVT010000103.1:0-12315 GCA_964657545.1 uncultured Jatrophihabitantaceae bacterium
GAGCCACGCCCGGTTCGACATCGTGCTGGCCCCTGCCGCTGACCGCTAGACCGCGGCGAGCGGCTCGGCGTCGATGAGCAGGGTGTCGAAGCCGACGAAGTTGCCCAGCGCGGTCGGCGGGCCGATCTCGGGTTCGCCGGCCAGGCTGAACCGGCACAGGCGGACCATGGTCTGGGCCAGGACCATCAGTTCGAGATGCGCCAGCGGAGCACCGACGCACCGGTGCACGCCCCAGCCGTAGGTGAGGTGGCGGGTGTAGGTGCGGTCCAGGTCGAAGCTCTCCGGTTCGGGGAATCGGCGACTGTCGAGATTCGCCGCTCCGTACACGAGCAGCACCTTGTCGCCGGCCGACATGTGCACGCCGCCGAACTCGAGGTCCTCGGCGACGACCCGGAAGAAGCGCGTGACCGGGCTGTTGAGGCGCAGGCTCTCGTCGACGGCGGCCGATGCCCGCGCCGGGTCCTGACGGATCGTGTCCTGCAACCGCGCATCGAGCGCGAGATCCCTGATCAGCGCCGCGCCCGAGAGCAGCGTGGTGTCGTGCCCGGCGAAGATTCCTGCCCGCAGCCAGGCACTGGCCACCGCGTCGCTGATCGGTGCGTCCCCGATCTTGGTCTGCAACGCATAGCTCAAGAAGTCCTCCCGCGGCTTGGCGCGGCGGTGAGCGACCTCCTCGGCACACATGGCCTCCATCTGCATCATGGCCTGCGGATCGTTGCGCGCCATCCGGTCGCTGACCTCGAAGAAGGCGAGCCCGCGCTCCGGGTCGATGCCCAGGGTCTGGGCGATGATCTGGATCGGCAGCTTCGCGGCGACGTCGCGGACGAAGTCGCCACCGCCGTTGGCGACGAAGTCGGACACGTACCGGTCGGTCAGTGACCGCACGGTCGGCTCGTACTCGCGCACCTTGCCGGAGTTGACCCATTCGGCGTAGAGCCGGCGGTACTTGCCGTGTTCCGGCGGATCCATCTCGAGCGCGATACCGAGCGGTCGGCCCGGCATGTCCGGGAAGAACACGCCCTGCGCCGAGCTGAAGCGCTTGTAGTCGGAGGCCGCATCGCGCACCTGGTCATAGGCCGAGATCACCCAGAAACCGTCGTAGGCGTCCGACCACACGGGGGTGGGCTCGTCGAGCAGCCCGCTGTACAGCGCGCGGAGCTCGGTCTCCGTGGTCCGCGCGTTGTGGTCGAAGTGCACGATCGGACACGTTGCGGTCTCTGAGGTGTTCGTCAAGGTCGTTCCTCCACGATGGACATCGGTGTTGGTCAGGATTGAAACCCCAGCGTTCGCAGCGGGCCAGCAGGTCATCCCGACTGATGGGACGTTCAGCTCACGGCGCGGTGGGCCAGGACGTTCTCCGCCCTCGACAGCGTCCGGGACATGCCGAGCGCGGCGGTACGTACGGCCGGTCCCATCCTGGCCGCGTCGAAATTCGTCACCGACCCGGTGACCGACACCGCGGCGACGACGCGCTCGTGCCCGTCGAACACCGGGGAGGCGACGCAGGCGATGCCCATCATGGATTCCTCGTAGGCGTGGGCGAGCCCGGTCTCGCGCACCGCCTTGAGCTGGCGAGCGAGCAGGCCGGGTGCCGTAACCGTGTACGGGGTGCACCGGCGCAGGGGACCTTCCAGGACCGCTTGCACGGCGGCCGGGTCGGCGTAGGCGAGCAGTGCTTTGCCGGCCGCGGTGCAGTGCGCCGGCACCCGTCCGCCGATGCGCGAGCGCGACCGCGGGCCGTTGCGGCGCAGGAACTTGGCCAGGAACAGCATGTCCCGACCGTCCAGTACCGCGAGTTGCACCGTCTCCTTGCTGGCCTCGTGCAGGTCGAGCAGGTGCGGCAGGGCGGCGTCGCGCAGGCTGATCTGCCTCGGGACCCGCATGCCCAGTTCGAAGAGCTGGATCCCAAGGCGGAATCCGGTGGACGTCCGCTCGACCATGCCCCACTCGCTCAGGGTGCCGAGCAGCCGGTGGACGGTGGCCTTCGGTAGCCGCGAGATGGCGGTCACCTCGGCGAGGCTCAGGTCCTGGCGCGTGTTGGCGTCGAAGCAGGACAGGATCGACATGGCCCGCCCGACCACTGAGATCGGTGGACGATCCCCGGCATCATCCCATTCAGTGGAATCCATCACATCATCATGCCGAATGGGGGGTGAGAAGTCCACAATCCGAGCGCGGCGAGCAGCTGTGTGTCCGGCAAGCGTGGGATCGACTCCGGCGAACGCTCTCAGACGTTGACGATCTCCTTGGGTGGCTGCGTGGCGTGGCCCCAGTAGCTGGCCGAGGTGTAGTGGCTGACGACCCAGGTCTCGTCGTCCACCCGGCGACCCTCGATGCCGTACTCCACGGAGAACCCGGACGGTGTGCGGCAGTAGAAGCTAAGCATCCGGTCGTTGGTGTGCCGGCCCAGGGTCGAGTCGACGGTGATGCCGTCGGCGATGACCTTGTCGTAGGCGTAGCCCACCGCGTCGATGGAGGAGACCTCGAACATGAGGTGCTGCAGCATCGGTGACATGCCGGGCAGGTCCGCGGCGGCGATGGTGTGGTGGCGCGGATTGCAGTGCAGGAAGTGCCCCGTCATGCCGGGTGCGAACCCGATGGTGTCACTGAGGCGGAAGCCGAGCTTGTTGATGTAGAAGTCGTTGAACGCGTCGATGTCGTCGACGAACAGGAACGCGTGCCCGATGCCCATGTCCTCGATGACGAACGTCGCGCCGGTCGGCGACACGAACGGCGCAGCGGCCTCCTCGTGACCGACGAAGAACTCGATCCGGTTGCCGGACGGGTCCTTCGTGCTCTGCATGGCGACGACGCGGCGCTCGGCACAGATCTCGGCGCCCTCCTCGACGACCTCGAGGCCCTGGGCCCGGAGGTGCTCGCCGAACTCGGTCAGGGCCGCCCGGGTGCCGATCTCGAAGCCGAGATAGTGCAGCACACCGTTGGTGCCGTGGTGAACGGCGAGCCGGAACGATCGGCCGTCCATGCGGAAGTACAGCGTGTCCTCGTCCGGCCGCGACGTGCCTACCTGCAGGCCCAGCACCTCGGTGCCGAACGACCGCCATGCGTCGAGGTCCTCGCCGCTGACCCCGACGTACCCGAGGCCCTTGATGAAGCTCATAGTGTTTTCCCTGCTACGTGAGTGTGACTGCTTCGGGTTCCCCGAAGACCGCAAGTGTCGTCCGTCGCCGGACCGGGGCGCACGTCGCCCGGTTCATCCTGTGGAACAGGGGAGGCGGCGGGCAGCGGTGTCCGGCGGTAGGAGACCGCCGTGAGGTCCACTCCGCGGAACGGCGAGCATGACGGTCCCGAGCCTGCACGGCCATGATCTGGGCGAGCGGCAGGATCTGCCGTCCGACGTGCGAAGAGGGTGTTCCGAGTGGCTTTGACCGAAGAGGGAATCGTCAAGATCGAGGGTCTGGCGAGCCGGTGGGTGCGGTTGCCGGGTGGCGTGAAGGTCCATTACGTGACCAGCGGGGAGGACGGCCCGGCCATCGTCCTGCTGCACGGCGGCATCATCGGCTCGTCCGGCACGGCCGGCTGGCAGTTCATGGCGCCGTTCCTCGCCGAGCACGGTTTCCGGGTCTACTGCCCGGACATGCCCGCGTTCGGGCTGACCGAGGACCCGGAACCCTTCTACACCCGGGGCATCGCCGGGCACGTCGACTTCATCCACGACTTCACGACCGCCCTGGGCCTGGACACCTTCCACCTGGGCGGCAACTCGATGGGTTGCAACAACGCGGTCAACTACGTCGTCGCCCACCCGGAGCGCGTGCTCAGCCTGGCGCTCATCGCCGGCGGTATCGGCGACCTCATCGCGCACGAGGAGGACATGGCGATCCGCAAGGAGGTCGGCCACGTGTTCCCGCAGATCAACATCTTCGACGGCAGCCAGGAGTCGATGAAGACGATGCTGAACGCGATCATCTACCGCCCGAACTCCATCAGCGACGACCTGCTCGAGATGCGCACCCGGGCTGCCAACCACCACCGCGAGGCCTACAAGGAGCACTTCGCGACCATCGTCGCCGGCCAGTCGCCGAGCGAGGCCGTGCGGTTCCGGACGAAGGGTCGGCTGGACAAGCTGCCGATCCCGGCGATCTACCTCTACGGCAGGCAGGACGTGCTGTTGCCGGTCGAACTCGGCTACCTGCAGGAGGACCGGCTGCCCAACTTCCAGTTCTTCTACCCCGACGAGTGCGGCCACCAGGGCCAGACCGACCAGCCGGAGATGTTCAACCAGGTGTTCCTGGAGTTCTTCCGAGACGGCCAGGTGGGCCGCAAGACGGCCGACTGGGCCGGCGTCTCGGCCCGCCGGCCGGAGATCGCGGACTACGTCGCGGCGGACTGAACGAGGCCGCGTTCCGTTCACTGAGATGGACGACCGCGGGCGGACGTAGGGCCGTGCAAAGCTCGAAGTCGCAGTTATAAGTGATCATCTGAAGGGCTGACCGATGACGTTGCACATCAATGACGAAGACCTCGAAGGTTTCGTATCGCTCGAACGCGGTGAGGTCGACCGTCGGATCTTTTCCGACGAGGACATCTTCGAGCAGGAGATGGAACTGATCTTCGGCCGGGCGTGGCAGTTCCTGTGTCATGAGACGCAGATCCCGAAGCCGGGCGATTTCTTCGAGACGCCGGTCGGTCGCGACAACGTCCTCACGGTGCGGCAGCGCGACGGCTCCATCAAGGCCTTGCTGAACACCTGCCCGCACCGGGGGAACGCGGTCTGTCGCGCCGAGGAGGGCAACACCAAGGCGTTCATGTGCACCTACCACGGATGGTCGTTCGACCTCGCCGGCAACCTCATCGGCGTTCCCGACCTCGACCGCTTCTACAAGGGCGACCTGGACAAGTCGAAGCACGGCATGGTGCCCGTCCCGCAGATGGCGAACTACAAGGGCTTCATCTTCTGCACTATGGACGACGAGGCGCCGTCTCTGGAGGACTACCTCGGCCCGACCGGTCGGATGTCCATCGACCTGCTGGCCGCACGTGACGTCGAGATCGTCCCCGGCATCCAGAAGTTCATCATCGACTGCAACTGGAAGTTCGCGGTCGACAACGTGGTCGACTGGTACCACGCGCAGATCACTCACATGTCAGCCCTCGGCATGGTCGCCGGCGACGCCGACGCGGTCGTGGATTCCGGCGGCGCCACCGACACCCTCGGCAACGAGCTGCAGATCCCCTCCGGCGCGTCGGACGGCATGACCGACCTCGTTCTGCTCGCCGAGTACGGGCACGTGGTGGGCGGGCCGAAGGTCAGCGGGCTGTACCCCAGCGCCGCCATGGACCAGTCCTGGCGCACCCGCCCGGACGTCGTCGAGACGCTCGGCCCGATCGGTGTCGAGGTCGCCGGGCACCCGAACATCTTCCCGAACCTCTGGGTCGTCCCACTGGTCAGCCAGATCGCGTTGCGGGTACCGGTCGGACCGATGAGGACCGAGATGTGGTGGTTCAGCTTCATGCCCAAGGACGTGACTCCCCAGCAGCGCGGCATGAACATGTGGTTGCTCAACCACGGCCAGGGTCCGGCCGGGTTGTTCGAGCAGGAGGACGGCGAGAACTGGGCTCAGCAGTCGCTGCAGGTGCGCGGCCGTCGAAGCCAGCGGATACCGCAGGCCCTGAAGATGAACCTGGGCCGCGGCGAGGTCATCAAGGAGCACGGTCTGGCGCGCATCGAGGACTCGTCCAACGAGCACGCTCAGCTCTGGCTGTACTACTCGTGGGCGCAGTGGATGAAGGGCCTCGACTGGGACGGGCTGCGCAAGGCCACGGTCCCGCCGGACGTCATCTAACCGCCCGAAATCCACACCACAGCTCCTTGAAAGGCATATCCCGTGACGACACTCGAGCACGAAGTCGCTGTCGACCCAGAGCTCACCGCAGCAATGGTGTTGCAGTATCAGGTCGAGAAGTTCTACTACGACGAGGCCGCCCTGCTGGACGCGCACGACTACGAGCGCTGGGTCCAGCTGTTCTCCGACGACACGCACTACTTCATGCCGATCCGGCGCACGCGGCTGCGTCGCGAGCTGTCGAAGGAGTTCACCCAGCCCGGCGAGATGGCCTATTTCGACGACGACAAGGGCACATTGATGGCGCGTGGGAAGAAGTTCTCCAGCGGCCAGTCCTGGGCCGAGGACCCGCCGTCGCGGACGCGACACCTGATCACCAACGTGCGCATCGTCGCCGATGACGGGGTCGAGCTGCACACGGAGGCGAACTTCCACCTCTACCGAACGCGACTGAAGACCGAGGTCGATTCGTGGGTCGGTGCGCGGCACGACGTCCTGCGTCGCGACGATCGCTCATTCCTGATCGCGAAGCGAACGATCCTGCTCGACCAGTCGATCCTGATCGCCCGCAACCTCACGACGATGTTCTGACCTCGCATTCAGAACACTCCTCGCTCGTTCCAATCATTACCGTGGCGCTCGCGCGGGATTTGCAAGATGAGGTTTGATTTCATTGACCAGTGATTGCGGCCGACACTAAGCTTTAGCAATGGCTGACGATATGAACACAATGGTGATTCAGCAGTTCCGGGACAACGGCGGCGCAGTAGGCGGTTATTTCGAAGGCATGCCGATGATGCTGCTGCATTCCACGGGTGCGAAGTCCGGGAAAGAGCGCATCAATCCGCTCGTCTACATGGCCGACGAGACCGCATCGTCGACGCTGTACATCTTTGCGTCGAAAGCAGGAGCCCCCAGCAACCCCGACTGGTATCACAACGTCGTCGCCAACCCTGCGGTGACGGTGGAGATCGGAACCGAGAGCTTCCCGGCCACGGCTACGCAGGTAACCGGACCCGAACGTGATGAGATCTACGCGCAGGCCGCGGCTCGTTTCAGCAACTACGCCGACTACGAGAAGATGACTGATCGCGTCATCCCGGTTATTGCCATAACGCGGGACTAGCCAGCCTCAGCGGGTGATCCTGCCTCGGCGTGCAGCACCGGTCGGCCGGCGGTCGGCATTCCGGTTCGACGCTCGCGCGTCCCATCGACCGGAACGGCGTGCTGGCGTGGACGAGGTTCGCAGGTCGACAGTGCGGTGCATCACACCTGCCGCGTGAAGGTCGACCTCCAGAAGGCCGCTTTCTCGGCGGGGCACGTACTTCCACGAGGAGGTTCCATGCCCGCCCAACAATTGCCGACGCTGCCTGCGGACGCCGTGCAGTGGCTCGTCGACCGGGAGTCGATCCGGGATCTCGTCTGCACCTTCGGTATGGCGATCGACGACCGAGACCCGGCCGGGTTTGCCGCCACGTTCACCGAGGACGGGGTCCTGGACGCCGGCTGGGGAGGGCGGATCGAGGGTCGAGACGCCATCGCCACCATGACCGGACTGCCGGCAACCTGGCGAACCCAACACATCTTCGGCAACATCGCGATCGACCTGCGCGGCGACCAGGCCACGACACGGTCCTACATGGTTGCGACGCACGTGTTCGACCCTGCCGACATCAAGCAGCACGCGCGCGCCGGCGGTTGGTACGAGCAGAAGATTGCTCGAACCGCGGACGGCTGGCGATTCACGTACGTGAAACTGAGCATCGTGTGGGCGGGTGACCGGCCTATGTCGGACACGCTCGACGTGTGAGCGCGACGCCGGTCACCCGACGCCTGTGCCGGGACACCCCGATGCCCGACGGGTGAGATCCCGGGTCCGGCCAGGTGACGGAGGTCATCGGCACTGAAGTGGACAGAACGCGTCCGTATCTGGGTACAGTGTTGAAGCGGATGAGATCCGTCCGCTTCATTCCCGGGAGACTGACGATGGCAACCACGATGCCTGGCCCGACCCACAGCCGGACCGAAGAGAGCACGACACACCCGCACCACGCCAAGCGCTGGTGGATCCTCGGCGTGCTGGGGCTGGCGCAGCTGATGGTCGTGCTCGACACGACCGTCGTGAACATCGCGCTGCCGTCGGCCCAGAAGGATCTGGGCTTCAGCAACGACTCGCGCCAGTGGGTAGTCACTGCGTACGCGCTGGCGTTCGGCAGCCTGCTGCTGCTGGGCGGCCGGCTCGCGGACATGTTCGGACGCAAGCGGATGTTCCTGGTCGGTCTGGCCGGCTTCGCGTTGGCCTCGGCCGTCGGCGGCGCCGCGACCGGCTTCGACATGCTGGTGGCGGCGCGCGCGGTGCAGGGTGCATTCGGCGCCCTGCTCGCCCCTGCCGGCCTGGCCCTGCTGACCACGACGTTTCGCGACAGCGCTGAACGCTCGAGGGCGTTCGGCATCTATGGCGCGATTGCCGGCGGCGGCGCTGCGGTGGGGCTGCTGCTCGGCGGCGTGCTCACCGAGTACCTGTCTTGGCGCTGGTGCATGTACATCAACCTGGTCTTCGCCGCGGTCGCTTTCGCGGGCGCCAGCATCTGGCTCGTCCACGAGCGCGAGAGCGTCCGGCCCCGCCTCGACATCCCGGGCATCCTGCTCGTGACCACGGGGCTGTTCTCGCTGGTGTTCGGCTTCTCGCGTGCCGAGACGGCGGGCTGGTCGGACACGATCACGCTGATCTGCTTCGCGGCGGCCGCCGTCCTGCTCGTCGCGTTCGTGTGGGTGCAGACGCGAGTCGGCAACCCGGTGCTGCCGCTGCGCATCGTGCTTGATCGGTACCGCGGCGGCTCGCTTCTCGCCATCCTGTTCGCCGGCGTCGGCATGTTCGGCATGTTCCTGTTCCTGACGTACTACCTGCAGCAGAACCTCGGCTTCAGTGCCGTGAAGTCCGGTCTTGCCTTCCTGCCCCTGACGGGTGCGCTCATGATCACCTCGCAACTCGGCGTCCGCCTGGGCCTGCGTTTCGGCCCGAAGTTCATCGTGGCGCCCGGCCTGGCGCTCGCCGCGGTCGGAATGTGGCTGCTCACCAACATCGACGCGAGCTCGACCTACCTCGACGGCGTGCTGCTCGGCAGCGTGATCTTCGGCGCCGGCGTCGGACTCGTGTTCTCCTCGGCCATGAGCCTGTCCACTGCCGGCGTGCGTACCGACGACGCCGGGGCGGCCTCGGCGCTGGTCAGTACGGCGCAGCAGGTCGGTGGTTCCATCGGTACGGCGCTGCTCAGCACCCTGGCCGCCACCTCTGTCACCGACTACCTCAGCTCCCACGCGCATCGCGCGGACAGTGCGAGCCTGGCCGCTCTGCACAGCTACACCACCGTGTTCTGGTGGGCCTCGGGCATCCTCGCGCTGGCCGCTGTGATCACCGCCGTCGTGCTGCCGAGCGCCGTCCGTGTTGCCGCCGAGGGCGAGGACGAGGTCGTCGCCATCGGTGGGTAGGGCTGATCACGGCATCACGGGGGACGGCATCATGGGGAACACTGCAGTGATGACCGCCTCAGCCGCCGACAGCCGCTCGCACGAGCCCCGCATGCGCAAGGACGTCGCCCGCAACCGGGCGCTGCTGCTGGAGGCGGCCGACTCGCTGCTGGCCTCCCGCGGGTTGGACATGACACTGCACGAGCTGGCCGACGCGGCCGGGCTGGGAGTGGGGACGGTCTACCGCCACTTCGCCGACAAGGAAGTGCTGCTCGATGCTCTCGTCGAGCAGCGCTTCCTTGCCACACGTGATCTCCTGCTGGCCGCGGAGCAGGTCGAGGACCCGATCCGCTCCTTACGGCAGGGCGTCCTGGACGTGTGCGCCTACCTCACCAAGGACCGGGCCATGCTGCAGGCGGTGGTCTCCAACGCCGAACGCCACCAGGACCTGGCCGAACGCACGCTGCAACCCATCGCCGCTCGTATGGTCGAGCGGGCGATGGCCACCGGTCGGCTGCGGACCGACTTCGATGCTCTCGACGTCCCGCTGATCTTCCTGCTTTCCGGTGGCCTGGCCGCCAACGCAGGAACGGAACGGCCGGATCTCTGGCGGCGCTACGTCGAGGCCCTGCTGGACGGATTCATGACCCACGACGCCGACCGGGTCGGCTCGGCCGTGTCGGCGCCCAACAACGTCGACGTCAGGAGCATCATCGCCGCGTCGTTCTGATCGACGCCGCGGTTACCACCCAGCCGTCGCTCAGTGCCTTTCGCGCAGGTCGGCGCCGAGCGCCGCGAGCTCCTCGCACAGTTCGGTGACGAGCGCATCGGGGTCGGGCAGGGCGCGGTCGTCGCTCATGACGCCGAGCACCACCTGTCCGGCGTAGCTGATGATCGAGACGCCCACGCCTATCGAGCCGGACTGTGGCGGCCAGGCGATGATGCCGCTGACCCGACGGCCGGCGAGGTGCAGTGCGTGGCGGGGACCGGGGACGTTGGTGACGACGATGCTGCCCTTGACCGAGAAGACGGCGATCACGAGGCGCACGACGCGGCGGTGGGTGTGGCCGACGAGGCTCAGCACGGCCAGCGCGACGGGGGCTGTGGCCGAGCGTTTCAACGACGCGGTGCGGCGTCGGATGGTGGCGATCCGCGTGGCCGCGTCGAGGGTGGTCACCGGCAGCTTCAGGTAGACGAGCCCGAAGCGGTTGCCGAGCTCGACCTCGGCGCGGTCGAGCGGACGCAGGTTGACCGGCAACAGGGCACGGATGTCTCGCTCCGGGCCGTCGCTGTCGGCGAGTCGGCGGCGCAGGGCGGCACTCAGCGCGGCGAGCACGATGTCGTTGATGGTTGCGCCCGACGCCCGCGCCGCGACCTTCAGCGCGTCCAGCGGCAGCGGTTCCGACCAGCGGAGGGTCTTGGCCGCGGTGAGCGGCGCGCGCAGCGACGTCCGGCGATCGGGTGGCAGCCCTATCAACGCCGTCACCGACCGCACTGCTTTCGCGACGTCGACTGCGGCCGCGTAAGCCCGACGTGGCCTCGAGCGTTGCGGTGTGGCCCGTGCCGGCTGCGGAGCGCCGAGCCCACCGTCCTGGGCCTCATCGGACAGCGACAGCAGTACGCGGAACAACGCGACGCCGTCGGCGATGCAGTGGTGCATCCGGGCCACCAGCGCGGTGCCACCGCGGTAACCGTCGACGACGTGGACCTCCCAGAGCGGCCGGTCGCGCCGCAACGGTGTCGAGGCGATGGCACTGACATGTCTGGTCAACGCGGCGAGGTCGCCCGGTTCGGCCAGCTGCTCGCGGGTCACCAAGGACATGGGATCGAAGTCCGCAACCGTCACCCACCAGGCCGCCGTGCCGAGGTCGTCGACGCGCTGCGCGAAGCGCGGGTGATGCGCCACGAGTCGCTTCTCGATCGCCTCGCGCACGACGTCGTCGTCCAGCGGCTCGTCGAACCACAGGACCGCGTTGACGATCAGCTCGTTGACGGAGCTGTCCATGTGCAGCCAGGCAGCGTCGACAGCGGCCATGCGGGTCCGGTTCATCTGCCCGGGGTCAGAGCTGGCCGTGCTCGGTCTCGATCGCCTGCTTGGCCTTGATCTCGGCCTGGACGCGCCGCAACTCGTCGTTCTCGGCCAGCTCGCCGGACCGCGGGGCGAGCTCGTCGTCGGCGAGGAAGGTGTCGGCGAGCTGCACGATCTCCTCCTGCTCCGCCGGCTCGAGCGGCTGGTCACCACCGTCGCGCTCGACGACCTCGACATCGGTGATGACATCCTCGGGCACGTCGTCCCGCGTGTCGGGCTCGCTGTGCGTGGGTGCGGCAGCGGTGTCCTCACCGGTGTCGAACGCTGCTGCGGCGAGCATGTCGAGGGTCTGCAGGCCGCGCAGCAGCGAACGGTGTGCGGTCGAGTCGGCGCCGAACACCCGCACCACAACCTGATCGTCGAGCAGGCCGAGGGGCAACCGGACCGCGAGATAGGGGATGCGCAGCGCAGAGCGGGGTGGGGTCTTGATCGTCATGGAAAACCTCCTTCAGCGCGGGTACCCGCCGACCGGCTCGACCAAACGGCTCGTGACGCCATCGGTGAGGTCGCGGTCCTCGCCGGGCGCCGCGCGTGGCACCTCCCGCCGGTGGGTATGGCACCCGCGAGCACTGGCTGGCTCGAACTGCCGGGGTCGGCAGGTTGGGGAGGAATCCGCGATGACCGAGGAACGCACGCCCGACGGCCGCTACCTCGTCATCGACGGACGACGCTGGCGCGCCACCGACCCCGCACTTCCCGAGGACCTGCGGGTCGAACTCGTCGCCGAGCTGATGTCGGCACGGCGGGCCGTCCGCACCGACCCCGGGTCGGCCCGCCCGCGCGTGCACGACGCCAAGGTGGCGCTCGGCGAACGGGGTGAGCCGTGGTGGGAGCCGCCGAGCGTCGAGGGGCTCGCCGCCCGCCGGGCTGCGGCGGCGCGCGCCCTGGCCCGTCACCGCGCGACCGAGCCGGCCGACTGTACCGGCGACGCCGCACGCGTCGGGGGGGAACACC
>CAZZVT010000104.1:0-12207 GCA_964657545.1 uncultured Jatrophihabitantaceae bacterium
CGCATCGGCGCCGGCCAGCACGAACTGCAGCGCGTCCAGGCCGCTCGCGATGCCACCGGAACCGATGATCGGCAGGTGCGGCACGGCCCGCCGCACCTGCCACACGCAGCGCACCGCGATCGGGCGGACAGCCGGACCGGACAGCCCGCCGATACCGTCGGCCAGCACCGGCGCCAGCGTGTCGGTGTCGATGACCAGGCCCGCAACGGTGTTGATCAGCGACAGGCCGTCGGCACCCGAGTCGGCGCACACCCGGGCGATGTGGCCGATGTCGGTGACGTCGGCGCTCAGCTTGGCGAACACCGGCTGGGCCGGGTCGGCCGCGCGACGCACCGCCCCGACGACCCGCGCGGACGCGATGGCGTCGGCGGCGAAGACCTGCCCGCGGGTGGCGGGGTTGGGGCAGCAGAGGTTGACCTCGATCGCGGCCACGGCCGGATGGCCGGCGAGCCTGCGCGCCACCACGGCGAACTCGTCGCTGTGCGTACCGGCGACGGACACGACGGTGCGGACGCCGCGATCGGCGAGCCACGCGAGGTCGTCGGCGAGGAACGCGTCGATGCCGGGGCCGACGAGCCCCGGCGCGCTGAGCAGCCCGCCGGGGGTGCCGACCGAGCGGGGCGCCGGCCGCCCGGGCCAGGGCGCGGCCATGACGGACGGCGTGATCAGCGCGCCGAGCCGGGCGACGTCGACGAACTGTGCCAGCTCGCGGCCGGCGCCGGCCGTCCCGGCGGCCGCCAGCACCGGGTTCGACAGTTCCAGGCGACCCAGGCGCGTGGTCAGGTCGAGACTCATGCAAGCTCGGCCCAGCGGACGCGACCGGCCTCGAACACCGGGCCCTCGACGCAGGCGCGCACCATCGAGGCCTGCGCGCCCTCCGTCCGGACGGGCAGCAGGCACGACCGGCACACGCCCGTGCCGCACGCCATCGACGGCTCGAGCGCCACCTGTGCCCGGATCGCGTGCTTCTGGGCCAGCTCGCCGACACGACGCAGCATCGCGGTCGGCCCGCAGGCGTAGACGACCTCGGCACCGAGCCGCACGATCGCGTCGGCCAGCGCGTCGGTGGTCTGGCCGGCGCGCCCGGCCGTGCCGTCGACGGTAAGCACCGTCACCCGCTCGGCGATGCGTTTGGCCGGCTGCTCGCCGTTGAGGCCGGTGGCCGTATCGGCGCCGAGCACCATCTCGACCCGTGATCCCTGCGCGGTCAGCGTCTGGCCCAGCCAGCCGAGCACTCCCCCGCCGTAGCCGTGGCCGACCAGCACGGCGGGCGACGGTCCGGACGGCAGCGGGAAGGGCGTCCCCAGCGGGCCGATGAGGTCGAGCCGGTCACCGGCGGACAGACCGGCGAGCCACCGGGTACCGACCCCGCGCGGAGCCACGGCCAACGCGATCGTGCCGGCGTACGCGGCGCCCGGCGTGGCGGCGCTGACGAACAGCGGACGGCGCAGCACCTGCGCCGTCGTCTCGTCGCCGACCCGGGCCGCCACGAACTGACCCGGTCGGGCGTTCGTGGCGATCCCGGGCGCGATCAGCGTCAGCGTGACGAGGTCGCCGGCCCGGTGCGCTGCGAACACCTCGGCCGTCTCGAGCACCGGCCCGCTCACGGGAGAGTGGTCACTCGGAGCCCGTGTCGACGCGTGCGCGCCACGCCGCGATGTCGGCGTGGTACTCCTGCAGCGACCGCACACCCAGCTCGCCGCGGGTCAGTTCCTCGATGCCCTGCACGGCGGCCGCGAAGGCCTGTGTCGTGGTCAGGCACGGGATGCTGGCCGTGACCGCCGCGGTGCGGATCTCGTAGCCGTCCAGGCGCGGCGTGCCCGAGCCCCAGGGCGTGTTGAGGACGAGGTCGACCTCGCCGGCCTGGATGCGCTCGACGACGTTGCCGGGGCCGTCGCTGAACTTCCCGACGATCTCGACCGGTACCCCGTTGCGCCGCAGTACCTGCCCGGTGCCCGCGGTGGCCAGCACCCGGAACCCCAGATCGGCCAGTCGTTTCACCGGGAAGATCGCGGCCCGCTTGTCGCGGTTGGCGATGCTGACGAACACCGTGCCCTTGATCGGCAGCGAGCCGTACGCGGCGGCCTGGGACTTGGCGAACGCGGTGCCGAATGTGGCGTCGATACCCATCACCTCGCCGGTCGACTTCATCTCCGGGCCGAGGATCGAATCGACCTGATCACCGGCCGGGGTACGGAAGCGGTGGAAGGGCAGCACCGCTTCCTTGACCGCGATGGGCGCGTCGGCCGGCAGGTTGCCGCCGTCGCCGGTACGCGGCAGCAGGCCCTCGTCGCGCAGCTCGGCGATCGAGGTGCCGAGCGCGATGCGGGCGGCGGCTTTCGCAAGCGGTACGGCAGTCGCCTTGGAGACGAACGGCACGGTGCGCGACGCGCGCGGGTTGGCCTCGAGCACGTACAGGACGTCACCGGCCAGCGCGTACTGGACGTTGAGCAGGCCGCGCACCCCGACGCCCTGCGCGATGGCCAGCGTCGAGCGCCGCACGTTGGCGATGTCGGTGTCGCCCAGTGTGATGGGCGGCAGGGCGCAGGCGGAATCGCCGGAGTGGATCCCGGCCTCCTCGATGTGCTCCATGACGCCGCCCAGGTAGAGGTCGGTGCCGTCGAAGAGCGCGTCGACGTCGATCTCGATCGCGTCGTCGAGGAACCGGTCGACGAGGACCGGGTGATCGTCGGTGATTTCCGTTGCGCGGCTGATGTAGTCCGACAGGTGCGCCTCGTCGTAGACGATCTCCATGCCCCGGCCGCCAAGGACGTAGGACGGGCGCACGAGCACCGGGTAGCCGATCTCGTCGGCCACCGCCTTGGCCTCGGCGAACGAGGTGGCGACGCCGTTGCGCGGCGCCGGCAGACCGGCCTCGGTGAGCACCCGCCCGAACGCGCCGCGGTGCTCGGCGAGGTCGATGGCCTCGGGCTGGGTGCCGAGCACCGGCACACCGGCGTCCTTGAGTCGCTGCGCGAGCCCGAGCGGGGTCTGCCCGCCGAGCGTGCAGATCACGCCGGCCACCGGCCCGCTGGCCTGTTCGGCGGCGACGACCTCGAGGACGTCCTCGAAGGTCAGCGGTTCGAAGTACAGCCGGTCGGCGGTGTCGTAGTCGGTGGAGACGGTCTCGGGGTTGCAGTTGACCATGACGGTCTCGTAGCCGGCTGCGCGCAGCGCCATGACCGCGTGCACGCACGAGTAGTCGAACTCGATGCCCTGCCCGATGCGGTTCGGGCCGCTGCCCAGGATGAGCACCTTCTGACGATCGGGTTGCGGCGCGACCTCGGTCTCGTCGTCGTAGGAGGAGTAGTGGTACGGCGTGGTGGCCGCGAACTCGGCGGCACAGGTGTCGACGGTCTTGAACACCGGACGGATCCCGAGGCGGTGCCGCAGCGTGCGGACACCGTCCTCGCCTGCCAGCTCGGGGCGCAGTGCCGCGATCTGAGGGTCCGAGAGCCCGTGTCGCTTGGCTCTGCGCAGCAGACCACCGGTGAGGGTCGGCGCGGCGCGGACCTCGGCGCCGACCTCGACGATCAGCGCCAGCTGGTCGACGAACCACGGGTCGATGCCGGTGGCCTCGGCGACCTGCTCGACGGTGGCACCGGCCTGCAACGCTGCGCCGACCGTGGCCAGCCGGCCGTCGGTGGGCACCGCCGCGATCCGCAGCAACTCCTCGACGGAGGTCGCGGGCGCCGGCGTCAGGAACAGGGCACCGGTCTTGGTCTCCATCGAACGCAGTGCCTTGCCGAGCGCCTCGGTGAAGTTGCGCCCGATCGCCATCGCCTCGCCGACCGACTTCATGTGCGTGGTCAGCACCGGGTCGGCGCCCGGGAACTTCTCGAACGCGAAGCGCGGGATCTTGACCACCACGTAGTCGAGGGTGGGTTCGAAGGCCGCCGGCGTCTTGAGTGTCACGTCGTTCGGGATCTCGTCGAGGGTGTAGCCGACCGCGAGCTTGGCGGCGATCTTGGCGATCGGGAAGCCGGTGGCTTTGGACGCGAGCGCCGAGGACCGCGACACCCGCGGGTTCATCTCGATGACGATCATGCGACCGTCGGCGGGGTCGATCGCGAACTGGATGTTGCAGCCGCCGGTGTCGACGCCGACCTCGCGGAGCACCGCGATGGCCAGGTCGCGCATGTGCTGGTACTCGCGGTCGGTGAGGGTCATCGACGGCGCGACGGTGATCGAGTCGCCGGTGTGCACACCCATCGGGTCGAGGTTCTCGATCGTGCAGACCACCACGACGTTGTCGTTGCGGTCGCGCATCAGCTCGAGCTCGTACTCCTTCCAGCCGAGCACCGACTGCTCGACGAGCACCTCGTGCACCGGGCTGGCGGCGAGGCCACGGGTCACCATGGCCCGGACCTCGTCGGCGTTCGTGGCCAGGCCCGAGCCGAGCCCGCCCATCGTGAACGAGGGCCGGACGACGATCTTGTTGTCGACGGTACCGGCGAAGTCGATCGCCTCCTCGAGCGTGTGGCAGACGAGCGACTCGGGTACCTCGCCGCCCACCGTCCGCACGATCTCCTTGAAGCGCTGGCGGTCCTCGCCTCGCTGGATGGCCTCGACGTCGGCGCCGATGAGTTCGACGCCGTACTTCTCGAGCACCCCGGCCGCGTGCAGGTCCATGGCCAGGTTCAGCGCGGTCTGCCCGCCGAGGGTCGGTAGCAGCGCGTCGGGGCGCTCGCGGGCGATGACGCGCTCGACGTACTCGGGTGTCAACGGCTCGACGTAGGTGGCGTCGGCGAACTCGGGGTCGGTCATGATCGTCGCCGGATTGGAGTTGATCAGGCTGACCCGGTACCCCTCGCTGCGCAGCACCCGGCAGGCCTGGGTGCCGGAGTAGTCGAACTCGCAGGCCTGGCCGATGATGATCGGCCCCGAGCCGATGACCAGGATGTGCTCGATGTCGGTGCGCTTCGGCACTACGCGACCTTCCCTCTGACTAGCTGCAACATGTCTCGGCTCCGCGCTCGATCCGCTCCTCGCTCGCTGGCGCTCGCTGCGATGCTCACTCGCTGTCGCCTTCGAGCAGTTCAACGAAACGGTCAAAGAGATAGGCGGCGTCGTGCGGTCCGGCTGCGGACTCCGGGTGGTACTGGACGCTGAACGCGCGGGCGTCGCGCGCGGTGAGGCCTTCGACGACATCGTCGTTGAGGCAGACGTGCGAGACCTCGACGTCACCGAAGTCGGTGGCGCTCACCCGGTCGAGCGGGGCGTCGACCGCGAAGCCGTGGTTGTGCGCGGTGATCTCGACCTTGCCGGTGCGGCGGTCCTGGACCGGCTGGTTGATGCCGCGGTGCCCGTAGCCGAGTTTGTAGGTGCCGAAGCCGAGAGCGCGGCCCAGGATCTGGTTGCCGAAGCAGATGCCGAACACCGGCACCTCGCGGCGCAGCAGCTCGCGCACGGTGGCCACCGCGTCGTCGGCCGCGGCCGGGTCGCCGGGGCCGTTGGCCAGGAACACCGCGTCGGCACCGGTGGCCACGACGTCGTCGGCCGAGGACGTCGAGGGCAGGATGTGCGACGTGATGCCCCGCTGCGCCATCCGGTGCGGCGTCATCGACTTGATGCCGAAGTCGAGGGCAGCGACCGAGAACCGAGCCTCGCCGAGCGCGTCGACCCGGTAGGCCTCGGGCGTCGTGACCTCGGCCGACAGGTCGGCGCCGGACATCGGCGGGGAGTCCAACACCCTGCGCAGCAGGGCCTGCGGGTCCGTGGCGGTCGTCGAGACGCCGCAGCGCATCGCACCACGTTCGCGCAGGTGGCGGGTGAGCGCCCGGGTGTCGATGCCGCTGATGCCGACGATCCCCTGCGCGGCGAGGTCGTCGTCGAGGGTGCGGCGCGAGCGCCAGTTCGACGGCCGGCGGGCGGGGTCACGCACGACGTAGCCGGCGACCCAGATCCGCCGGGATTCGACGTCCTCGTCGTTGACGCCGGTGTTGCCGATGTGCGGCGCGGTCTGCACCACCACCTGGCGGTGATACGACGGGTCGGTCAGCGTCTCCTGATAGCCGGTCATGCCGGTGTTGAAGACGGCCTCGCCGAACGTCTCCCCCTCGGCCCCGTAGGACTCGCCCGGGAACGCCCGGCCGTCCTCGAGGACCAGCAGTGCGGAAGTCATGTTCGTGCTCCTTCGACGATGCGTCCGCGATCGGCGGTCAACCGGCCGCGGAAGACGGTGGCGACGACGGACGCGGGCAGGGTGCGTCCGGCGAACGGGGTGTTGCGCCCGCGGGAGGCGAGGGCGGCCGGGTCGACCGTCCACTGCCCCGACGGGTCGACGAGCGTCAGGTTGGCCGGCGCGCCGACCTCGAGCGCCGCGCCGCTGGTCGAGGTGTGGCCGTCGACCCGGCCGATGGCCGCGGGCCGTACCGACATCCGGTCGGCGACACCGGTCCAGTCGAGCAGGCCGGTGCCGATCATGGCCTCGGCCACGACGCCGAGCGCGGTCTGCAGGCCGAGCATCCCGAACGCGGCGTCGCCGAAGGCGTGGTCCTTGTCGTGGGCGGCGTGCGGGGCGTGGTCGGTGGCCACGGCGTCGATGGTGCCGTCGGCCAGCCCGGCGCGCAGCGCGCTGACGTCGGCCGCGGGCCGCAGCGGCGGGTTGACCTTGTAGATCGGGTCGTAGGTCTCGAGCAAATCGCAGTCGAGCAGCAGGTGGTGGGGGGTGACCTCGGCCGTGACCGCGATCCCGCGCGCCTTGGCCCAGCGGATCACTTCGACGGTGCCGCCGGTGGAGACATGGCAGACGTGCAGCCGCGAGCCGGTGTGCTCGGCGAGCATGACGTCGCGGGCCACGATCGACTCCTCGGCCACGGCCGGCCAGCCCGCGAGCCCGAGGCGGCCCGAGACCTCGCCCTCGTGCGCGCACGCAGCCGAGTCGGCGAGTCGCGGATCCTGCGCGTGCTGGGCGATCACGCCACCGAAGGGCTTCACGTATTCGAGCGCACGACGCATCAGCCGCGAGTCGTGCACGCAGCGGCCGTCGTCGCTGAAGACCCGCACGGCGGCGACCGATCGGGCCATGCTCGCCAGCTCCGCGAGCGTCTCGCCGGCCAGGCTCTTGGACACCGCCCCCACCGGCCGGACGTCGACCAGGCCGACCTCGCGGCCGCGCTGCCACACCCGCTCGACGATCTCGACGCGGTCGGCCACCGGGTCGGTGTTGGCCATGGCGTGCACCGCGGTGAAGCCGCCGAGCGCCGCTGCCGCCGAACCGGTCGCGATGGTCTCGGCGTCCTCGCGGCCGGGCTCGCGCAGGTGGGTGTGCAGGTCGACGAAACCGGGCAGCAGCACCAGCCCCGAACCGTCGACCACCTCGTCGCCGCCGAGCTTGGACCCGATCCCGGTGATGACCCCGTCCTCGACGAGCACGTCGGCGACCCGCTCACCCAACAGGGCCGCGCCCTTGATCACGAGCGTCATACGGTGACCTCCGAGTCGTCGTCGTGGCCGGCGAGCAGGCGGTAGAGCACGGCCATGCGCACCGACACCCCGGCGCGCACCTGTTCGAGCACCAGTGAGCGTGAGCTGTCGGCAGCGGCCGAGGAGATCTCGAGGCCGCGGTTCATCGGGCCCGGGTGCAGCACCGGGACGTCGGCGCCGAGCAGGTCGAGCCGTTCGGGTGAGAGCCCGTAGCTCGCCGCGTACTCGTGCTCGCTCGGGAAGTAACCGCCGCTCATCCGCTCGCGCTGGACGCGCAGCATCATCACCGCGTCGACGTCGCCGCCCGCCTTCCCGGACAGCACCGCGTCGAGGTCCCAGCTGATGTCGCACGGCCAGCTCCCGACGCCCGACGGCATCAGGGTGGGTGGCGCCACGAGCGTGACCCGCGCGCCCAGCGTGGTCAGCAGCAGCACGTTCGAGCGCGCGACCCGGCTGTGGGTGATGTCGCCGACCACGGCCACGTGCCGGCCGTCGAGATCGCCGAGCCGGCTGCGCAGCGTGTACGCGTCGAGCAGCGCCTGGGTGGGATGTTCGTGCGTGCCGTCGCCGGCGTTGACGACGTGGCAGTCCACCCACCGGGCGATGCGGGCGACGGCGCCGGAGGCGTTGTGCCGCACGACCAACGCGTCGACGCCCATGGCCGCGACGGTCAGCACGGTGTCGCGCAGACTCTCGCCCTTGCTGACGCTCGAACCCATCGCGCTGACGTTGATCACGTCGGCCGAGAGCCACTTGCCGGCGATCTCGAACGACGAGCGGGTGCGGGTCGAATCCTCGAAGAAGAGGTTGACGATGGTGCGCCCGCGCAGCGGCGGCAGCTTCTTCACCTCGCGGGTCTGCACCGCGTGCATCCGCTGCGCGGTGTCGAGGATGGCGAGCGCCTCGTCGCGATCGAGGTCGGCGGCCGAGAGCAGATTCCTCACTGGTCCTCCACCAGCACGGCGTCGTACCCGTCGACCTCGGTCATCAGCACGCGCACCTTCTGCTCGGGGGACGTCGGCAGATTCTTGCCGACGTAGTCGGCGCGGATCGGCAGCTCACGGTGGCCGCGGTCGACCAGCGTCGCGAGCTGGACGGCGCGCGGGCGGCCCAGCTCGGTCAGCGCATCCAGGGCCGCGCGGCAGGAACGGCCGGAGCAGAGCACGTCGTCGACGAGGATGACGGTCCGGCCGTCGATGCCGCCGGCGGGCTCGACGGTCGCGGCGAGCGGTCGCACACCGCGCAGCCGCAGGTCGTCGCGGAACAGGGTGATGTCCAACGAGCCGACCGGCAGCGTGACGCCGGCGAAGGTGGCGATGCGGTCGGCGAGGCGGTGGGCCAGTGGCACGCCCCGGGTCGGGATGCCGAGCAGCACGACCTCGAACCCGCCGCGGGCGGTGTGTTCGATGATCTGGTGCGCCATCCGGTCGGTGATGCGCGCGACGTCCGGGGCGGACAGCACCTGACCGGGCAGTTCTTCCGGCTCGGCCGACGTCGTCGAGGCGTGTGGCCGGGCATGGGCGTCCGAGGACACTGGGCCTCCCTGGGCTCCTTGTCCGCCTCACTGGACGGTCCGTTAAAGGAGTGAAACGCTCTCACCCTAACAGCGGAACCGGTTCGCCCGACCGGGCCGTCGACGAGGGACTCGGTATGGGAAATGTATGCCGTTTTGACACAGATGAAGCTCAAAGTTACGGTCGGATGTCCCTCTACATGGTGATCAGTCTCGGTGATTGGGCATAGTTGAGCGTGACGCGACCATGCCGGATTGCGTTCGAGCCGGCGTACACGGGGACGGGATGACCAGCAGAGTGTCCGAAGACGAGGTAGTGGCCGTTGACGGCTACGCCAAGGCCTTGGGCGCTCGACTGCGAGCGGTCCGCGCGCAGCAACACCTGTCCTTGCAGGGTGTCGAGCGCAAATCCGGTGGTCGCTGGAAAGCCGTTGTCGTGGGCTCCTACGAGCGCGGCGACCGTGCCGTGTCGGTACAGCGCCTCGCCGAACTCGCCGAGTTCTACGGCGTCCCGGTGGGCGATCTGTTGCCACCGGACGACAGTCCGTTCACCTCCGGCTCCACCGCCCCGCCGTTGTCCCGCATCGTGCTGAACCTCGACAACGTCTCGACGGTCACGGACGGTCACGCCGACATCCTGCGACGTTTCGTCGCGTCGATCCAGCGGCAGCGCGGCAATCTCGGCGCGCGCAGCCTGCCCGTCCGGCACGAGGACCTCAGCACCCTCGCGCTGATGTACGACACGTCGATCGAGGCACTCACCGAACGGCTGGTGCGCTGGCAGGTCCTCGCGCCCGAATCGGTGATCATCGACAGCGAGTGAACGCCGGTCAGGTACCGGCCGGCAGGTCGATCGCCGGGCGGTCGCGCAGCACCCGGCCCAGGACGCCGTTGACGAAACGCGGGGACTCATCTGTCGACAACGTCTTCGCCAGTTCGACCGCCTCGTCGATGGCCACCGCGTCGGGCACCTCGTCGCGCATCAGCAGTTCATAGACCCCGAGCCGCAGCACAGCACGGTCGACATCGGGCATCCGCTCGAGCGTCCAGCCCTCGGCGTAGTCCGACAGGATCCGGTCGATGCGGGGACGGTTGGCCTGCACACCCTCGACGAGCTCGATCGTGTAGTCGTTGACCGGCGGGTCGGCCAGGGCTACCCGTTCGGACAGCGTGCGCAGCGCGTCGACGCCGCGGACATCGGATTCGTACAGGACGTCCAGCGCGCGCTTACGCGCCTTGCTACGGGCAGCCACGTGGCGTCAGCTGTTGACGCGGCCGAGGTAGCGACCGTCGCGGGTGTCCACCTTGACCTTCTCACCGGTCGACACGAACAGCGGCACCTGGATCTCGGCGCCGGTCTCGACGGTGGCCGGCTTCGTGCCGCCGGTACTACGGTCGCCCTGCAGGCCGGGATCGGTGTGGCTGATGACCAGCTCGACGCTGGTCGGCAGCTCGAGGTAGAGCGGGGTGCCCTCGTGGACGGCGATCGCCACCTCGGCGTTGTCGAGCAGGTAGTTCGCGGCATCACCCACCGTGCCGGCCGGCACGGGTACCTGGTCGTAGGTGTCGGCGTCCATGAAGATGAAGTCGGTGCCCTCCTTGTAGAGGAACGTCATGGACCGCTTGTCGACGGTGGCCGTCTCGACCTTGGTTCCGGCGTTGAACGTTCGGTCGACGACCTTGCCCGACAGCACGTTCTTCAGTGTCGTGCGCACGAACGCGCCGCCCTTGCCGGGCTTGACGTGCTGGAACTCGGTCACGGTCCAGAGCTGGCCGTCGATGTTGAGCACCAGCCCGTTCTTCAGGTCATTCGTAGTAGCCACGAGAGTCGACTCTAGCCGGGGTGCCGTCGGTGGCAGCATGCTCGGCATGCAGACGGGCGACTGGTACCGGCGCTTCGCGTCCGCCGAGGCACGCGGGCACTCGGCGTGTTACGAGGCCTGGGCCCACGGTGTGGCCGATGATCAGCAGCTGATCGACCTGCTCGACCAGCTGCCCGAGGACAAGCGTCAGCCCAACCTGCTGTTCGCTGCCGCACGGTTCGTCGGGGTCGAGCCCGGCCCGTACGTCCGCTTCAGGGCTGAGGTGCTGAGTCGGTGGCCGGAGGTTCGCACGGTCGTCCTCGCGCGTCGCACGCAGACCAACGAGGTCGGACGGTGCGCAGTCCTGCTGCCGCTGTTGGCGGCATTGCCGCAACCGCTGGCCCTGCTGGAGGTCGGTGCGTCGGCGGGCCTGTGTCTGTACCCGGACAGGTTCAGCTACCAGTACGGAGATCGCCCGCGGCTCGATCCACTCGACGGACCCGGGCCGTTGTTGCACTGCAGTGTCGCGGGTGACGTTCCCGTGCCGGATGCGCTGCCCAGGGTCGTGTGGCGCGCCGGGATCGACCTCAACCCGCTCGACGTCGCCGACCCGTCGGATGTGCGTTGGCTCGAGACCTTAATCTGGCCCGAGCAGTCGTCTCGACGCGAGCAGCTTGCGGCGGCGGTGGCGATCGCTCGGACCGACCCGCCGCTGTTGGTCCGCGGCGACCTCAACGACACCGTCGGCGAGCTGATCGACCAGGCACCCACCGGCGCCACGGTCGTCGTCTTCCACAGTGCCGTGCTGGCGTATCTCGACACCGCCGAACGCCAGGCCTTCACCTCGACGATGCAACGCGCCGACGTTCGGTGGATCTCGAACGAGGGCCCGCACGTCGTCCCGACCACCGGTGCGCTGCCGGCGTCCCCCGATCCGACGAAGGCCTTGTTCGTCCTGGCGCACGACAGCCGGCCCGTGGCTTATGCCGACCCGCACGGTCAGCACCTGTACTGGCTGTAGACGCGGCATAGCCTGTGTCGCATGAGTGACACCTCGGATCGCGTCCTGCTCGACGTCCGCCCTATCGGCGACGGCGCGAACGTTGCCTACGCGACGCTGAACCGGGCCGCGAAGTTCAACGGGCTCGACCCGGCGATGATGCGTGCGCTGGTCGACGTGCCGAAGCGGATCGCGGCCGACCGAACGATCCGCGCCGTCATCCTCAGTGGTGACGGACCGGCGTTCTGTTCGGGGCTCGACTTCACGGCGATGGGCAAGGCGGGCCCGCTGGCCCAGCTGCGCGGTTTCGTCAAGCTGCCCGGGCAGTCGACCAACTTCTTCCAGCAGGTCTGCTGGGCCTGGCGCGAGCTGCCGGTTCCGGTGATCGCCGTCGTGCACGGGCCGTGCTTCGGCGGTGGCCTGCAGCTGGCCCTGGCCGCCGACTTCCGCTTCGCCACCCCCGA
>CAZZVT010000105.1:0-2373 GCA_964657545.1 uncultured Jatrophihabitantaceae bacterium
AGGTGTTCCTGCGCAACGTGCACATCCCCGAGTACACCCACGGCAGCTGGACGAATCACGAGCCGCGGCGCGTCCGCAAGCTGTTGCTGCACCGCGGCGAGATCGAACGGCTGGTAGGCAAGACCAAGGAATCGGGTCTGACGCTCGTGCCGCTGGCCATCTACTTCACCGCCGGCAAGGTGAAGGTCGAACTCGCGCTGGCCAAGGGCAAGCGCACCTACGACAAGCGACAGGACCTCGCTCGTCGTGACGCCGATCGTGAGGTCGCACGGGCGCTCGGCCGGCGCAACAAGGGTTCCGGCTGATGCAGGACGCCGACGTCCCGGCCTGGTGGCATCGACTCGGACTGCCCGGCCTCATCGACGTCCACGTGCATTTCATGCCCGAGCGCGTCATGGCCGCGGTGTGGGACTACTTCGACCACGCCGAGACGCATTACGGCCGGGCGTGGCCGGTGCAGTACCGCGGCACCGATCTCGAGCGGCTTGCCCGCCTGAACGCGCTCGGTGTTCGACGTTTTCCGGCGCTGCTCTACCCGCACAAGCCGGACATGGCCGAGTCGCTGTCGGCGTGGGCGCGGGCGTTCGCCGCTGATCATCCGGCGTGCGTACCCACCGGCACCTTCTTCCCCGAACCGTCTGCCGAGCGCTATGTCCGTGAGGCGTTGGACGCCGGCACGGTGATCTTCAAGGCGCACGTGCAGGTCGGTGCGTACGACCCGCGCGACCTGCTGCTCGACCCGGTGTGGGGCCTGCTCGCCGAGGCCGGCGTGCCGGTCGTGACGCACTGCGGCAGCGGGCCGATCCCCGGCGCACACACCGGCCCCGGCCCGTTCGGTGACGTCCTGCGCCGGCATCCGACGTTGACGGCGGTGATCGCACACGCCGGCTCGCCCGACTACGACGCGCATCTCGACCTTGCCGAGCGCTATCCGAACGTCCATCTCGACACGACGATGGTCGGGACGACCTTCATGGACGAGCTCGCGCCGGTGCCGCGCTCGGTGGTCGCGCGGTTCGGCCAGCTGCAGGATCGCATCGTGCTCGGCACGGATTTCCCGAACATCCCCTACGCCTTCGCCGAGCAGCTCGACGCGCTCGACCGGTTCGGGCTCGACGACGACTGGCTGCGTGCGGTCTGCTGGGACAACGGCGCCCGGCTGATCGGTGCGCCCCCGGGCTAGCTTGTCGTCGAACCGGTGATGTTGACCATCCATGGCACGCCGAACCGGTCGGCGCACATCCCGAACGAGTCGCCCCAGGGCGCCTTCTCGAGCGGCATGTGGATCGTGCCGCCGTCGCTCAGCGCGTCCCAGTAGCCGGTCAGCGTGGCCGCGTCGTCGCCGCTGAGCGACATCGAGATGCCCGCTGCCGGCCGGTGCTCCGTACCCGACGGCGTGTCGGCAGCCATCAGGACGAGTCCATGCGGCGCCTGGAGCTGGGCATGCATCACCAGGTCGGCCTCCGCCGGACTGTGCGGCACGCCGCCCTCGGCGAACGTCGTGACGTGGAGCTCGCCGCCGAAGACCGACTGGTAGAACGTCACGGCCTCCCGCGCGTTGTCGCGGAAAGACAGGTAGGGGTTGAGGTTCACGGGCGGCACGGCTGACCTCCGGCTTGCTCGGCTGCACTAGGGTGGGGAGGTTATCCCAGAAGGGGGTGAATGGTCTCGACTCCGGTCGTCGAGACAGGGGAAGCGGGCCGAGGACCGTATTGCTGACCTCGTTAAAAAAGCGATACAAATAAAATAAGCGCCGACGAGAGTCGCGCCGACTTCGCTCTTGCTGCCTAGTACAGCCTGAGCAAGTCTGTCAGCCCGGGAGTGTCACCGGCCCGGTCGCTGGCATCAGCTAGGTGACTCACCGTCCCCACCGGCCACGGATGGGATCGGGACAACCAACAGTGGCTGGGCCCGTCACCGACGACTCGTGTGCATGATCGTCGGGGGCCGAGTAGAGACAACGCACACTGCGCCCGGAGAAGCCCTGTGGAAGCGGCGGAGGACGCGGGTTCGATTCCCGCCACCTCCACCCCGAGATCGACGAAGGCCCCGGATCCTCCCTGGATCCGGGGCCTTCGTGCGTGACGGCTGGCTGGGTGCAGTGCAGTGCGGTCGCCGGCGACGCGTCGAGGAGGCGCTCATTTCGTCACGACGACCCGCCAGTCGCATTCGGAATTCATCTCCAGATAGAATCGACCGCCGCCGTGTTCGTAGGAGTGGCTCGATCCCGTGTAGCCGATCCGGTTGGCAGCGAGGTCGAAGTAGTCACCGTTGGACCGGTAGACCGTAATGATCATGTTGCCGGCGTAGCCGAAGTCCGAGCAGTCCCAGGAGTAGCTGACCTTCCAGGTTGACCCAGGAGCACGGAAGCTC
>CAZZVT010000105.1:2473-4479 GCA_964657545.1 uncultured Jatrophihabitantaceae bacterium
GCTTCGCGGTCTTGGGAACCGCGTGCTCCCAGGTGCGCTGGCAGCTGCCGCCCATGACGACGAGGTCGCCGTGCCCGAGGTCGAGACGCAGTGTGCGGTCGGGGTCACCGACGCCCGGTCGTGGTCGCAGCAGCAGCGCACGTGGGGCTCCGAGCACGAGGATCGCGACCATGGTGTCGTGCTTGTTGCCGCGGCCGATGCGGTCGCCGTGCCAGGCCACGCTGTCGCGCCCGTCGCGGTAGAAGCACAGGCCGGCAGTCGCGAACGGCTCGCCGAGCTCGGGCGTGTAATGCCGGTCGAGTTCGCGTTTGACGATGATGAGTGCCGGGTCGGGAAGGGCGTGCTGCTCGTCGACGAAGTGCAGCAGTCGTGGGACGTCGACGACCTTGTCGAACATCGGACGGCGCTCCGCATGCCACTCCACGCCGCGGCGCAGTCGCTCGAACAGCGTGTCAGCGCCACATATCCAGTGGTTGTGCACGTCGATCCAGGCGCCGTTGCTCAGCGTGGTGCGGATCGGTGCCAGCTCTGCCGGACGGACATCGTCCTCGAGGTCGAGCAGTGATGCCTGGAAGGCGGTCATATTGGCGATATTATCAAACGCGCGTTCGATGAGCTAGCGATCGCCCGGGTTGGGGATGAGGACGGCTCGGGCCTGTTTCACGGTGACGGAATCGGTGGCGGTAGGTCCGTCGACGGTGCCCGGGATTGTGGTTGGCCGTCCGCCGCCGACGGCGAAGCTGGCCGTCCAGGTGGCGGTGGCATGGATGGTCTGGGTTCCGCTGATGCGGTAGACGTGGCCGAAATAGTGCGGGCAGAGCGCGGTGCGGCACGGGTCGTGCGCGTTGTCGTAAGCCTTGCCCGCTGTAGTCGATATGGCGCTCTGCCGATCGCCGAAGTCCCATTCCACGCGGCTCAGCGTCAGGCCGACTGTGACGTTCTGGCCCAGGATGCTGATCGGCGGGAGCTGCTGGGTCATCGGCGCATCGACCCACATGATCGTCTGGATGTTGACCAGCGTCGAGTCGTGCGGTGCAAGACCGAGTTTCGCCGACGGGACCAGTCGAACCACCCGATCCCGCACTATTTCCGCGGTGATCACCGGCTTTGCGGGTTTCGTGCATACCGAGCCGTTCAGTGTCCAGGTGCCATTGGTCTGCTTCTGAACTCTGATTGATGCGCTCGTCGCGCCGGGTGCGGCCTGCTTGCATTGAAAGACCCAGGTTCCGCAGAAGCCTGCATCGTCAGCGG
Source organism: uncultured Jatrophihabitantaceae bacterium (assembly GCA_964657545.1). Classification (GTDB taxonomy): domain Bacteria; phylum Actinomycetota; class Actinomycetes; order Mycobacteriales; family Jatrophihabitantaceae; genus Jatrophihabitans. The sequence goes on from CAZZVT010000105.1 coordinate 3,725, forward strand.
CTTGCGGGTCACCCAGCCCGGTCAGCTCGCCCGCAGCGTCTCCGCCGCATGCCACGAGTTGCGTTGCCCCAACTGGCGCGGGTGCCGGCACGTAACTCTTTTTGCTAGAGCTTGTTTTGCCCTTCGCGGTTCCGGAGAGCGAGACTTTGCCATTCCCAGTGCACGCACTAACACTTCCAAAGGGGCCAACGCACCCGTCCGCCCGTGACTCTGCCGCACGCGATACGCCCGTCAGAATGAGGGCCAAGAAAAGCAGCGTGGACAGGCTCACTCGCTTCATGCCGTTACGCGGCCTTTCTGGACTGTGGTCCACTTCTTCCCATCCCACCTAAGCCATAAGCGGAACGTAATAGTGCGGATGGCTGGATCAGTCCGAAGCACTTTTCCGTGGGCGTCAACAATTTCTAGCTTTCTCTGACCAAACGTAATATCAACCGCTTGCTGAGCTCCGTTTCGTCCGTCGTTTGTAGCGAAAATGCTGGATTGAAGCAGGAGGCGTCCGCCCGTAAAGTGTTGTTTGGCTCTAGATGCTTCATTGAATCCTTGAACAACCAGAGCGCAATCAGAACAGACCGGAGCCGACTGCGATTCCAATAACGTCGGATCCATGGTGGCGTAGGCCCAATCCCAGGTCGAGAACCAAAACGTTGCAAATGCAAGCGCGCCAATGCGGGTATTCCGCAGTGATTCTGCCGGGTAGGTCGGAGGCTTCTCGCCGGGACGCACATTTGGGCCGGTGGTGGCGACGGTCGGGG
>CAZZVT010000105.1:4579-12135 GCA_964657545.1 uncultured Jatrophihabitantaceae bacterium
GTCGGAGGCTTCTCGCCGGGACGCACATTTGGGCCGGTGGTGGCGACGGTCGGGGTCGGCGTCGGGGCGACCGAGGTGACCGGCGTGCTGGACGGCGAAGCGCTGGTGGGCAGCGTGGAGGTCGGGTTGGACGTGGCGCCGCCAGAGCCGCTGCTGGTGCACGCGACCGCCCCGGCCAGAATCAGGGCAAGCGGTGCAATCCCCCACTTTCGCACGCTGTAGATCCTCGCATGTCCTCAGCGACGTCGCAGCTTTTCCACAACCCCAGACAACAGTCGGGTGGGCGAACCGTCGATGAGAGCCCCCTGACACAGGCGTCAGGTTCGCCTGCGGCCAGAAGCCCGATCGGGCTACCGTCGAAGCATGTCTGAAACGCAGAGCGTGCTGGGTGTCGCGCAGCCGCCGGTCACCACCACGCAACTGCAGCAGGCGAAGAACGCCATGCTGCGCTATCGGATCATGGCGTTCGCTACGGGCGTCGTGCTGGTCACCGCCTGCCTGTCGTGGATCTTCGAGAACGGCACGACGGCGAACAGCGTCGTCTGGGTCGCCCACGGCTGGCTGTTCATCGTCTACGTCATCTCGACGGCGTTGCTCGGCATCAAGCTGCGGTGGCCGCCGGCGCGCTACGGGCTGGTCATGCTGGCCGGCACCATCCCGACGATGTCGTTCGTCGCCGAGCACTACGTCACCGAGGCCGCGAAGCACGGGGCTCAGCCGAGCGAGGCGGCCTGACCGCCGAGACCGTCCATCAGTTCTGTGCGGGCGCGCGCGACGCGTGAGCGGATCGTGCCGATCGGGCACGACAGCACGTCGGCGGCCTCGGCGTAGGACAACCCCAGGACCTGGGTGAGGACGAACGCCTCGCGGCGATCCGGCTCGAGCGCCGAGACGAGCAGTCGTATCGCGACGCCACCCGACGGGTCGGCCTCGACGCGGGAATCAGCGGGCAACCGACGTTCGCGCACTGCCGAGCGCACCGCGTCGGCACAGGCCCGCCGCGCGATCGACAGCAGCCAGGTCCGCGCCGATGACCGGCCCAGGAATCGGTGCAGTGACCCGAACGCCCGCGCATAGGTGTCCTGCGTCAGGTCGTCGGCCTGCTGCGTCGAACCGAGTGCGGCGCACAGCCGCCAGACATCGGCCTGCGTTGCTCGTACGAACGCCGCTGCTGCCGCCGCATCGCCGCGCCGGGCGCGCAGTGCCAGCGCAGTGATCTCGTCCCTGGCGTCGTCCATCGAGGTTCAAAATACGCGGGAACTTCGAGAGCCCCTCGTGCGACTGGAGCAGATGTGAGGTGTGATCGGTACCGGACTGCGGCGTCCGCGCGCATGGACGGCGAGCCGCTGGGCATGTCGACGTCTGCCCTCGACGCCCACCTGGCCGCCTGCGCCGACTGCCGGACGTGGGTCGAGCAGGCCGGGCGCATCACCCGCACGGCACGACTCGACGCGACGCAGGTGCCCGATCTCGCCGACCGCATCGTCGCCGACATCGTGCTGCCGGCCCGTCGCGTCCACCGTCGACGCACCCTGCTGCGCATCGCACTACTCGTCGCGGGACTCGTGCAGCTCGCGATCGGGTTACCCGATCTCGTCGGCGACAGCATCGGGATGGCGATGTCCACGCACGGCGCGCACGAGATGGCTGCGTGGAACCTGGCCGTCGCCGCCGCATTCATCGCCGCCGCATGGCTGCCCCGTCGTGCGGCCGGCCTCATTCCGCTGCTGTCGACGTTCCTGGCGATCCTCGTGGCGCTGTCCGTCCGCGACATCGTGACCGGAGCGGTGGGCATCGACCGGCTCTCGACGCACGTCGCCGCGCTCGCCGGACTCGTCTTCCTGATCTTCCTCGATCGCACCGAACGCGCGATCCGACCCGGGCCTGCCCAGGCCGTCGACGCCCGGCGCGACGACGGCCCCACCGAACTGAGAACGGTCGCGTGACGGTGAAGCGTCTCGCCCTGCTCCTGCTCGCGCTGATCGGCGCCGGCCTGCTGCTCGCCGCACCGGCCGAGGCGCACGCCACGGTCGTCACTTCGACGCCGGCCGACGGCTCGCGCCTGGGCAGGGCCCCGAGCAGCGTGACGATCGTGTTCGACGAGAGCGTCGGGCTCGGTGGGATCGGCTACCTGCATGTCACCGACGGCACCGGCAAACGTGTCGACGCGGGCGCGGCCGGTCATCCCGGTGGTGACGCCAGCAAGGTCACCGACCGGTTGATCAGCGGGCTCGGCAACGGCACGTACACGGCGAGCTACCGGGTGATCAGCGCCGACTCGCATCCGGTCGCGGGCACGATCCGCTTCGTCGTCGGCAACGGCGCGCTGGCTCGGGGCAGCACCAGTTCGACGGCCAGCAACGGCACCACCGGAGCACTGTTCGACGTCGCCCGGGGGATCACGTACGGCGGTCTCGCGCTGCTCGGCGGCGTGTGGCTGCTGCTGACGGTGTGGCCGGTCGGCCGCGACGACGTCCGAGCGCGACGGGTGGTCTGGACGGGCTGGGCCGCTGCAGCGCTCGGCGCCCTGCTCGAGCTCGTGCTGCAGGGCCCGTACACCGCGGGGAACGGGCCGTCCGGCGTGCGGCACTGGACACTGCTGCAGTCGACGCTGCGCACCGACTACGGCGAACTGCACAGCGTCCGCCTCGTGCTGCTCGCGGCACTCGCGCTGCTCCTCGCACGGTCGTTGCGCACGGGTGCCGAGCGGGCGCCGTGGGAGGCGGCCTCAGCCGCGCTGGCCGTGGCATTGGTGTACACCGTCTCGGCCGGTGGGCACGCCGACACGACCTCACCGAGCTGGCTGTCGATTCCCGTCGACATGCTGCACCTGCTGGCCATGATGACCTGGGTCGGCGGCCTGGTCGTGCTCGTGGTCGCGCTGCTGCCGCGCCGCGACCCGGACGAACTGCGCGAGGTGCTGCCGGTCTTCTCGACCGCCGCGTTCGGCTCCGTCGTGGTGCTCGCCAGCTCCGGCACGTACGCGGCGTGGCGGGGGATCGGCTCGGTCGATGCGATCTTCGGCACCACGTACGGCCTCCTCGTCACGGCCAAGGTGGTGCTGTTCCTGACGCTGATCGCGCTGGCCTATCTTTCGCGTGGGGTGGTGCGGCGGCACTTCCGGCGTCCCCGGCTCGCGTACGCGATGACGGCCGACCTCGTCGACGACGTCGAGCCGGACACGGTGCCGCTCGAGACCGAACGACTGCGGCGCTCGGTGTACGTCGAGGCGCTCGTCGCCCTTGTCGTGCTGGGCCTGACGAGCGTGCTGGTCGCCGAACCACGCGGCAAGGAGGCCCTGGCGGCGCAGTACCGCACGCCGGTCACTGCGAGCGCGTCGCTCGGCGGCGGAGCGTCGATCACCGTGACGTCCGACCCTGGGACGCACGGCACCGTCCAGCTGAACCTCGACGTCGACGGCGTCACTCCGACGTCGATCACGGCCACCGCCACCCAGCACGCCAAGCAGATCGGCCCGATCCCGGTGACCCTGACGAAGGGCGGCACACGCACCTTCGACGGAAGCGCCAGCCTGCCGGTCAGCGGCCGCTGGGAGATCGACCTGGTGGTCACCACATCCGCCTTCGACGCCACCACCACCGACGTCGTCCTGACCCTGCACTGACTGCACCGAAGGAGTTCCATGCCTCGCCTGCGCACCGTCACCGTCACCCTGCTGGGGGCGTTCGGCCTGTTCGTTGCGTTGAGCGCGCCCGCATTCGCGCACGTGACGGTCACTGCGCCCGGCGCGACGAGCGGCGGCGGCGACCAGGAGATCACGTTCCGCGTGCCGGTCGAGGAGGCCGCCGCGGACACTGTCGGCGTCACGATCCAACTGCCCACAGCCACGCCGATCGCGTCCGTCGACGTCCTGCCCATCGCGGGGTGGACGCACACTCAGCAGACGACGAAGCTGGTGACGCCGATCAAGACCGACGACGGCGACATCACCGAGGCCGTCTCGCAGATCACCTGGACGGCAACGGCCGGCGGGCTCAAACCGGGGGAGTACGGCGAGTTCACGATCATCGCCGGGCAGTTGCCCGAGACGAAATCCCTGACTTTCAAAGCGATTCAGACCTACAGCGACGGGTCGGTGGTGCGCTGGATCCAGACGCCGGCGCCGGGCAGCACAGCCGAGCCCGAGGACCCGGCACCGGTGCTGCAGCTGGCGTCCGGCAGTTCCGCGAGCAGCGGGTCGAGTACTGCGCCGACCGTCACCGCGACGCCTCAGGCAACGAGCGGACAATCGGACGCAGACAACACCGGGCCGGTCGTGCTCTCGATCATCGCCCTGGTGGTGGCGGCCGCGGCTCTCGGACTGGCCGTGGTGTCCCGGGCGAAGGATCGGAAACACGCAATGGACAGTTCGACATGAAGGTCTCGGCCCTCGCGGTAACGAGTGCGGTCGTCGTGGCGGTGCTCGGTGGGGCCGGGCTGGTCGTGGGCCAGACGTCGGCCGCATCGGCAGGTGCGTCGAGTCCGGGTCAGGTGTCGGTGGTGGACGCCTACATCCGCGCCCCGGTACCGCCGACGCAGCTGGCTGCGGGCTACTTCACCGTCTACAACACGACGTCGTCGGCCGACCGTTTGCTCAGCGTGCAGACGGGCGCCGGCGGCACGGCAACGCTGCACGTCGAGAATGCGAGCGGCGCGATGTCCGCGATGAGCACCGACGGCGTCGAGATCCCGGCGCACGGCAGCTTCACCCTGAGTACCGGCAAGAGCCACGTCATGATCGGTGACCTGTTCGGGAAGGTCCTCGCCGGGCAGAGCGTCAATATGACGGTGCAGTTCCAGAACGCCGGGACAATCACCGTGGTCGCCCCGGTGATCGCGGTAGGGGCGCCGACGCCGACCACGTCGTCGTCCGCCGATTCAAGTACGTCCATGACCATGTCGGGAGACCACTAGTGACTCGCCGTTCCTCTGTGCTCGCTGCCCTGCTGCTCGTCCTGGGGGTGGTGGTCGCCGGGTGCTCGAGCAGCGGCTCCGGCGGCACGAGCTCGAGCCCGTCACAGCTCAACGACCAGAGCGGGGGCGGCAAGTACGACGGTTTCGGGCTGTCTCCCGCGCAGCCGCGGCCGTCGTTCACCCTGACCGACACGGCCGGGAAGACGTTCTCGTTCGGCACCGCCACCCGCGGTCGTCCGACGCTGCTGTTCTTCGGGTACACGAACTGCCCCGACGTCTGCCCGACCACGCTCGCTGACATCTCGAACGCGTTGGGCAAGGTGCCGGCCTCGGTCGGGGCGAAGACGATGGTCGTGTTCGTGTCGACGGATGTGAAGCGCGACACGGGCCCCGTCATCGCGGCATGGTTGAAGACCTTCGAGGCGCTGGCCAAGGGCAGCAACGCGACGTTTGTCGGGCTGCATGGCAGCGAGCAGCAGATCGACGCCGCGCAGGCGGCCGCGCACATCACCCTGGCCGAGGACGGCGGCGAGACACACTCCGCACAGGTGCTGCTGTACGGCCCCGACGACTACGCGCGGGTGTCGTTCCTGCAGAGCAACACCGAGCAGCAGGCCATCGCGCACGACCTGCCGATCGTGGCCAACGAGGATTCATGACGGCCTGAGGCACAATCGGTCCTCGTGACCGGAGACTCGACGAACTGGACCGCCGCTCGTCCTTGGCTGGGCACCGTCGCCCGGCTCGTGCTCGGGGTGGTGTGGATCTGGGCCGCCTTGTCGAAGATCCGCTCGCCACGCGTCTTCACCCAGGCGGTGCGTGCCTACGATGCGACGCCGGAGTGGCTGTCGAAGGCCATCGGGTACGGCCTGCCGGTGCTCGAGGTCTCGCTCGGTCTGCTGCTGATCCTCGGTCTGGTGACCCGGATTGCGGCAGCGGTGTCCAGTGTGTTGTTCGTGGTCTTCCTCGTGGGCCTGGTCCAGGCTGCGGTCCGCGGCATCCAGCTCGAGTGCGGGTGCTTCGGCGGCGGCGGGGTCACCGACGGTGGTACCAGATACACCCTGGACATCCTGCTTGACGTCGGACTGCTCGTACTGTCGGCATACCTGGTGGTATGGGCGTTTACGTACCTGTCGACGGACGGCTTCCTCGCACGCAACGACGTGGTCGAGCCGCCCTCGGCCAAACGGCTGCGCACCGAGCCGGGTCGACGTAAGTACGAGGCGCAACTGGCGGCCCAGGAGGCGCGCGCGGCGTCCCGGGCGCGGTGGCTGGTGGGCTCGCTGACCGGCGTCGTCATCCTCGTCGTCCTCATCGGCATCGGGGTGCAGAGCAGTCGAGCGAAGATCACCGGCTCGCTCACCGCGACGCATGCGAGCGTCGCCAGCGGGGTGGTCTTCGGTAAGAAGGCAGCGGCGACGATCGATGTCTACGAGGACTTCCAGTGCCCGAACTGCCTGTCCTTCGAAAAATCGGTCGGATCGACGCTGGACAAGGACGTGCGGGCCAACAAGGCGCAGGTGCGCTACCACCCGATCGCGATCTTGAACCGGTCGTCGAACGGACACCGCTATTCCAGTCGTGCGGCCAACGCGGCGCTCTGCGCCTCGGACATCTCGGTCGATGCGTTCGTCGCCTACCACAACGTGCTCTACGGCAAGATCAACGGCAAACAGGTGCAACCGTCCGAGGGATCGAACGGGCGGACGAACGCGCAACTCGACGCGTACGCGAAGTCCGCAGGCATCACCGGCTCGGCGTTGACGACCTTCCAGGGCTGTGTGTCGAACGAGAAGCACAAAGGGTTGGTGCAGGCATTCACCGAGCGGGCGTCGCAGAAGGGCGTCAGAGGTACGCCGACGATCAAGGTCAACGGTAAGACGATCAGCAACTCGCTGACGGCGTTCAACAGCGCGGTGGCCAAGGCGCTCAAGTCCGGCCCGGCACCCAGCCCGTCCGTAACGCCGTCGCCGTCGACCTCGGGGTCCGGCTCTGCTTCTGTTTCCGCGACGGCCTCGGCGAGTCCAACGCCGTCCAGCTGACTCTGCCGCAGACGACGAAGGCCCGATCCCAGTGCGGGGTCGGGCCTTCGTCGACTGTCGGACCTAGCTGTTGGCGGCTTCCTTGAGGGCGCTGCCGGCGGTGAGCTTGACCGTCTTGGCGGCCGGGATCTTGATGGCTGCGCCCGTGGCGGGGTTGCGGCCTTCACGCTCGGCGCGGTCGCCAACTGCGAGCGCGAAGAATCCGGGCACGCTGACCTTCTCACCCTTGGCTGCGGCGCCCTCGAGCGTGGACTGGAGCGAGCGCAGAACGGCGTCGACCGTCTTCTGCTCGAGGTCGGCGGCGTCGGCGACGGCTGCCACCAGTTCCTTGCGGTTCACGAGGTCTCCCTTGGGTCGGTGTGTGCGGTGCAGCCCCCAGTATGGCCCGCACCTCGAAAATCCCCGTAATCCGGGGGGTCCAGCTGTTGGGCGTGTCGCCGACGCTGTCGCCCCGTGTCGGTGGGTCCTCCGGTGATGTGTAGTGTGGGCCGCTGGTCGCCGGGAAGCTTTCTGGCGGCCGAGCAAGGGGCTGTGGCGCAGCTGGTAGCGCACCACACTGGCAGTGTGGGGGTCAGGGGTTCGAGTCCCCTCAGCTCCACC
>CAZZVT010000106.1:0-12129 GCA_964657545.1 uncultured Jatrophihabitantaceae bacterium
TCCTGACCAAGCTCGACGTACTGACAGGTATGGACGAGGTGCCGGTGTGCGTCGCTTACGAGATCGACGGCGTCCGCCACGACGAGCTGCCGATGAACCAGGCCGACTTCGACCGTGCGGTGCCGATCTACGAGACCTTCCCGGGTTGGACGCAGGACATCTCGAAGGCACGCACGCTCGACGACCTGCCACGCAACGCCCGCGACTACGTCGACGCCCTCGAGAAGATGATCAAGGCGCCGATCTCGGCCATCGGGGTCGGCCCAGGGCGCGACGAGACGATCGTGGTGCGCGACCTGTTGCGCTGAGTTGCCCGGCCGCTCCGTCGGCGCACACTGTGGGCATGCGGATCCGGTTGACCCTGATCGTCCTGTCGACACTCGCCGTTGCAGCGTGCAGCAGCTCCGGCGGTTCGCCTGGCACGAAATCGTCCGGGCCGGCCGCGTCGAGCGTCGTCGCAGCGGGTGCGAGCGGCAGGCCCGCCGACTGGCCGACGTATCACGCGAACAGCACCCGCAGCGCCGACTACCCGTCGATGCCGGCGTTCACGAAGCTGGCCGTCGCGAAGAAGCTCAAGCTCGACGGCCAGGTCTACGCCTCGCCCATCGTCGTCGGCGGCACGGTCATCGTCGCCACCGAGAACGACACCGTGTACGCGTTCGACTCCGCCTACCGCCAGCTCTGGAAGCGGCACCTGGGCACACCGGCGCGGTCGTCGCAGCTGCCCTGCGGCAACATCGACCCGCTCGGCATCACGGGCACGCCGGTGTACGCGGCCGGCACGAAGCAGGTCTATGTGGCGGCCGAGTTCGGCGGTAGCTCGCCCACCCACCGGCTGTTCGCGCTGTCGTTCGCGTCGGGGATCGTGAGCTCGTCGCGCACCCTCGACCTGCCGGGCGTCGACCGCGCGGCGATGCAGCAGCGCGGCGCGCTGAGCGTCGTCGGGTCGCGGGTGTACGTCCCCTTTGGCGGCCTGGCCGGCGACTGCGCGCAGTACAAGGGCCGGGTCGTCGCCTACCCGCTCACCGGCGCCGGCAAGGTCGTCTCCTACACCGTCCCGACAGCGCGCGAGGCCGGCATCTGGACGCCGCCCGGCCTGACCGCCGACGCGGCCGGCCACCTGTTCGCCGCGGTCGGCAACGGCGCGTCCGGGGCGAAGGGACCGTACGACCACAGCGACTCGGTGCTCGAGTTCTCGCCGACGCTGACGCTGACCGATTCCTTCTCGCCGACGACCTGGCGCCCCGACAACGACGCCGACAAGGACCTCGGCTCGCAGGGCCCGGCGCTGGTCGGCTCGTACGTGTTCCAGGCCGGCAAGTCCGGCACGGCGTACGTCCTGCGGCGAACCAGGCTCGGCGGCATCGGCGGCCAGGTCAGCAAGGCCACCGTCTGCAAATCCTTCGGCGGCACCGCGGTGCACGGCAGCGTCGTCTACGTGCCCTGCACCGACGGCGTCCGGGCCGTGCGCGTCGATGCGGAGGGGCACCTGCACGTGCTGTGGCACGCGTCGTCGACGGTGGCCGGGTCGACGACCTACGGCGGCGGGCGGATCTTCTCGATCGACGCCGGCGGCGGTGTGCTGCACGCGCTGTCGCTGTCGACGGGCAGGACGACGCAGTCGATCAAGGTCGGCACGACATCGCGGTTCGCGACGGTCGCGGAGTACGGCCGCCTGGTGTACGTGCCCACCCTCACCGGGCTGACGGTGGTCCGCACGTCCTGAGCGATCGCCACGGATACCCTCGCCAGGTGCGTGTCCTCGTTCTCGGTAACGGTGCCCGCGAGCACGCCCTGTGCCTCGCGCTGGCCCACGACCCGTCGGTCACCGCCCTGACCTGTGCACCCGGCAACGCCGGCACCGCAGCCGTCGCCGAGCAGCGGGGCGTCGACGCCACCGATCCGGCCGCGGTGGCTTCGCTCGCGCAGGACGTCGCCGCCGACCTCGTCGTCGTCGGCCCGGAGGCGCCCCTCGTTGCCGGGGTGGCCGACGCCGTGCGCGCCGCCGGCATCGCTTGTTTCGGCCCGTCGCAGGCCGCCGCCCGCCTCGAGGGCAGCAAGGCGTTCGCGAAGGACGTCATGGCCGCGGCCGGCGTGCCCACCGCCCGCGCGCGGGTGTGCGTCACGGCCGAGCAGGTCGCCGCCGCGCTCGACGAGCTCGGCGCACCGTACGTCGTGAAGGACGACGGCCTTGCCGCCGGAAAGGGCGTCGTGGTCACCGACGACCGCGCCGCCGCCCTGGCCCATGCGGCGGTGTGCGGCAGCGTCGTGGTCGAGGAGTACCTGGACGGCCCGGAGGTCTCGCTGTTCTGTGTCACCGACGGCGTCACGGTCGTGCCGCTCGTCCCGGCGCAGGACTTCAAGCGGATCGGCGACGGCGACACCGGGCCGAACACCGGCGGAATGGGCGCGTACGCACCGCTGCCGTGGCTGCCCGATGCGCTCACCGACGACATCGTGCGCACCGTCGCGCACCCGACGATCGAGGAGATGGCGCGCCGCGGGACGCCGTTCGCCGGGCTGCTCTACATCGGCCTGGCGATCACCCGTGACGGCCCGCGAGTCATCGAGTTCAACGCCCGCTTCGGCGACCCCGAGACGCAGGTCGTGCTGGCCCTGCTCGCGACGCCGCTGGCCGGGCTGCTCGCCGCCGCGGCCACCGGACGCCTGGCCGCGCACGAACCGTTGAACTGGTACGACGGCTCGGCCGTCACCGTCGTCCTGGCCTCGGCGAACTACCCCGACACCCCACGGACGGGCGACGTGCTCACCGGCGCCGAGCAGAGCGGGGTGATCCATGCCGGCACGCGACGCCGTGACGACGGTGCCATCGTCTCGGCCGGCGGCCGGGTGCTGTCGGCCACCGCCAGCGCGCCGACGCTCGTCGAGGCGCGGCAGCGCGCATACGACCTGCTCGCGACTATCGACCTGCCGGGCGGGCAGTACCGCACCGACATCGCGCTGCGCGCCACCGAGGGCGCGTGAGTCGCGGGATCGACTTCGTCGACGACGAGGACCCTGGCGGCCAGGACGAGGAGCTGCCGCAGCAACCCTCCCCGACCTGGCGCCGGAGACTGGGCGGGTTCCTGCGGCGCCGGTACGGGCTGCCGGTCGTGGTCGTCGTCCTGGTGCTGGCCTTCCTGGTCGGGCGTGCCGTGCTGGGCCGGCAACCCGACGCGACGCCCACGGTGTCACCGGGCAGCAGCGTGACCGTGAACCCGAGTACCGGACGGGTGATCGCGAACCTGCCGTTGCGGACCGGGCCCGACCCGACGCGCTGCCCCGGCCTGCGGTGCTACACCTCGCCGTCGGTCCCGGCCTCGGTGCGCGCGGCGGTGCGGGCGGTCCTGCCGACGGCGCAGTTCACCGCCGTCGAGACGATCCGGCTGGTGGACCGCGCCGACGGCGACCCGCTCTGGTACCGCGAGGTCGTGGCCCGGGCCGGCACGGCCACGCTGACCCTGCAGGTGCAGGCCCATGCCGCGGGCGACACTCGCGACGGCGGCGCGAAGGACGACGGTGCGCAGTCCGTCACCTACCAGTACGCGGCGCTGCAGCAGTGGTTCGTGAAGGCGCGGGTCGTGAACCGCTCGGGATCGGGCGACGTCTTCGACCAGCTGACCGCCCTGGTCACCGACCAGCGCCTGCTGACAAGCTGACCTGGTGCCCGAGATCGAGTTCGTCGACGCCGACGGCGACCCGGGGTACGACGAGGAGCTGCCGTCAGCGGCGCGTCGAGAACGGTCGCCACGGGCTCGACGTGCGCTGGCCGTGCTGGCTGTGCTCGCCGTGGCCGCGCTGCTGATCTCACGCCTGGCCGATCGTGAGGCGGACGGGCCGCCCACGGCCCACGCCTCGTCCAGCCCGTCGCCGCGGTCGGTCCCGGTGCCTGCTCCGACGTCGCAGCTGTCGCTGAGCTTCGCTCTGACGTCCCTCCCGGTCCTTTCCGTCCGGCACGACACGGACACCGTCATTCCGGTCCGGATCGTGCCCGAGCCGGGCCCGGCATGCAGCGCGAGGGACGTGTGCCGGACGACCGATGCCGTACCCGGCCCGGTGCTGCAGGCGTTGCGCGCGCGATACCCCGGGATCACCGTCGACAGCGCGACGAGCGTGCTCAGCGGCCCGTCGAAACGGCAGCTGGAGATGCGCACCCGCACCGTGCTGGCCCACACCTCGGCGGAGACCGTCATCGTCGACATCCGGCCGATGGTCGCGACCGACAGCACACAGGTCAGCTCCGGCGGGTCGGGCGCCGGGGTGTCGGTCGTCGTGAACGTCGCCGACCTGGGTTGGACGGTGACGGTCACGGTGCGCAATCCCAGGTCGCTCGATGCGGACACCGCCACCCCCAGCGCGCTGGCCACCGACGGTCGGCTGCTGACCACCTCGTGAGCGGGGACAATGGCGTGGTGAAACCTGCCGTCGCCGACGTCCTCGCTGCCCGTTACGCCTCCACCGACATGGCGACGCTGTGGTCGCCGGCGCACAAGGTGGTGCTCGAGCGGCAGCTCTGGCTCGCGGTCCTGCGCGCGCAGGACGAGCTCGGGGTCGACGTCCCGGCCGGTGCGATCGAGGCCTACCAGCGCGTCGTCGACCAGGGTGTCGACGCCGTCGACCTGGCCAGCATCGCCGCACGTGAGCGCGTCACGAAACATGACGTGAAGGCGCGTATCGAGGAGTTCGGCGCGCTTGCCGGGCACGAGCAGATCCACAAGGGCATGACCAGCCGCGACCTGACGGAGAACGTCGAGCAGCTGCAGATCCGTTCCTCGCTGACGCTGGTCCGCAGCAAGACGCTGGCCGTGCTCGCCCGACTGGCCCGGCGCGCCGCGGAGTACGACGCGTTGGTCGTGGCCGGTCGCTCGCACAACGTCGCCGCGCAGGCCACCACGCTCGGCAAGCGGTTCGCGACCGTCGCCGACGAGTTGCTCGTCGCGCTAGGCCGGCTCGACGACCTGCTCGAGCGCTACCCGTTGCGCGGCATCAAGGGCCCGGTGGGCACGTCGCAGGACATGCTCGATCTGTTCGACGGTGACGCCGTCAAGCTCGGCCGGCTCGAGCGGACAGTGGCGAAGCACCTGGGCTTCACCCGCACGCTGACGAGCGTCGGCCAGGTCTACCCGCGCTCGCTCGACTGGGACGTCGTGACCGCGCTGGTGCAGCTCGCGGCCGCGCCGTCGAACCTGGCCACCACGATCCGATTGATGGCCGGCAACGAGCTCGTGACCGAGGGTTTCCAGCCCGGCCAGGTCGGGTCGAGCGCGATGCCGCACAAGATGAACACCCGCTCCGCTGAGCGCATCAACGCCCTCGCGGTGGTGCTGCGCGGGTACGCGTCGATGACCGGCGAGCTCGCCGGCGACCAGTGGAACGAGGGCGACGTCTCGTGCTCGGTGGTGCGCCGCGTCGCCCTGCCCGACGGCTTCTTCGCCCTCGACGGGCTGCTCGAGACCACCCTGACCGTCCTCGACGACTTCGGCGCCTTCCCGGCCGTGATCGAGCGCGAGCTCGACCGTTACCTGCCGTTCCTCGCCACCACCAAGGTGCTGATGGCCGCGGTCCGCAACGGCGTCGGCCGCGAGAGCGCCCACGAGGCGATCAAGCAGCATGCCGTGGCGGTGGCGCTCGAGATGCGCGAGAAGGGCACCGAGCGCAACGACCTGTTCGACCGGCTCGCCGCCGACCCCCGCCTCGGGCTCACCGGCCCCCAGCTCCAGGGCCTGCTGGCCGAGCCGCTGAGCTTCACCGGCGCGGCCCGCGAACAGGTCGCTGCGATCGTCACCGCGGTCGACGCCGCTCTCGCCGCCGACCCGGCCGCGGCCGACTACCGGCCCGAACCGATCCTGTAAGCGACGTGCCCGGCATCGAGTTCGTCGGCCTCGACGACGACGACGGCGCCGGCGACGACCTGCTCGACACCGGCCCCCACCGCCCCTGGCCGCGCTGGGTATGGGTGGTCAGCGGGTTGCTGGTGGCTGCCGCGGTGGCGGTGGTCGCGTCCCGCTCGGGCGACGACGCAGCGCCCCGACCGTCCGTCGCGGCGTCGTCGTCGTCGACATCGACATCGACATCGACGTCGGAACCGCCAGGGCCGCTGATCTCGGCGCTCACCGCCGACACGTCGTCGCTGTACTGGCTGGCCGGGAACCGGCTGTACCGGGCAGGCCCGGTCGGGCGGGCGTCTGCGAGCGCAGCGATCGACGCGGTGGCCGACGACTTCGTCGAGACGCAGCTCGTGCCGGACCCCGACGAACGGACGGTGTGGGTGGTGTCGCGCGGGGCGAGCGACAGCGCTTACGGGTCCGGCACCGCCCAGGGCTTCTCGACCGCGGACCTCACCCGTGTCACGAGCATCTCGGCGCCGTCGTTGATCGACGGCGCGGCGGTGTTCCACGGCGCGCTCTATGTGCTCTCGGCGGGGCGGCTCCTGCGGGCGAGAGGACAGGCGTTCGTGACGATCGCCGACGTCGACGAACACGCCCGGGGTCTGGTGGCCTCCGATGCCGGGCTGTTCTACACCGAGGGCGCCAACAGCAGCGCGATCGGACGCTGGACGCCCGGTGGCGGCGTGCGGCCGCCCGTCGTCCTGGACACGACCGGCAGCTCGCTCGCCGTGGTCGGGGACACGGTGTTCGTCGCAGGCCTCCGGGCCGGGCGTGATGTGCTGAGCAGCTACCGCTTCGCCGGATCGCAGGTCTCGTCGAAGGAGGTCGCGACCGGCCTGACGAGCGACCTGCAACTGGTGGCCGGCGGGTCGAAGTCCATCGTCGCGCTCGGCGCGGGTAGCCAGGGCCTCCGGCTGGCGTGCGTCCGTGCCGACGGCGGGCAACCAGCGGTGACCACCACGAGGGCGACCTCGGCGAACGTCGCCGTCCTGCGTGGGATCGTGTTCGAGGCCGTCGGCAGCGGTGTGCGTGAGGCCGACCTGGGTAGCTGCCCGGGCTGACGTCAGCGTGGTGGGCGGTTCGCCAGCCGATCCGCGCGGCCCAGGTTCCAGTAGCCCTTGACGAAGATCGACTCGTGGGTGACGCCGCGTTCCTCGAGCACGGCGCGCAGCGTCACGACGGCCCGCGTCTCGCCCATCAGGTAGGCGCGGCCCTCGCCGGCGGGCAGCGCGAAGCGGGTCAGCGCGGGCTCGAGAACGTCGGCCGTGCCGGGCCGCGTGTCCCCACGATGCAGCCACGTGATGGGCAGGTCGAACAGCTCGGCCGACTGATCAGCTGCGTCGGTGACCTCGACGAAGGCGTACGCCGGCTCGTCGGGTGGCAGCGCGCGGATGATCGCGGTGATCGCGGGCAGCGCCGACTCGTCGCCGGCCAGCAGGTGCCACGGCGCCGGCCGCAGCTCGAGCTTGCCGCGCGGGCCCTGCAGGTCGATCTCGTCGCCGGGTGCTGCGGCGGCGCCCCACCGCGACCCCGGGCCGTCACCGTGCAGCAGCACGTCGAGGTCGAGCTCGCCGGAGTCGGGACGCGCATGCGCGATCGTGTAGCGCCGCTTCACCCGTCGTCCCGATTCCTCCCGCAGGTGCAGCTCGACGTCCTGCGCGGGCCGCAGCTCGACGCCACGCAGCGCGTCGCAGGTGACGGTGATGCGGCGCATGCGGGGGGTCAGCGTGGTTGCCGCCGTCACCGTCGCCCGATGCGTCGGTGAACGGCGCACGACGGGACTGGTCACGGGCCTTGACCCTAATCGGGTTCATTCGTGGCCGGGGCGGCGGACGCGCGATGATGGCCCAGTGGCCCTCAGCGTGTTCGATCTGTTCTCGATCGGCATCGGCCCGTCGTCGTCGCACACGGTCGGCCCGATGCGCGCCGCCCGTACCTTCGCCCATGGGCTGGCCGACGACGGGCTGATGGTCGACGTCAGGCGCGTCCGCGTCGAGTTGTTCGGCTCGCTCGGTGCGACCGGTCGCGGGCACGGCAGCGATCGCGCGGTGATCCTGGGCCTCGAGGGCGAGCGTCCGGAGACGGTCGAGACGGCCGGCGTGCCGATCCGGGCGCAATCGGTCCGCGACACTGGCTTGGTTCGGTTGCTCGGGGTCCACGAGGTCGCGCTCGCACCGGATGATCTGGTGCTGCACCGACGTCATGCGCTGCCCTTCCACCCCAACGGGATGCGCTACTTCGCCTACGGCGTAGGCGATGCGCTGCTGCGCGAGCGCACGTACTACTCCGTCGGGGGCGGGTTCGTGGTGGACGAGGAAGCCGCGGGCGCCGACCGCATCGCACCCGACTCGACACCCGTGGCCCACCCGTTCCTTTCCGGTGCGGAGCTGCTCGCGCGCTGCGCCGAGACCGGCCTGCCGATCAGCGGCGTCATGCTCGCCAACGAGCTGTCCTGGCGCAGCGAGTCCGACGTCCGCGCCGGGCTGCTCGACATCTGGGCCGTGATGACCGAGTGCGTACGCAACGGCTGGTCGAACGAGGGCATGCTGCCGGGCGGGCTGAAGGTCCGCCGGCGCGCCCCCGAGCTGTACCGGACGCTGCGCGAGGAGACCTTCGCCGTCGATCCGCTGCGGGTCATGGACTGGGTGAACCTGTTCGCGCTGGCCGTCAACGAGGAGAACGCGGGCGGCGGACGGGTCGTCACCGCACCGACCAACGGGGCGGCGGGCGTGCTGCCGGCCGTGCTGCACTACTACGTGCGCTTCTGCCCCGGCGCGAGCGACGACGGGATCGTGCGGTTCCTGCTCTGTGCCGGTGCCATCGGCGTCCTGTACAAGGAGAACGCATCGATCTCGGGGGCGGAGGTCGGCTGCCAGGGCGAGGTCGGGTCGGCGTGTTCGATGGCCGCAGCCGCGCTGTGCGAGGTGCTCGGCGGCACGCCCGATCAGGTCGAGAACGCCGCCGAGATCGGGATGGAACACAACCTCGGGCTCACCTGCGACCCGATCGGTGGCCTCGTCCAGGTCCCGTGCATCGAGCGCAATGCGATGGGCGCCGTGAAGGCCATCAATGCCGCTCGCATCGCGCTGCGTGGCGACGGCCTGCACATCGTCAGCCTCGACAAGGTGATCAAGACGATGCGTGAGACCGGCGCCGACATGAAGGTCAAGTACAAGGAGACGTCCCGAGGTGGGCTGGCCGTCAACGTCATCGAGTGCTGATCCCATGACCGGCTTTGGAACCCGGATGCCCGAGCTTGTAGGCTGACCGATCGGTGGCTGAGCTCGACGGTTTCGACCGGTAGGCCCCATGGAGGCTTCGCCTAGCCTGGTCTATGGCGCCGCACTGCTAATGCGGTTTGGGTTTTATAGCCCATCCCGGGTTCGAATCCCGGAGCCTCCGCCGACGCCCGGATCCGGACGTCGCGGTGTGGTCGGTAGACTCGACCGTCGGCAACAAGCACGACGAGCGCCCGTAGCTCAACGGATAGAGCACTTGACTACGGATCAAGAGGTTGCAGGTTCGAATCCTGCCGGGCGCACTCAGAAATCCCCGTACTCACTGGCCTGTAGCCCTCTCCGCATGTCTTAAGGTGGCCGAGGCCGGGTTTTGTCCGCGGCAGCGTGAGCCGGATCCATCGCATCGTCCCACCTCGTCGAGCTGATCCTCGAACAGGTGTCCGGATACATCGAGGGTCATCGTGGCCGATTTTGTGGCCCAACATCAGTTGGTCTGACGACGCCAACGCCCTCCTCGAGCAGATCACCACCGCTCAGGTGGTCGCGCGCGACCTGCCCCTGGAGCTTGCGCGTATTCACAACGCTTTCGAGGAGGTCCACCCCTTCCTCGACGGCAACGGCCGCGCAGGACGCCTCGCGCTGAACTTCATTCTGGTCAGGCTCGGATTCCGGCCCGCGATTATCTTCAAGCGCGACCGCGACAAATATCTTGACGCCCTAGACCAAGCCGACAACGGCTACCCCGGACGTCTCGCCGAACAGCTAGCCCGTTCTGTGATCGACAACCTGCATCGCTTCGTCGTGCCCAACATCGCCGGTCCAGCTCGCATCGTGCCGCTGCGCTCACTCCAAGACTGGGACCTCAGCTACGAAGCCCTGCGGCAAGCAGCGCGCCGCGGACGCCTCGAAGCACACCAGGCTCCGACGGCATCTGGCGCGCCAGCCGCCCCGCCGTCGAGCGATACAAACCGCCCGACACCGACGCCGCTAGCGCTGGCGGTACCTGCCTCGCGTCCGGCGTCAGCCATCCGGCCCAAGCCGTGAACAGCTCCCAATAAAGTCATGATCGACCAACCGCTCATGGCGATGAGCGCGCTATGGAGTCCTAGGCTGCGCGTGTGGCCGACACTCTTGCCGAAGAGATGAGCCTCCACGTGGCCCAACCGTTCCCAGACTCCGTGGAGAAGGGCCTGAACTACGGGGAGGTGGATGCCGTCATGATTGTTGCCGACATCTACGGCTGGGCGTCCAAGGCCGGTGCGCTCACCGAACTTGATCGGTCTCACTTGGCGCAAGCCGCCGACGAACTCAAGCGGTCCGTCGGTGCGTTCCCTCTGGACGCACAGCCGTACTACGAGCGCATCCTCCGCATCGCCGGGCTGGCGCTCGCCGTCTGAGCCACTACCGCGCTCATGCCGCGAACCGCGCGCGTCTGCCGATGACCGTTCACCTCGGGGTCCGCCGCGCCGGGAATGCAGGCCGCAGACTCTGAGTGCAGCAGGGAACGAGGCGGACGACTAGTCACGATCCAGATAGAGGCAGAACGGGTGGCCGGCCGGGTCCAGTAGTACCCGCACGTCGTCCTGCGGCTGGTGCCCGGATAGCTCAGCGCCCAGCGCAACTGCCTCGTCAACCGCAAGTTGCACGTCGCGGACTCCGACGTCAAGGTGGAACATCATCTGCTGTCTGCCTGGCGCCGCTGGCCAGGCCGGCCGTTCGTAGATTTCCTCGGTCTGGAACGCGAGATTCGCTGGCGCACCTGGGATAGCGATCGTGCACCAGCCCGGGTCGTCCCCCGCGAGCGGCCAACCAAACAGGTCTCGGTAGAAGTACGCCAACGCCCGCGCGTCGGGCGCATCGAGTACGACGCCGATCCAGCCAGTTAGTCCTTCGATTCCAGCCATGCGGTCATAATCCGACAAGGAGATTGCTGCATCAACCCATAGCGGTAGCCGGGCACTCCCGGGCGCGCCAGCACGGTCAACCTCGGGTCACACTTCCACAATCCGAGCGCAGTCATACCGCGTTGAGCGCGACGTGGCCTCAACTACTGGTTCGTTCGATGGCGAGGTCCTCGGGCAGAATCTGGCCATGCCACCGAACACCGATGATCAGCCCCAGTTCGCGGTGTTGGACGTCGTGGTGAGCCTTCTTCCGGAGGAACGACAGCGCGAAGGCATAGTGACCGGCATCCGTCGCTACGTCGACGGTGTCTACACCTTCCACGTCGCTCCCCACGATGCCACCGACGACGTCGTTGGCGGCATCTACGGAGCCCACCAACTGGCCGCTACCGGACAGCGGTCCGCATTGTCTCGGTTCTGGACGAATCCTGACTGGGCGCGCAGGGTCGTCGTCGTCACCGACGACTATCCGGACAGCAAACTGCATGGCTGGTTCGGCCTGATCACCGACGAACACGAGCCCGGAGAGGTCTATGGCGTCGAATTCATCAGCGCCAAAGGTTGGAAGTCCAAGACGAAACGACGCGAGATCGCCGCCCGCTTTCTTGAGCCGACCGAGCATCGGCTCCCTCCCGAACCGATCCCGAGACCGACCAGAACCCTCCATCCAGGTCTCGGCGAACGAAACCTCCGGCCGGCCCACGAGTTCGACATCATCGACGAACTCGACCAGTACCTTTAGATCCCATCGCGCTCTCACTGCCGCGCTGGGTCGGAACGCCCCACGCTCGTTCTGCTACCAAGGGTCGGCTTCGGCGTCATACGCGATGCCGTCTTCTCGTGCCTTGACCGTGACGCGACCCGCCAACTGGTCGTCGGTCAGGAAGTAACTTCCGGTCCATGGGGTGTAGACCCAGCGCAGAGTTAGTCGAAGGCGGGCGGCCAGGTCAGTGGCCTGCTGTTTGTTCAGGCCTAGGAAGTCGCTCGCATGTGCCGCCGCTCGCGCAGCGTCTGCCTTCGACAACTCGATCATGGCGGCAATCTCTTCGCGAGACAGGCGTTCAGGCATTCGCCGATCATCGCCCCACGCGCAAGCGG
>CAZZVT010000107.1:0-7329 GCA_964657545.1 uncultured Jatrophihabitantaceae bacterium
CCAGGATGACCGCGGCCCAGAACTCGACGTTGGTCTCGATCGGGCGGTCGGGGCGACGCTCGCGCAGCTCGGTGAGCGCGGCCTGCTCGAGGGCGTTGGCCGCCTCGAAACGCGGTGCGTCGAGCTCCTTGCAGGTGCGACGCAGCACGCGGGCGCGGGGGTCCTCGGCGCGGTAGACGCGGTGCCCGAAGCCCATGAGGCGGTCGTGCCGGTCGAGGATGTCGGTGACGACCTTCTTCGCGTCGCCGGTCTTCTCGACCTCCTGGATCATCGGCAGCACGCGGGCCGGGGCGCCGCCGTGCAGCGGGCCGCTCATGGCCCCGATGGCGCCGGACATGGCGGCTGCGACGTCGGCGCCGGTGGAGGCGATGACGCGCGCGGTGAACGTCGAGGCGTTCATGCCGTGCTCGGCGGCGGAACAGAAGTAGGCATCGACTGCCTTGGTGTGCCGCGGGTCGGGGTCGCCGCGCCAGCGGACCATGAACCGCTCGACGATGGTCTCGCTCTGGTCGATGCGCGCCTGCGGGATGGCCGGCGTCGAGAGCCCGCGGGCCGACTGCGCGGCGTACGACAGCGCCATGACGGCGGCGCGGGCGAGTTGCTCGCGGGCCTCCTCATCGCTGATGTCGAGCAGCGGGCGGTAACCCCAGACCGGCGCGAGCATGGCCAGCGCGGCCTGGACGTCGACGCGCACGTCGCCGGTGTGCACCGGGATCGGGAACGGCTCGGCGGGCGGAAGGCCCGGGCCGAACTTGCCGTCGACGAGCAACGCCCAGACGTTGCCGAAGGTGACGTGCCCGGCAAGATCCTCGATGTCGACGCCGCGGTAGCGCAGGGCGCCGCCGTCCTTGTCGGGCTCGGCGATCTCGGTCTCGAACGCGATGACGCCTTCGAGTCCCGGGCTGTAGTCGTCTGCCATGCCGTGCTCCGCTCAGGTAGTTCCGGTTGACGAACCTGTCTCGGGGACCATTCTGCTCACATCCCGACTTGCCCTCGCGAGTCAGGTGCAAGGATTGGTGCAATGACCGATCCAGCAGCGTTGCGCCGCCGCTACGCCCGCAGCCACCTCGACGACGACGCCGTCGCCGGATCATGGTTCCTGCAGCTGCGGGCCTGGTTCGACGAAGCCGTCGCCGACCCCGAGGTCGTCGAGGCGAACGCGGTGCAGTGGGCCACGGTGACGCCCGAGGGCCGGCCGGCAGTGCGCACGGTGTTGATCAAAGGTCTAGACGAGCGCGGGATCGTCGTCTACAGCAACTACGACTCGGCGAAGGGCCGCGAGCTGGCCGCAAACCCCTACGCAGCAGCCGTTCTGGTCTGGCATGCGCACGAGCGTCAGGTGCGACTGAGCGGCGCCGTCGAGCAGGTGTCGCGCGCCGAGACCGAGGCCTACTTCGCCTCTCGGCCGCGCGAGTCGCAGGTCGGGGCCTGGGCCTCGCCGCAGTCGCAGGTCGTCGAGTCCCGGTCGACGCTCGACGAGCTGGTGATCCAGATCGAGCAGCGCTTCGCCGACGGCCCGATCCCCGCGCCGCCGCACTGGGGCGGGTACCGCCTGATGCCCGACGCGGTCGAGTTCTGGCAGGGCCGGCCGGGCCGCGTCCACGACCGCATCCGGTTCCGGCTCGAGGGGGAGTCCTGGGTGCGCGAACGACTCGCGCCATGAGCGACCCGACCCCTGACCAGGCACAGGTACCCGAGCAGGCACGTCGACTGCGGGGGTTGCTGCGCAGGCAGGCCGTCGACACCCGTCCGCTCGCGATCCCGGCCTACAAGCGGCTGCTGATCGGGCAGGGCACGTCGTTCATCGGCTCGATGCTGACGCAGGTCGCGGTGCCGGTGCAGGTCTATGCGATCTCGAACTCGTCGCTGTACGTCGGCCTCGTAGGGTTCGCGGGGCTCGTCCCCATCGTCGTCTTCGGCCTGTACGGCGGCGCGATCGCCGACGCCGTCGACCGGCGCACGCTGTACTTCTGGTCCTCGATCGGCACCTGGCTGGTCACCCTCGGATTGCTCGCTCAGACGCTGGTCGGGCTGGACAACGTGCCGCTGATCCTGGGCCTGGTGGTGCTGCAGTCCTCGGTCTTCGCGATCGCGTCGTCGGCGCGCGGCGCGATCATCCCGCGCATCGTCGACACGGAGTTGGTGCCTGCGGCCAACACCCTGAACTTCACGGTCAGCAACGTCGGCTCGGTGGTGGGACCGCTGATCGCCGGGGTGCTGGTGGCGCTGCCGCACGGGTTCGCGTTCTCCTACGGCGTGGACGCGTTGCTGTTCACCGCTGCGCTGTACTCGGCGTTGCGGCTGCCCCCGATCCCGCCCGACGGCTCCGCGCCGAAGCTCGGGCTGCGCTCGATCGTCGAGGGGTTGGCCTTCATCGCCACCCGTCCGGTGCTGGTGATGTCCTTCCTCGTCGACATCGCCGCCATGGTGCTGGCGCTGCCACGGGCGCTGTTCCCGCAGGTCGCCCACGAGCGCTTCCACGGCAACGTCGGCCCGCTGTACGCGGCCATCGCGATCGGTTCGGTGATCGCCGGGTTGTCGAGCGGCTGGATCGGCCGGGTGCGCCGGCAGGGGGTGGCGCTGACGGTCGCGATCGTCGCCTGGGGCGGTGCCGTGGCGCTCGCCGGCCTGGCCCATCAGCTGTGGCTGGCCGTGGTGCTGCTGGCGGTCGCCGGCGCCGCCGATCTGATCAGCGCTGTCTATCGGCAGACGATCCTGCAGACCTACGCACCCGACGAAATGCGCGGACGGATGCAAGGAGTGTTCATCGCCGTGGTGGCCGGCGGCCCACGTCTCGGTGACGTGCGCTCGGGCGGCATGGCCGCCGTCACCGGACCGACTGTGTCGTGGGTCGGCGGCGGCATCGCCTGCATGGTCGTCGTGGCGATCGCCGGCGTCGCGGTGCGCTCGTTCTGGCGCTACGACGCGCAGGCTGACGTGTCCGAAGCGCTAGCGTCGTCGGCGTGAGCGACGCTTACGGAGCGGGGGCAGGGCGATGAGCTTGTGCGGCACGGTCTGGACGATCGAGTTGGGTGACAACCGGGCCGAGATCGCCGAGGTCGGGGCCGGCCTGCGGAGCTACACCTACAAGGGCCTCGACATCACCTGCAGCTACGGCGGCAACGAGCTGCCGCCCAAGGCGTGCGGGACGACGCTCGTGCCGTGGACGAACCGCATCCGCGACGGCCGCTACACCTTCGACGGCATCGAGCAGCAGCTCGCGCTGACCGAGCCGGACAAGGGCAACGCCATCCACGGCCTGGGCCGGTGGGCGCGGTGGTCGATGCTGGAGCAGACCGGCAACAGCGTGCGCCTCGGGCTCGACGTCGTGCCGCAGAAGGGCTACCCCTTCGAGCTGCATGCCGAGGTGCGGTACCACTTCCTCGACACCTGGCCGGGGCTGATGGTGCAGCTGTCGGCCACCAACACGGGCACGGTGCGGGCACCGTTCGGCATGGGATCGCACCCGTACCTGTCGACCCGGGGTGCGCCGATCAACGACACCTTCTTCGCGGTGCCCGCGCGCAAGACCTTCGACGTCGACGAACAGCAGATCCCGGTGCGGACCAGAGCCCTGCGCAAGGAGGAGAAGTTGCCGAACCCGACGCTGCTCGGCAAACGGCGCTTCGACATGGGCCTCACCGGCATCAAGTTCGAGGACGGCTTCGCCGAGGTCGAGCTGAAATCCCTGACCGGTGCCGAGGCGCGGATGTGGTTCGAGAAGGAGTTCGGCTACCTGCAGGTCTACACGGTGAACGAGGTGACGCCGGGTCAGCCCGGCATCGCCGTCGAACCGATGACCTGTGCCCCGAACGCCTTCAACTCCGGCGACGGGCTGATCGTGCTCGAGCCGTTCGAGGAGTGGACCGGGAAGTGGGGCATCATTCCGCCGATCTACCGCTGACGTTCGGCGCGGGCGGCCTGATAGCGGTCGAGCGCGACCTGCCGCTCGTGTTTGTGGTCGACGATCTGCTCTGGGTAATCGGCGGGTGGCGCGTCGAGCTCCCACGGGGTGTGCGCGGCCTTGCCCTCGATGTCGCGAAGCTCGGGCACCCAGCGGCGGACGTAGTCGCCCTGCGGGTCGAACTTCTGTCCCTGCGTGATCGGGTTGAATACCCGGAAGTACGGTGCGGCATCCGTGCCGGTGCCGGCCGTCCACTGCCAGCCGTGCTGGTTCGACGGCAGGTCGCCGTCGACGAGGTGCTTCATGAAGTGGCGCGCGCCGTGCTGCCACTCGATGTGCAGGTCCTTGACGAGGAACGACGCGACGATCATGCGGACTCGGTTGTGCATCCAGGCGGTCGCGAGCAGCTGACGCATGCCGGCGTCGACGATCGGGAAGCCCGTGCGCCCCTGCTTCCACGCCTCGAAGGCCGCGCTGTCCGGCGATGCGAACTCCATAGCGGCCAGGTCGGGTAGGAAGTACTCGCGTGCCGAGTCGGGCCAGGTGGCCAGGATCGTCGCGTAGAACTCACGCCAAGCGAGCTCGCCGCGATAGGTGTCGTCGCCCTGGCCGAGGTCGGCCAGCATCGTCCGGGGATGGATCGCCCCCCACTTCAGGTACACCGACATGCGCGAGGTGCTGTCGAGGTCGGGCCGGTCGCGCTCGTCGCCGTAGTTGCCGAGCGCGCGGTCGTGGTAGCGCTTCCATGCCTTCAGTGCGGCGTCCTCGCCGGCGTCGGGCAGCTCGACGCCCTCGGGCAGCGTCGGATCGTCGGGGACGTCGTCGCTGTCGAGGTCGGTGTGCCAGTCGACCCGGCCGGCGATCGCGGTCGCCGGGTCGCGCCAACCGTGCTGCTTCCAGGCCCGGAAGTACGGCGTGTAGACCTTGTAGACGTCGCCGTCGGACTTGGTCAACCGGCCCGGCGCGACCGCGTAGGGCGAACCGGTGCGCACCAGTGCGACGTCGCCCAACGCCTTCTCGACGGCCTCGTCGCGGCGGGTGCCGTAGGGCCCGAAGTCGGCGCTGATGTGCACCGACGACGCGCCCACCTTCGCGACGACCTGTGGCACCACCGTCACCGGGTCGCCGTGCCGCACGGTCAACCGGCCGCCGTGCGAGCGCAGATCGGCGTCGAGCGCGCGCAGCGTGCGGTAGAGGAATGCGACGCGCGGGGCGCCGGACGGCTTGAGCAACGCCGGGTCCAGGACGAACAACGCGACGACCGGACCGTCAGCGGACGCGGCGTGCAGGGCGGGGTGGTCGCGCAGGCGTAGGTCGCGTCGGAACCACAAGACGGACGTCATCTGTGCAGCCTGCCCGGTGACAGGCATCGACGAACCGGGGAGGGTGGAGGCATGAGCGAATCCGACGACCTGTACGTCGGTGCTGAGATCAGCGCCGACCAGGGCACCAGCGAGACCTTGACCGGCGACAACACCCAGGACCCGCTCGACGCGGGGTACAGCCCTCCGGAGCGGCCCAGTGCGGCGTTCAAGGGCGTCACGCACAACGAGGAGGTGGCCGGCGAATCCCTCGACGAGCGGCTCGACGAGGAGGAGCCCGAGGTCAGCGAGGCCGACCTCGAAGGTGCTTTCGCCGATGACCGCGCCGGGCGCCTCGTGGCCCCGGACGAGGGCGCGCACGCCGACGAGGAGTCGGACGCCATCGCCACCGACGTCGGGCGCGACTCCTACGCGGCCAGTGCCGAGGAGGCTGCGGTGCATATCGAGGACGGCCGGTAGGTCAGGATGGTCTTATGCAGCTGACGAAGTACACCCATGCATGCGTCCGGCTCGACGACGGCGACCGCACGCTGGTCCTCGACCCCGGCGTGTTCAGCGAGGTCGACGCCGCGCTCGACGGTGCCGACGCCGTGTTGATCACGCACGAGCACGTCGACCACATCGACGCCGACAAGCTGCGCGCCGCGCTCGAACGCGACCCGCGCCTGCGCCTGTGGGCGCCGGCTTCGGTGGCCGGCACGTTCGCCGATCTCGGCGAGCAGGTGTCGACCGCCGAACCGGGTCAGGCCTTCGAGGCGGCCGGGTTCCCGGTGCGGGCGTTCGGCGGGCAGCACGCCGTGATCCACCCGGCGATCCCGGTGATCAGCAACGTCGGCTACCTGATCGACGACACGGTCTACCACCCGGGTGACTCCTTCGCGGTGCCGCCGGTTCCCGTCCAGGTGCTCCTCGCCCCGCTGCACGCACCGTGGTCCAAGACGTCCGAGGTGATCGACTTCGTGGTGTCCGTGCGGGCGCCGAAGGTCACGGGTGTCCACGACTCCCTGCTTACGTCGAACGGCCTGAACCTCGTGCATACGCTGGTGGGCCAGATGGGTGACAAGTACGGCAGCGAGTTCGTCGGGCTCAAATCGGGCGACACGCTCGACGTATGACGTCTGCACGCGACCTGCTCGCGCGGTACCCGATCCTCGACGGTCACAATGACCTCGCGTGGGAGATGCGCGAGCAGTTCGGCTACGACCTCGACGCCTACCCGATCGACGTCCGCGGCGAGCGCACCCAGACCGACCTCGTCCGGCTGGCCGAGGGCGGGGTCGGCGCGCAGTTCTGGTCGGTGTTCGTGCCGTGCAACCTGCGTGAGCGGTCGGTCGCGGCGACGATCGAGCAGATCGACTTCGTGCTGCGCATGGTCGCGCGCTACCCGGCGCGGTTGTCGCTCGCGCTCACGGCCGGCGACGTCGAGCGGGCACTGTCCCACGGGCGTATCGCCTCGCTGATGGGTGCCGAGGGCGGCCATTCGATCGACTCCTCACTCGCCGTGCTGCGCACGCTGCACGCGCTGGGCGTGCGGTACATGACGCTCACCCACAACGAGAACGTGCCGTGGGCCGACTCGGCAACCGATGAGGCTGTCGTCGGCGGGCTCTCGGAGTTCGGCCGCGACGTCGTGCGCGAGATGAACCGGCTCGGCATGCTCGTCGACCTCTCGCACGTGGCGGTGACCACGATGCGGGATGCGTTGGAGGTCACCACCGCGCCGGTGATCTTCAGCCACTCGTCGGCCAGGGCGGTGAACGACCACGTCCGCAACGTCCCCGACGACGTGCTCGCGACGCTGGCCACCAACGGCGGTGTCTGCATGGCGACCTTCGTGCCCGCGTTCGTCTCCGATGACGTGCGTCAGTGGGACGAGGTCGTCCTCGCCGAGATGGCCGAGCGCGGTGAGGATCGGCGAGACTGGCTCGCGCACCGGACGGCGGCCGAGCGTTATGCACTTCGCGTCCCGCCGCCGGTGGCCACTGTGGCCCAGATCGCCGACCACGTCGAGCATGTCCGGTCGATCGCGGGCGTCGAGCACGTCGGCCTGGGTGGCGACTTCGACGGCTGCGACCCCATGCCCTCGGGTATGGAAGACGTCTC
>CAZZVT010000107.1:7429-12072 GCA_964657545.1 uncultured Jatrophihabitantaceae bacterium
ACGGTTCACCGGCCGCGACGACCACGATCGGCCCTGCTGCGGCAAATCGAAGTCGGCTCGTGCGTCACCCGCCGATCGCCTGCGGGACGCCGAGCCACGGCCGAAGTTGGAATGCCGTACCCAGTTGCGGTCGAGTCCGAACTGACGCGAGAGGACGGCTTGCTTGAAGTGGGCCTCGGCCTCGTCGGCTTGGTCCGGTTAGTGGACCGTACCCATCAGCAGGCTCTGTCCGAGCGGGGTGAGGCTGTAGATGACTGTTCGGCCCGACCTGGCCGCTCTGACGAGTCCGGCTCCTGCCAGCGCGGAGAGGTGTTCGGAGACCGTGCCTGGCGCCAGATCGTGCCGGCGGGCGAGCGTGGTGGTGGTGGCGTCCTCCTGCAGCGAGGTCAGTAGCCGGGCGCGGTTCGCGCCGAGCAGGCGGGCCAGCGCAGCGGAGGTGGCGGCGGTGACCGGCTGCCACAACTCGGCGATTCCACGAGCCGGGTAGACCAGTCGCACCGGATCGGAGTCGTCGACGACGACGATGTTCGGCCAGGTGAAAGCGCTGGGTTGGAGCACGAGTCCAGCTCCGCCGAGCGAGCGTCGTGACACCGTGTGCCGGTTGGCCACGCGCAGCATGGGTTCGCTCCATGACAGCTTTCGCGAGAGCGCAGGGAATAGCCGCTCGAGCCCGCCCTCGGCCAGGATCCGCGAGTGGTGGCTGATGTCGGCGGCGAGCAGTTCCTCGACCCGCGGCCAATGCGGCGCCACAAGTCGCTGCCAGCAGGCTTGCAGCGAGTCGGCGATACGGTCCCGGGCTGCGTGGGGGTCACCGATCAGCTCCCGCAGTACCTCTGGGGCCGGTGCGCCGTCGCGGTCCAGGGCGGTCTGTTTGAGCTCCCGCCGCACCTGCGCGATCGGGGTGGATCGGACCGTCGCGAGCTGAGCCTCGACGCTGGGCCGCGGTCGGTCGGGCGCCGGAGTGGGGAAGTCCGGGTGATAGCCGTGTAACGGCGTGAGAGCGGTCAGCGGGGCGACGTCGAACTGGGCCAGTGCCGGGCGGACCTCGTCGAGCCAGGGCAGGTGGTAGGTGCTCTGCACCGGGTCGATCAGGCATCGCACCGCGTGCATCGTCTCCCACAACGGGGAGATCGCGAACCGGACCCGGCTCATGTCGGTCGGGCTGAATCTGAGGTGAAACAAGCGCCCTCCAGGATTCGACTCTGTCCGAATCAATGGTAGGCGCCCTGGCGTTCCTGCAGTGTGGTGGCCATGACGCGGGGGCAGACGACGACAGAGCCCGCGGCGACCTATGGCGACCTGTTCGCGACCCGCTCGTTCGGGGTGCTGTTCTCGGCTCATGTGGTGTCGATGCTCGGGACGATGACGTCCGCCGTCGCGCTGACCGTCCTGGTCTATGACCGCACGGGCTCGCCGTTGCTGTCCTCGCTGACTTTCACCGTCAACTTCCTGCCCTACCTTGCCGGCGGCGCGCTGTTGTCTGGGCTGGTCGACCGTTGGCCGGCCCGACGCACAATGGTTGGCTGCGACGTTCTCAGCGCCACGCTGTTCGTCGTGATGGCCTTTCCCGGGATGCCGATCGTGGCCCTGCTTGTGCTGGACTTCGCCGCCGGTGCGGTTACACCGGTCTTCGCCGGCGCTCGCACGGCGCTGCTGCCCCAGCTGGTCGGCGGCGGACAGCGCTATGTGCTCGCACGATCGATGTTCCGGATGGTGACCCAGAGCGCCCAGGTGATCGGCTTCGCATCCGCAGGCCTGCTGCTCGCGACCGTCGGAGCCCGCCCAGCGCTCGCTCTGGACGCGGCATCGTTCGCCGTCTCAGCGCTTGTCGCACGTCTAGGCCTGCCGGCGGGCCGTGCGACTGGCGCGGCGACGGCATCGCTGATGCAGGACTCCCTCGGCGCGGTCCGCGCGGTGCTGGCCGACGGTCGCATCCGGCGGCTGATGTTGTTGGACTGGCTGGTGCCCACGTGCGCGCTGGCGCCCGAGGCACTCGCTGCCGCCTACGTCGCCGCAATCCACGCGCCACGTAGCGCAGTCGGGCTCTACCTCGCCGCGATCCCGGTCACGATGGTGTTCGCCGATCTGGTCGGCGGCCGGTTCCTCACCGCGATCGGTCAACGCAGACTCATCCTGCCCGGCGGTCTGCTCACGACCGCGCCCCTGATCGGTTTCATCGCCATGCCCGGTCTCGGTGCGGCGATCGGGCTGCTGGCGCTCGTCGGTCTCGGCTACAGCTACGGCCTGGCCCTCAACCGACTGCTTCTGGAAGCACTGCCAACGACGATTCAGGGCCGTGGCCTGGCCGTCAACTCAGCCGGCCTGATGGTGCTACAAGGCGTCGGCTTCGCGATCTGGGGCGGGCTCGGCCAAGCCATCGGGCTGCGCCAGGCGATCGTCGTGGCCGGATGCTGCGGTCTGGTCGTCGTCACTCTCTTGGCCCCACGCGTCCTGCGAGACTTCCGGATCACCGACCCGGACGCTGCCTGTGGCGAACCGGCAACGCCGACACGGTAACCGGCGCGGCACGGACGGCGTGAGCTAGAGCGTGGTCGGCGCCGGATAGCGAACCCCGGGTGGTGAGCACCAACCGGTAGCCGTCCGGGTCAGCGACTGTCGCACCCCATCGCTCCCAGTACGGGTTGGGCGACGCGACCCGCGTTCCGCCGTGCGCGACCAATCGTTGCAGCATCGCGGGTTCGAATGCCGAACCCAGGTAGAGGACGAGGAGATCCTCCGGGCCGGGCCTGGCATGGGAGTGAGCTCAACATCGACCGCTCGGCCCCCGTCTACTACGCCGCCGCCCCCTACGTGCAGAAGCCAGGCTCGAAGGGCGCCGCCTTGAACCACATCGGCCCGAACAGTTGGGCCCTGGCCGTGATCTTTACCGACATGGTCTCTCGCCGCCACTGGAACATCGGCGTCAAGATCGGCGGCACACTCCACGTCATCAAGATCTGCATTACCTAACTCGCGACGGCACGCGAACACGGTAAGCGTCGCGGCCTTCGGATACGAAGATCAGCACCTCCACGCGTTCGCGATCATCCTCGAGCGCGGCTCAGCGTGGAGCGCGCGACTCGGAAAAAGAGGGCTCTTGATCTTGATGGAGAACCGGCCGCGTAGCTGCCGAGATGCCCTCAAGGACCCGCCGGCGGGCGCTGCCGCCGGCCGGCCGACGGCGACGCGTGCTCAACGGGGCTATGAGAGCGCGGCAGCGCCGCGGCGACCGACGTCCCAAAAGAGATGCGGTCGTGGGTGCAGCAAATAAAGCCCGTCGAGCGTTGAGGGGTGCTGATTGGATCCGGAAGTTCGTGAGGGGTGGTGATCCGGTGGAGTTCAGCGCCTATGTCGCGATCCAACGCCCAGCCCTGATGCGTTTCGCGACGGTGCTCACCGCCCGGACGTGGCTAGCTGACGATCTCGTGAGCGATGTCCTGGGTCGGGCCTTCGAGCGGTGGGATCGGATCTCGCAGATGGACGAGCCCAATGCCTACGTCCGCCGCATGATCGTCAATGACTACCTGTCCTGGCATCGCCGCATCGCCCGTACAACGCCGCAGGCAGAGGTGGATGTCAAGACACCGGACGTCGCCAGCGCCGCCGACGAGCACGCCGAACGCGACGACATGATGCGCCGGATCGCAGGGCTGCCGCGAAAGCAACGCGCAGCACTGGTGCTGCGCTACTACGTCGGGCTTTCCGACGCCGACATCGCGGTGCACCTGGGATGTCGTCAAACCACTGTCCGTAGCCAGATCTCACGCGCCCTGTCTTCCCTGCGGCTCGAGATGGCTCAGTCCAACCCCTACGCCAGGAGACAAGATGAACGACTTCCACACCCTCAATGAGGCATTCTCCGAATTTGATCGGCGTGCCGATGTGGCGTCGTCGGCCCTCGGGGAACGGTATTCCGTACAGGATGGACCGCGCCGTTCACGGGCACTGCTCGTCGCTGCCACGGTGGTCGCTGTGGTCGCTGTGGCCGGCGGTGCGGTGCTGCTGTCGCGCTCAAGCGGTGGCCACTCCACGGAGCGCGCTGCAGCTCCGGCATCCACGTCGCTTCACCCGTCTGCGCCCGTGACGACATTGCCGACCACCCCCGCGTCCACGCCGGTGACCACCACGTCACCAACAACGCCGGCGGCGTCAATGTTCACGGTCCCACGGAGCCCGAAGGAGCTGGCGCGCCTGTTCCGGAACGTACTCGGTGATCACGCCACGATCTCGGTGACTGAGACCGCTGATGAACCCGGCGACCCCTACATCAAGGGAGTGCTGAGCGCCTCGGACGCCCGGGGCGGTTACGACTTCCAGATCCTCAACGCAGGGCGCGGAAGCATGGCAGTGTGCGAGGACCCTGGTTCCTCCATCTGCCATACCCGGCGGCTCTCGGACGGCTCATCGTTGGCGGTGGGAACCGAGCAGGTGGGAACCACGTCACCGAGCGGAGTGCTGTACCTCGTGAATCTTGTTCGCCCCGACGGGACCTCGTTCCTCTGGCACCTCAGCAACCTCACCGATCCCAAGGGCGCAGGCCCCGTCCTGGGCACCCGCCCACCGCTGACGACGAAGACGATGTCTGCACTCCTGAGCAACGGACGCTGGTGATACGAATCAACAAGGCGCGCAGCCAACCCGCA
>CAZZVT010000108.1:0-8828 GCA_964657545.1 uncultured Jatrophihabitantaceae bacterium
AACCTGGGAGTCCTCATGGCGTGGAGCCGCAGATCGGGTCGGGTCGGGATCGTGGCGGTCGTTGTCGCCGCATTCGCCGTCGGCGGTTCCGCCGTCGGTTACGCCGCGAGCAGGAGCACGCCGCTGTCGTCGGTCTGCGTCGCCCGGAAGGGGTCGCACGCCTTGAGCGCGCCGGGCAAGCACGGCTGCCCCAAGGGCACCACCCGGACGAACTTGTCCTCGGCCGTGAAGGGCGCCAAGGGCGATCGCGGCGCACCCGGAGCCACCTCGGTCGTCCGTCCGACCCAGACGAATTCGGTACCCCCAAACACGTTTTCGTCGAACATCGCGGACTGCCCGCGTGGCTCGACGGCCATCGGCGGCGGCTACGACGTCGCGTCCAGCTCCTCTGCGGTTCGCGTCGTCCGCAGTACCTACAACATCGTCAACGGAGTAGCGACAGGCTGGGATGTCGCCGTCGTCAACGACGATTCTCAACCGGTGACGGTCACGGTCACCGCCACCTGCGCGAGACCCTGACTCTTCGCCCGGCGCTGGCTTGCGGCGTCCTGATCGCAGGACTTCCGATCTGCGTGGGTGACGATGCCAGGGGTGAGGACGTGTCGATCAGCGGACGTGCCAGTCGACGGGCTCGCCGCCCTGCTCGATGAGCAGGGCGTTGGCGCGGCTGAACGGCTTGGAGCCAAAGAAACCGCGGTCGGCGGACATCGGGCTCGGGTGCACCGACTCGACCCGCGGCGTCGCCGCGAGCAACGGCCGCAGCGTCTGCGCGTCCTTGCCCCAGAGAATCGCAACCAGCGGCGCATCCCGATCGACCAGCGCGCGGATGGCCTGGTCAGTGACCGCCTCCCAGCCCTTGCCGCGGTGCGACGCCGACGCGCCCGGCGCGACGGTCAGGCAGCGGTTGAGCAGCAGCACTCCGTGCTGGGTCCAGGACGTCAGGTCGCCGTGCGACGCGGGCGGGATGTCGAGGTCGGACTGCAGCTCGCGGTAGATGTTGTGCAGGCTGCGCGGGATCGGCCGGACGTCGCGCTCCACGGCGAACGACAACCCGATCGGGTGTCCCGGCGTCGGGTACGGGTCCTGGCCGACGATCAGCACCCGGACGTCGGCGAAGGGCTGGGTGAAGGCCCGCAGGACGTTCTCGCCGGCGGGCAGGTAGCGCCGGCCGGCGGCGAGCTCGTCGCGCAGGAACTGACCCATCGCGGCGATCTGGTCGGCGACCGGCTCGAGCGCGACGGCCCAGCCCGGGTCCAGGATCTCGGCCAAGGGTCGAGCCACGTCAGGGACGCCAGAGTTCGAGTTGCGGGATGCCGGGCGTCTCGAAGCCCATGATCTGGCCGTAGAACGACAGCTCCGACTCGCGCGAGTCGATGATCGTCTCGCGCTTGCGGAAGCCGTGGGACTCGCCCTCGTAGGCCCGGTAGGCGTGCGGGATTCCCTTGGCGAGCAGGGCGTCGCGGAACAGCTCGGCCTGCGACGGCGGCACGATCGGGTCGTCGAGGCCCTGCAGCAGCAGCACCGGGCAGGACAGTCCCTCGACGTTGTTCAGCGGCGCGCGGGTGTCGTACAGCGCACGGGCCTCGGGCAGTGGCCCGATGAGCCCGTCGAGGTAGCGCGACTCGAAGTCGTGGGTGTCCTCGGCGAAGCGGACGAGCTCGGCGACACCGAAGTACGACGCTCCGCAGGCGAACACGTCGGAGGTGGTCAGTGCCGCCAGCACCGTCCAGCCGCCGGCCGAGCCGCCCTCGATCGCGAGCCGCGCAGGGTCGGCCAGCCCGGCGTCGGCCAACCCGAGCACGGCGGCCACGGTGTCCTCGACGTCGACGACACCCCACTGGCCGCGCAGCCGGTTGCGGTACTCGCGGCCGTACCCGGTCGACCCGCCGTAGTTGACGTCGACGATGCCGATGCCGCGGCTGGTGAAGAAGGCGGTGAGCACGTTCAGGCGTGGGCCGACGCGGGAGGTCGGGCCGCCGTGCACGAAGGCGACGTACGGCGCGAGCTCATCGTTCGCAGCCTCGTAGTCAGGGCTCGAAGGCGGGTAGACGACCGTGTGCACCTCGCGGCCGCGGACGCTCGGGAAGGTCATCAGCCGGGCGTCGGGGAAGTAACGCGCGTCGGGCAGGTCGTCGGCGCCGAGCCGGACGTCGGTGACGGCCAGGGTGTCGAGGTCGAGCCGTCGCAGGCCGTCGACCACCTTGGCGCCGCCGGTGGACAGCAGGACCTCGCGGCCACAACGACCACCGAGCGCGATCGACGTGTGACCCGGCAGGTCGAGGTCGGTCAGCTCGCCGAAGGACGGGTCGAGAACACCCAGGGTGTCGACGCCGAACGTGCGGACGGTGAGCAGCCGGCCGTCGTCGAGCGGGGTGTACCAGCGAATGCCGAGCTGCCAGAGGGCGCCGCCGACGTCGGCCTCGAGCGGGTGCAGAGCGACGACCGAGGAATCGTCGACGCCGACCCGATAGAGGTTCCAGAAGCCGCTCCGGTCGCTGCTGACGAACAGGGTGTCGTCGGACGCCCACTCGGGTTGCAGCACCGACTCGGTCGTCGAGCCGAGCAGGGTGCGGACGTTCGCAGCGACGCCGTCGGCGAGGTCGGCGACGCGCAGCTCGGTGCCGTCCCACGGCATCTGCGGGTGTTCCCAGGCGATCCACGCCAACCGGCGGCCGTCGGGCGAGACGCGGGCGCCGGCCAGGAAATGCGACCCGCCGACCACCGAGCGCACGGCCGACCCGTCGTCGGCCGCGGACCCGTCGAGGGGCACCGCGGCGAGGTCACGGGTCACTCCTTCGCCGGCGGAATGCGTCTCGCGCACACACCACACCTCGTCACCGACGACCTGCAGCTCGGCGTAGCGCAACCCGGCCGGGACGGACGGCTCGGGCGTCAACGGCGTCGGCTCGCCGCCGGGCATCAGGCGGTACAGCCGTTGATCGGCGAACTCGGCGAACACCAGCGCCCCGCCGGCGGCCGTCCATGCACCGCCTCCGTACTCGTGAACCCGGGTGCGGGCGTTCCACGGCGCGGGCAGCACGTCCTCCGGTCCGCCGTCGACGCCCGCGCGGCGAACGGCATTGCGGCCGCCCTCGGCCGGGCGCAGCTCGAGCCACCACACCTCGCCGTCGACGAAGGTGCCGCCGGCGACCGGGTGCGAGCCCGCGGCGTAGTCGGCCGCGGTGATCGGCGAGACCCACGACCCGTAGGGCGCGACCGTCATCGGGCCAGCGCCAGGATCGCGCCGGCGGCGTCGGCCACCGCGACGTCGGTGCGTTCGTCGCTGCGCCGGTCGCGCACCTCGATCGTGCCGGTGACCAGGCCCTTGCCGACGATGGCGACGACCGGCACGCCGATCAGCTCCGCGTCCTTGAACTTGACGCCCGGTGAGACGCCGCGGCGGTCGTCGTACATCACGCGCACCCCGGCCGACTCGAGCGAGGCGGCGAGCGTCTCGGCGGCGTCGAAGACCGTGTCGTCCTTGCCGGTGGCGACAAGGTGGACGTCGGCGGGGCCGATGCCCTTGGGCCAGCACAGGCCCTTGTCGTCGTAGGTCTGCTCGGCCAGGGCGGCGACCGCTCGGGTGATCCCGACGCCGTAGGAGCCCATCGTCACGGTGACCGGCTTGCCGTTCTGGTCGAGCGCGGTGAGGCCGAAGGTCTCGGCATACGTCCGGCCCAGCTGGAAGACGTGCCCCAGCTCGATGCCGCGGGCGATCTGCAACGGCGAGCCGCAGCGCGCGCAGCGGTCACCGTCGCGGATCTCGACCGCGCCGATCTCGCCGTCGGGTTCGAAGTCGCGGCCTCGCACCACGAACGCGGCATGCTTGCCGGCCTCGTTGGCGCCGGTGACCCACGCGCTGCCCGGCACCACGAGCGGGTCGACCAGGTAGCGGATCTCGAGATCGGCGAGCACCTGCGGGCCGATGTAGCCCTTCACCAACCCGGGTTGCGCAGCGAGATCGTCGGGACCGGCCTGCTCGACGATCGTCGGTTCGAGCTGCCCGCCGAGCCGCTTGAGGTCGACGTCGCGATCACCGGGGACACCGACGACCAGCAGCTGCCACTCATCCGACCCGGGCGCCTGGATGCGCAGCACGACGTTCTTCAACGTGTCTGCGCCGGTGAACGGATCGTCGCGCAGCCCGAGCTCGTTGAGTCGGGTCACGAGGGTGTCGATCGTGGGCGTGTCCGGGGTGTCGAGCACCTGTTGCGCCGGGTGGTCGGCGGGGTCGGTGGCCGGCGGGGCGGCGATCTCGACGGCCTCGGTGTTCGCCGCGTAGTCGCATCCGGTGCACTGGACGAAGGTGTCCTCGCCGGACGGCGCCGGGGCGAGGAACTCCTCCGACGCCGAGCCGCCCATCGCGCCCGACACCGCGAACACGATGCGGTAGTCGAAGCCGAGCCGGCTGAAGATCCTTTCGTAGGCGTCGCGGTGCGCCTGGTACGACGTCTTGAGGCCCTCGTCGGTGAGGTCGAAGGAGTAGGAGTCCTTCATGACGAACTCGCGCCCGCGCAGGATCCCGGCACGTGGCCGCGCCTCGTCGCGGTACTTGGTCTGGATCTGGAAGAGCGAGAGCGGATAGTCCTTGTAGGACGAGTACTCGCCCTTGACGAGCAGCGTGAACAGCTCCTCGTGCGTCGGCGCGAGCAGGTAGTCGGCGTTCTTGCGGTCCTGCAGGCGGAACAGCAGGTCGCCGTAGTCCTGCCAGCGGCCGCTGGTCTCGAAGATCTCCCGCGGGATCAGCGCCGGGAAGTGCACCTCCTGCGAGCCGATGGCGTTCATCTCCTCGCGCACGATCCGCTCGATGTTGGCCAGCACGGCGAGCCCCAGCGGCAGCCACGAGTACATGCCGGGTGCGACCCGCCGTACGTAGCCGGCGCGGACGAGCAGTCGATGGCTCGGCACCTCGGCGTCGGCCGGGTCGTCGCGCAGGGTCCGCAGGAAGAGGGTCGAGAGTCGCAGCACGGCTGTCAGGTTAGTGGGGACGGGAAAAGCAGTTGCCCGACGCTCACCCGCCGCAGCACGCTGGGCCCGGACGGAGGTGCCCATGCCGATCACCGGCGACAACGACCGGACCGACGACAGCGACGAACCGCAGTTCTCGTCCTACGACGTCGCCCGGCACGGCCCGCAACCGACGCCGGACTGGGTCGTCACCGACCGCAATGCCCTCGACACCGATCTCGGGGTCGTCAAGACCGGCAAGGAGGCCGACGTCCATCTCGTCGACCGGACGGTGCCCGGCGGCGACGGCTGCCTGCTGGCCGCCAAGCGCTACCGCACGGCCGAGCACCGCATGTTCCACCGCGACGCCGGCTACCAGGAGGGGCGCTCGGTCCGCCGCACCCGTGACGTCCGGGCCATGGAGGGCCGCACCGGGTACGGCCGGCAGCTGCTCGCCGGGCAGTGGACCCACGCCGAGTTCGACGCCCTGAGCCTGCTGTGGGAACTCGGCGCCCCGGTGCCGTACCCGGTGCAGTGCCTCGACACGGAGCTGATGATGCAGTTCGTCGGGTCGTCCGACGGCGTGGCCGCACCCCGCCTGGCACAGTGTCGGCCAACCCCGGACCAGGTCCGCGACCTGTTCGACCAGCTCGTCGACGCGCTCTGCATCGTGGCCCGCGCCGGGTTCGCTCATGGTGACCTGTCGCCCTACAACATGCTGGTCGACGGCGACCGGCTCGTGCTGATCGACGTCCCGCAGATCGTCGACCTCGTCGCCAACCCGCAGGGCCAGGCATATCTCGAGCGGGACTGCCGCAACGCCTGCCGGTGGTTCACCGCCCGGGGACTGGCCGCTGCCGACCCCGAGCTGCTCTTCGGCGACCTCATGGCGCAGGCCGTCGCCCGGTGGTGAGCAGTAGGTTCGAGGGATGCCACATCACGATCTCGTCATCATCGGCTCGGGCTCCGGGAACTCGCTCGTCACCCCCGAGCTCGCCGACTGGGACATCGCCCTCGTCGAGGAGAACACCTCCTACTTCGGGGGCACCTGCCTGAACGTGGGGTGCATCCCGACCAAGATGTACGTCTACCCCGCAGACCTGGCCGACAACGCCGCGCACCCCGAGCGGCTCGGGCTCTCCCCCGGTGTCGTATCGGCCGACTGGCCGGCGATGCGCGACCGGATCTTCGGACGCATCGACGCGATCTCGGCCGGCGGGCGCGAGTACCGGCGCACCGGATCGCCGAACGTCACGCTGTACGAGACGCACGCCGAGTTCACCGGGCCACGCACCCTGACCGTCGGCACCGGCGAGACCCTGACTGCCGACCGCGTCGTACTGGCCACCGGATCACGTGCCGTCGTGCCCTCGATCGTCACCGAGTCCGGCGTGCCGTTCCATACGTCCGACACCATCATGCGGCTGCCGGCCCTGCCCGAGTCGATCGTGATCATCGGCGGCGGCTACATCGCAGCCGAGTTCGCGCACATCTTCTCCGCGTTCGGCACGCACACCACGGTCGTCGCGCGGTCCGGGCTGTTGCGCCACAAGGACCTCGAGGTCGCCGACCGGTTCACCGAGATCGTCCGTGAGAAGTGGCATCTGCGCACCGACACCCACCCGGTCGCCCTCACGCCGGCCGGCCACGGGGTGCGGGTCGAGCTCGCCGACGGCACGTCCGTCGAGGCCGACGTGCTGCTCGTCGCCACCGGCCGCAGGCCGAACTCCGACCGCCTCGGCCTGCAGCACGCCGGCGTCGAGGTGCACGCCGACGGCCGGGTTGCCGTCGATGCCTTCCAGCGCACCAGCGCCGACGGCGTCTGGGCCCTCGGCGACGTCAGCAGCGAGCACCAGCTCAAGCACGTCGCGAACCACGAGGCGCGGGTCGTTGCCCACAACCTGGCCCATCCCGGCGACCTGGTGCAGTCCGATCACCGCTTCATCCCCTCGGCCGTGTTCACCCACCCGCAGCTGGCGACCGTGGGGCTCAGCGAGCAGGAGGCGAAACGCTCCGGCCGGCCGTACGTCAGCGTCAGCCAGGACTACGGCAGCACCGCCTACGGCTGGGCGATGGCCGACACCACCAGTTTCTGCAAGCTGCTCGCCGACCCCACCACCGGCCACCTCGTCGGCGCCCACCTCATGGGCGAGCAGGCCTCGACGCTGATCCAGCCGCTCATCCAGGCCATGAGCTTCGGGCTCGGCGTGAAGGAGATGGCCCACGGCCAGTACTGGATCCACCCTGCGCTCACCGAGGTCGTCGAGAACGCGCTGCTCGCACTGGACCTACCGTGACGCCGGCCTCCTAGACTGTCGCCGTGGGCAGCTTCCGCCTCACCGCGCTCGGGTCGAACACCGCCGTCCTCGAGCTGCCACTGACCCTGCCCTTGATCGAGTGGCCCGCCGACATCCTGGTCAACGTTCCGCGCGGCATGTCGCGGCACGTGGTGCGGTTCGTCGAGCTGGGCGGCGAGGTCTTCGCGGTGAAGGAGGCCACCGACCGCTACGTGCTGCGCGAGCACCAGCTGCTGCGCGCGATCGCGGAGCGGTCCGTCCCGGTGGTCGAGGCCTTCGGCACCGTCGCCGAGCGGGTCGACGACGACGGCGAGCACCTCGGTGGCCTGCTGTTCACCCGGCACCTGCAGTTCTCGCAGCCCTACCGCTCGCTGTTCACCGGCCGCGGCCTGCCCGAGCTGCGCAACCGGCTGCTCGACGCGTTGGCAGCACTGTTCGTCCAGCTGCACCTGGCCGGCTTCTACTGGGGTGACTGCTCGCTGTCGAACACGCTGTTCCGCCGCGACGCGGGTGCCCTGGCCGCCTACCTCGTCGACGCCGAGACCGGCGAGCTGCACAACCGGCTGTCCGACGGTCAGCGTCGACACGATCTGGACATCGCCACCGAGAACATCGCCGGGGAGATGTTCGACCTGCAGGCCGCCGGCCTGCTCGACCCGCGCGCCGACGTCCTGGCCCAGGCCCAGACGCTGTCCGAGCGCTACGGCGGCCTCTGGGACGAGCTGACCCACGACGTGATCGTCCCGCCGGGCGAGAACTATCGCATCAACGCCCAGCTCCGCCGGCTGAACAAGCTCGGTTTCGACATCGGCGAGCTGTCGGTGAAGACCGAGCGCGACGGCCTGCGGCTGCGTTTCGACACGCAGGTCGTCGAGCCCGGCCACCACCAGCGCCGGCTGTTCGCCCTCACCGGCCTGCGCGTCCAGGAGAACCAGGCCCGCGCGCTGCTCAGCGACCTCGCCCGGTTCAAGGCCAAGTGGGAGTCCGGCGCCGGCATCACCGTCGACGACGCCGCGGCTGCGCGGCAATGGATGACCGAGAAGTTCTACGGCACGCTCAGCCTCGTCCCGTCCGAGCTGCGCGTGAAGCTGCCCGACGCCGAGCTGTTCCACGAGATCAACGAGCACCGGTGGCTGCTGTCGGAGACGCAGGGCTACGACGTCGGTCGGTCGGCTGCCGTCGCGTCCTACGTCGGCACCGTGCTCAGCGATCTGCCGGACACCCGGCTCGACCTCTCCCAGGGCCCACCCACCGAGGAGTTCGCCCCGATCTTCGAATGACGGCAAGTAGGTTCGACGCCATGACGTACACGGGGACCTACACGGGAGCGGTTTCGGTCGGCGGCGACATGGACGTCCGGCGGTTGCCCGGCCTGACCATCGCCAAGCTGGCCGTCGGGCCGATGTCGAACAACGCCTACCTGCTGCGCTGCACGCAGACCGGCGAGGCGATGCTGATCGACGCCGCGAACGAGGCCGACCAGCTGCGCGAGTTGGTGAGCTTCGAGGGGCCGCCGGTGTCGGCGATCCTGACCACCCACCGGCACGCCGATCACTGGCAGGCGCTGGCCGAGACCGTCGAGGC
>CAZZVT010000108.1:8928-11830 GCA_964657545.1 uncultured Jatrophihabitantaceae bacterium
CCCGAGGACTTCACCTCGCTGGTCGACGACGTCGAGGCGCGGGTGTTCGGCGTCCTGCCCGACGACACCTGGTTCTATCCCGGGCACGGCGACGACTCGACGCTGGGCGCCGAGCGCCCGCACCTCGGCGAGTGGCGCGCGCGCGGCTGGTGAGAACCGGTCGTCAGGGCACGGCGGGGGTCTGCGCGCCGGTCGCGTTCGTCCCGTAATTGCGCGCCACCGTGGTGTTCTGGGCGTGCATGCCGCAGGCCCCGGACAGTCTCGGATCGACGGAGCGCACCTGGTTGTCGCCGTGGTCCGACACGTACCTCGAGGTCGCGGTGGGGTAGGCGTACCAGCTCGGCCTCGCCCGGTAGACGTAGTTGTGGGCCAGGGCAGACGAACCGGCCGAGGCCAGGCTGTAGTAGACGACTGCGGACGGCAGGGACGGGCGGGTGGAGAGTTCGAGGATGTTGCGCGAGAGGACTACACCCGTGAGCTTGCCGAGCACCAGGACCTGGCGCCGCGCGTTGACCATGGTGTTGTACAGGACGTGCACGTTCGACGCGCCGGGCACGCTGCCGCCACCGTCGCCGATCTTGACGTTGTAACCGGCGGTCGCGTTGTAGATGACGTTGCGCGCCAACAGACCCGGGGCATTCCCGCTGGCGGAGATGTACACGTTCTGGTCGGTGTCGGGGCTGTGCCCGCTCAGCGTGCCGTGGCCCCCGTCGTGCACGCAGTTGTCGACGAACTGCCAGTGCTGCGGCAAGCCGGACGTCGAGGTGTTGCTGATGGCGACGTTCGCGAACGAACCGGTGGTGGAGGCACCGAAGAACTCGCTCCGGCGCACGCTCCACCCGACGCCGCCGGCGACGTAGAACTCGGTGCTGTTCGAGATCGTGCCCTGGAAACGCAGGAACTGCAGGATCCAGTGGGTGGGGGTGTCCAGGAACAGCGATCCCTGCAGCAGCGGCAGCCGATGGCTGTCGACGGCAGTGACCACGATGGGCGCGGCAGCAGTACCCGCCGCCAGCCTGGGGTGGATGCCCTTCCCGCCGTTGCTGATGTTGTAGGTGCCCGGCTGCAGGCGCAGGGTGTCGCCCGCACGCAGCGAACCCAGCGTCGCGGCGACGTTCGCTCCGGGGCCGATGGTGATCGTGCGATGAGTGGCGGCCGAGCTCGGGGCCACGCCCGCCACGGCCGGCACCACGACCGAGACCGCGACGGCCACGCAGGCCAGGAGTCGCCGCATGGTTCTCCCATCGTTGCCGACCGCGCGGGCCCGGGGGTGCCTGCATCTGCGTCGTCGCCGCGGAACGTACCAAACGGTACTGCGCGTGCAACCCGGTTCGGGCAGACGGGAGTCAGAGGTGTAAAGCAGTGGTCATGCGTTCCATCGTCTACACCGCGACCGGTGACCCGTCCGTCCTGACCCTGCGCGACCGCCCGGTGCCCGTACCCGGCCCGGGTGAGGTGCTCGTCCGTATCCACCGCTCGGGCGTGAACCCCACCGACTGGAAGTCGCGCACCGGCACGGCACCCGGCACGGCGGTCGACCCGCCGCAGACACCGAACCAGGACGGCTCGGGCATCGTCGAGGCGGTCGGCGAAGGCGTCGACGCCGGGCTCGTGGGGCAACGGGTCTGGGTGTGGGAGGCCGCCTACCAGCGCTCGTGGGGCACCGCGGCCGAGTACGCGCTCGTGCCGCGCAGTCGGGTGGTGTCGCTGCCGGACTCGGCGTCCTTCGACCTCGGCGCTGCACTCGGTGTCCCGTTCATCACCGCCCACCGCTGCCTCACCGTCGCCGACGAGGGACCGCGTCGGCTCGGCCCGGGGACGCTCACGGGCCGGACAGTGCTCGTGCAGGGCGGTGCGGGCGCGGTGGGCAACGCCGCGATCCAGCTGGCCCGGTGGTCGGGTGCCACCGTCGTCACCACGGTCAGCGGCCCTGCGAAGGCGCAGTTGGCCGCGGCCGCCGGCGCCGACCACGTGATCGACTACCGCACGCAGGACGTCGTCGAACAGGTGCGGCGCATCGCTGCGGGCGGGGCGGACGTGATCGTCGAGGTCGCACCCGCGCAGAACGCCGCCCTCGACGCGCAGGTGCTCGCGATCGGCGGTTGCGTGGCGATCTATGCGAACAACGGCGGCAACGACGTGACCCTGCCTGTGCGTCCGAACATGCAGACGAACGCCCGGTGGCAGTTCGTGCTGCTCTACACGGTGCCGGACGCCGCGAAGGCCGAGGCCACCGACGACGTCACCGCCGCGATTCTCGAGGGCGCCGTGCGCATCGGCAGCGAGGCCGGCCTGCCGCTGCACCACTTCCCGCTCGAGCGGACGGCCGACGCGCACGCCGCGGTCGAGAGCGGCGCGGTCGGCAAGGTGCTGATCGACGTCACCGGCTGATCGAACAGTCAGGCCAGCGAGCCCGGGTCTGCCGGGACGTCGACGCGATAACGCTGCAGCACCTCGAGCGGGATGATCTGCAGCGCCCGCTCGTTCGTGGCCGACAGCACCACCGGCGGCGCCACGCCGTCCTCGTGCGCCTGCAGCCAGCGCAGCGCCACCACGCACCAGCGGTCGCCCGGTTGCAGCCCCGGGAACCGGAATTCCGGCCGGGGCGTCGACAGGTCGTTGCCGACGCTCTTCTGATGGGCCAGGAACTCCGCGGTGACGACGGCACACACGGTGTGGTTCCCGACGTCCTGCGGACCACTGGTGCAGCACCCGTCGCGGAAGAATCCGGTCAGCGGCTCGGTGCCGCACTCGTCGAGTTCGGTACCGAGGACGTTGCGGTCGAGGGGCACCACCGGAGTCTGGCACGGATCGATCATCGCGACGCAGCTGCCGACCCGGTTCCGCGAGCCGGCGGCGCAGGCAGCGCGGTCACGGACCCCAGCGCTCCCAGGGACCCCAG
>CAZZVT010000109.1:0-11818 GCA_964657545.1 uncultured Jatrophihabitantaceae bacterium
CCGGGCTCGCCGATGTCCTCGTACCAGTAGCCGTTCGCGACCGGAGTGCCCGCAACCGTCACCTGGGCCGAGTTGCCGGTGCCGCTCGAGAACGTCTCCGGCTCACCTGCGAAGTAGTAGGTGTCCAGCCCGATCGGCACGGTGGCGTTCGCGTAGAAGTTGATCGCCGTCGTGCCGGCCGGCACCAGGTACTCCGGGCTCGCCTCGGGTGTCGGCAACGACAGGTTCTGCTGCGACGGGTTCCGCGACGGCGAATCCGGCCCGTACCGGTGCTCCGGCACAAGCTCTGGCCGCCGTCGCCACACCGGACGCGGTGGCGCGCAAGGTCGTCCATACGCTGTCGATGGACGCACCGATCCAGGGTGGGCTGAGCGCCCACCAGGAACAGGCCCTGTCGGCGCGGTTGATCAGCTCGCACCAGGACGTGACACCGGCAGCGACAACCACCTCGTGGACGCCCGCCATGGGCCTGACCGCAGTCGCCCGGGCGGAGTCATGGCTGGGCATGCCGTACTCCTGGGCCGGCGGCAGCGCTTCGGGCCCGACGCCAGGACAGTGCGCCCCGGGTACCGGCGGCGACCTCGACTGTCATGTCGTCGGTTTCGACTGCTCGGGCCTGACGATGTACGCGTGGGGGGCCTACACGTCACTTCCGCACCTGGCCGCCGCACAGCGAAACGCCGGGCTGTTCCACCCGAGCCTCACGCAGTTGCTGCCCGGCGATCTCGTGTTCTTCTCGGGGTACCTGCCCGGCGGAACGGGCCACGTCGCGATCTACACGGGCCACGGTCTGGTCATCGAGGCCCCGCAGAGC
The DNA here is from genome assembly GCA_964657545.1 of uncultured Jatrophihabitantaceae bacterium. Taxonomy (GTDB): domain Bacteria; phylum Actinomycetota; class Actinomycetes; order Mycobacteriales; family Jatrophihabitantaceae; genus Jatrophihabitans. Next base: position 815 of record CAZZVT010000109.1, read on the forward strand.
GGCGAGGTCACTCGGCGCGCGAAGCTGTCAGACCTGATCAGTTCCGACGGCACCTACCGGGGCGCGGTGCGGCCGTTGACAGGTCAGACGCCGACGTTGACGGCGCCCGCCGTCACGATCTCCCCGGCCGGTGGAACCGTCACCCTGCACGGTGCGAACCTTGCGGCCGTGACCGCGGTGCACATCGGGAAGGTCACGGTGCAGAAGTTCGTCCAACGCTCGACGTCGGCGATCGTGTTACTCGCACCCGCACATCCGAAGGGCAAGGTCGCTGTCACGGTGTCGACGTCCTGGCTGGCCCAGTCGCAACCGGTGACGCTCACGTACGCGAAACCTCGCCCCGCAACCCCCGTCAGCGCGCCGACGCATCCTGTCACTGCGCCGACAGTCCCGGTCGCTTCCCCGACGTCGCAGTCGACCCCGACCGCGCCGGCGTCGCCGGTGTCGAGCAGTGCGCCCGCCCCGGCCCCGACGCCGTCGTCCACTGCTCCGGTGCCACCGACCTCGTCATCGTCGACAACGGCGGTCGTGCCTCCCGGCTGACTGACAGGTTCGTGGCTCTCGCCCGTCAGCGGGGGCGGGCTCAGGTGCGCGGTGAGCAGCTGCCCGGGTCGAGGAGGAAGATAGAAGCATGGCGCTGGATCCTGAAGAGCTCTTCGACCTCGACGCAGACCGCCCGGACCTGTCCGGAGCGGTGCTGCTGCACACCCTCGACGGCTTCGTCGACGCAGGTGCGGCGGTACGGCTCGCCCGTTCGACGCTGCTCGTCGACGACGCTCCGGTGCTGGCACACTTCGACGTCGACCAGCTCTACGACTACCGCGCGCGGAGGCCGATCATGCACTTCGACGTCGACCACTGGACCGGCTACGACACCCCCCGGTTGGCGCTGCACCTGCTGCACGACCAGGACGACACCCCGTATCTGATGCTCACCGGCCCCGAGCCGGACATCCAGTGGGAGCGCTATGCGGCCGCGGTCGCCCTGCTCGTCGAGCGGCTCGGGGTGCGCCTGGTCATCGGGCTTGCCGCGTTCCCGATGTCGGTACCGCACAGCCGGCCGACGCCGATCATCGTGCACGGTTCGCGCCGGGAGCTGTTCGCCGACTACCGTGCCTGGCTGGGCCAGATCATGGTCCCGGCCAGTGCGGGCCACCTGGTCGAGTATCGCCTCGGCGCGGCCGGGGTCGACTCACTGGGCATCGCCGCACCCGTGCCGCCCTACCTGGCGCAGGCCGAGTACCCGGCCGCCGCGCTCGCGTTGCTGCGCGAGGTCGGTGCACGCGCGGGGCTGCGTTTCGACACCGCTGCGCTCGAGGACGCCGAACGCGTCAACCGCGCAGCGATCCAGCGCGAGGTCGCCGGGTCCGAGGAGCTGCAGACGTTGGTCGCTGCGATCGAGCAGCAGTACGACGTCGCGGCTGCGGCGGCCCAGAACGCGCTCGCGGCCGGCGACCTGCCCTCGGCCGACGAACTGGGCGCGGAGCTCGAGCGGTTCCTCGCCAACGAGACACGAGGCGAGTAGCCGGGAGGCCTAGACGTCGAGGCCGAGGGTGAACGTCGGCTTGGGTGCGGTCTCGGGCAACCGGTGCGACGGGTCGAGCTGACGGATCGCCGTTCCGGTGGCGAAGAACTCGGTCGCGTGCTCACCCCAGACGTGATTGTGAACGTCGACCGTGACTCCGACGATCCCGCTGGCCTGGGCCTGCGTCGCTTCGTACTGCATCCGGCCCAGCGCAAGCTCACGGGCCTGATAAATGCCCTGGGTGAAGATCACCATCTCCTGGTTGACGCCGGCCTGGCGCAGCGACTGCATCACGCTCTGATGGGCGATGTGATAGACGCAGGTACCCAGGACGAAGGCCACCGGCACCGCGCCGGCGGCGAGCAGCCGGTAGAAATCCTGTGCCGAGAGGTCGGAGGAGAACGCCCGACCGTCGGGCCTGCGGTGCGCTCCCTGCCCCGTCAGCGCGCGGACGGCCGTGCCGGTGGCGATGAACTCGAGCACACCCTGCCCCCACACGTACTGCTGCGCCCGCAGCGTCACGCCGACGACACCGTCTGCACCGAGACGTTCGGCCTCGGCCTGCATCCGGCTCATGGCGAGCTCGCGCGCGTTGTACATCGCCTGCGTCAGGACGGTCAGCTCCTGGTTCTGTCCCCAGCGGCTCACCTGGATACCGATGTGGTAGATCGACGAGCCGACGACGAAGCCCAACGGCTCGAAGCCCGCCTCGTTGAGCAGGACGAACTCCGACACCGACAGGTCCGAGGTGAACACGGCGTCCGGAGCCGCGCCGGCCGTGGCGGCCAGACGGTTGTTCGCGGCGTCGGGCTCCCAGGTTGCGCCCGGCGCATCCGGGGCGTCGCTCCTGCCGAAGACGGCCATTGGCTCTCCTAGCGGTTCTCGGGCGACCTGTCCGGCTCGCCACTGCGGACCTTACGGCCCGCCGGCTGTGACGATCTAGAGTTCGCCCATGCAGCCGCCCGAACCCGAGACGTCTCTGGAGCTACCGTCCTCGGAACCGCCGCCGTTACCTGCCGAGCCGGTGGACGAACCAGCGCCCGGGCCGTTGGGCAACCTCGTCGTGGCGCACTTCCGGCGGGTCGAGATCGCGATGCTCGGGCGGGTGCTGATCACCACCCTGCGCGGCGCGCTGCCCGCCTCGATGGTCCGCGTCGAGTACCGGCGTTCGCTCGGGAAGCGGTTGACGGGCCGAGCGGGCGAGCCGGTCGGCGTCAGCATCACCGCGGGGGACAAGACGCTGACGTTCCGTGCGCCGGGGGTCGGCGTCGCCGAGGCGAGTGTCGGCCACACGGTGCGAGGGGTCGTGCTGTCCTCGACGCCGGTACCGATCGCGCAGTGGCTCGACGAGCTCGGTGAGTTGCTCGATCAGCTGACCCGCGACGACGAGGCCACCCGCCTCGCTCTCGAGCGGGCGTTCTCGACCTGAGCAGGCTCAGCCGGCCAGGAAGCTGAGACGGACGGTCCGTACCGCGTTGTCGACATTCGTGTCGACGAGGCAGATCGACTGCCAGGTGCCGAGCGTCAGCCGTCCCGACAGGACCGGCACCGTGATCGACGGCGCGATGATCGCAGGCAGCACGTGATCGCGGCCGTGGCCATGGCTGCCGTGCCGGTGCTGCCAGCGGTCGTCGCGCGGGAGCAGGTCCTCGAGCTGGGTGAGCAGATCCTCGTCGCTGCCCGCGCCGGTTTCGAGGACGGCGAGGCCGGCCGTGGCGTGCGGGACGAACACACTGAGCAGGCCGTCGACTTCACCGGTGACGAAAGCCGCGCACTCGCGGGTCAGGTCGTGGACCTCGGGCCGTCCGCCGGTGCGGACCTCGATGGTTTCCGTACGCATAGGCCCATCCTGCCGCGGTCTCTCACGCGCCGTCGACGATGTGGGCCGCTCAGACGGGCTGGGTGAGAGTCACGGACGGTCGGCCTGGGGAGGGATTGCATCAGACCGCCCTCGAGCGGATGGCGAGTTCGACCGCCCGGCGCGACACCCGTCTGATGCGAGGTGTGCGACGCGGCGCGTCCCGAACGCGGTGAGTTCCGGCCGAGGCGATCGGCACGGGGATGCGGCTGACGCCGCACAGCTGCCGTTGTGAGACGAAGCGGCGGTGTCAGCCCCGGTCGTCGTCGCGCTGTGTCGGGTCACAGCGATCGGGCCGTGTTCCATTTCTCGGCTCGGAGCGTCTTGAGCAGGGCGAATGCGTCAGCGTCGCGCGATCCCGGCGCCGCGGTGTACAGCACGAGGTGTTGATCGCGGTCGGTGAGCGCGAGGGAGTCGCAGTCGACGGTGATCGGCCCGAGGTCCGGGTGGCGGAAGGTCTTGGTGAGCATCGGCGCGGCGTGGACGTCGTGGCGTTCCCACAGCCGCGCGAACTCCGGGCTGCCGTCGCACAGCTCGTTCACCAGCCCGGTCACGACCGGGTCCGTGGGGTAGCGAGCCAGGGTCGACCTCAATTCCTTGACGACGTGATGCCGGAACTCGGCGGCGTCGGAGACCCCGTAGACCGACCCGTTGTCCGGGAGGTCGAGGAACGCCCGCCGGGCGAGATTGCGGTCCCTGGTGGACAGGTCGGTGAAGTCCTCCAGGAGGGCGGCGGCAAGATCGTTCCAGGCAAGCACCTCGCACGCCGCCGACGTGACGATGGCAGCGGTGTCGGGCAGGCGCTCGAGCAGCGTGAGGATGCTCGGCCGGACGTCGCGGCGATGCACATCCGCGAGCCGTCGCGCCGTTCCTGCGAGCAGGTGCAGGTGGTCGGATTCGGCGTCGGTCAGCAGCAGCGCACCGGCGATACCGGCCAGGACGTCGGCGGAGGGACGTGGCGCCCGACCCTGCTCGAGGCGGACGTAGTACTCGGTCGAGATATGCGCCAGGACCGCGACCTCCTCGCGGCGTAGCCCTGGGGTGCGTCGCCGTGCGCCCGGGGCCAACCCGACGTCGGCCGGACGGAGCCGTTCACGACGGGTGCGCAGGAACGCCCCGAGCTCGCTCTTGTCCATCACCCGAGTGTGCGCCCCGGCGTGGCCGGCAAGGTGGTACCGGTTGTGCCTGTATCCGTCCGGTCGCCGGCGTGACGCTGACAGCATGACAACCACCAACGTCGCCACCCCGATCGGACTGCTGAGCGGGAAGGTCATCCTCATCACCGGCGCCAGCCGCGGCATCGGCGCCGCCGCAGGCCGGCTGTTCGCGCGGGAGGGCGCCAGCATCATGCTGGCCGCCCGCAGCCTCGAAGCTCTGGACCGCGTCGTCGCCGAGATCCGGTCCGGCGGCGGGGTCGCCGACGCAGTCGCCATGGACCTCGCCGACCGCGACAGCATCCGGTCCGCGCTGGACCACGTCGACCAGGTGCACGGACGCCTCGACGGCGCGTTCAACAACGGCGCCGCGATCCAACACCCCGGCCCGCTGGACGACACCAGTGAGGCCGACATCGACGAGCAGTTCGCCGTCAACTTCCGCGGGCACTGGACGGCCATGACCGCCCAGGCCGCGATCATGCGCCGCGTCGGCCGCGGAGCGATCGTCAACACCTCCAGCATCGGCAGCCGCCGTGCCAACCCCGCCCTTCCCGCGTACGGCGCGATGAAGCGTGCACTGAACAGCATCACCGAGACCGCCGCCGTCACCTGGGCGCCCGACGGCATCCGCGTGAACGGCATCACCCCCGGCGGCACCGCCACCGAGATGATCGACGCGTGGGAAGCGGCGACCCCCGGCGTCATCGACCAGATCAACGCCTCCATTCCACTGGGCCGCATGGCCGCCCCCCGAGAGATCGCCGAGCTGGCCGCCTGGCTGCTCAGCGACCGGGCCTCGATGGTGACCGGCGCGATCATCCCCGTCGACGGCGGAGCCGGAGCCTGACCCAGTCGCCCGGACAGCAGGCAACCCGTAACTCCGGACGGTGCGCGACCCGCCCCGAAGGCCGCCCAACCGCGACCACCAGCTGACAGCGCCGCGCGGCGTGCGCTCGAGGGGGAGGGGCAGCAGGACACCGTGGCGACGGATCGAGGCGGTCAGGTCATCGAGGTCGTGTCTCGACCGAGAAACAAGACCTCGCCGCCCACCGCCTCGGACGGGGCCGTCGGTACCCAGACCGTGACCTGACGTCAAAGTACCCGCCGACCTCGTGCGCCTGAGCGGGATCATGGGAATCTCGGCACCGGCATGCGGATCGGCGTGAACCGCCTCATCACGCTGAAAGAACCGCTGCGCCCCGGAATTCATTGCGCGAAGCGGATCCGAATGAGAATTCCGCTGCGGTGCCACCTCATGTCTTGTCGTTCACGCCGTTGCGGAGCTAGCGTCATTCGCATGGCTCGTGAGACGCAAGGACGTTTCCTCGGTCTCCCCTACAACTGGCGCCGGCCGAGATCAGGCGAGCTCGGCAAAGGTGTGTGGGACAGCGACGACGTCCGGATCCTGACGCCGAAGAACTACGGGTGGGGATACGGCGTCAACTTCTCCGCCCTCCTGCGACGCCTCAGAAGGCGCTGACGACCTTTTCACCGGGTGCGCGTACTGGCAGGCTCGCCGCATGGAACGTGTACTCGGAATTGGTGGTCATTTCTTGCGTGCCGCAGACCCGGCCGGCCTTCGCGCTTGGTACCGAGACTGTCTGGGCCTCGAGACCGACGGGAACGAGGAATGGCACCAGGAGCCCGGGACGACGTTGTTCGCGATGTTCGATGCCGACACCGATTACTTCGGTTCCCGCACGCAGCAGGCGATGCTGAATTTCCGCGTCCGAAACCTTGACGCCATGCTGGCTCAGCTGCGCGCCAAGGGCGCCGATCTCGTCGGTGGACCGCAGCACATGGAGGGTGTTGGACATTTCGGCTGGGTGACCGATCCCGAGGGCAATCGTGTCGAGCTGTGGGAACCTGCCTGACCCACCTGACTGGACGGCAGCGACACCTCGAAGAGGGATCCATGACCGCTCACCGGGTTCACCGCGGTCGGTGACCCAGCCGGGGCCGATCGTCAGCCGTAATCGGCAAAGACACGTCGCTCGGCGCCGTCGACCGTCATGAAGCCGCCGTAGGGAACGATCCATTGCGGTCGCGTGTGCCCGAACGGCGGGCCCACGACCACGAGCGCGTCAGGGTTGTAACGGCGAACGACTTCGATGGCAGTGTCGCGCTGCTCGTCACGCTTTGTGCGTCGCTCGTCGGGCGAGGGTCGCACAGCGAAGTCCGAGGTCGGCGGCCGTGCGACGACGACGGCATCCACGGCGCTGAGGATGCCGCGTTCGCCGAGCGATCTGAGGATCCAGCCGAACTCTCGCGCCGGAATGAGTTCCTCGGAGGACTCCAGAAGCAGCACTCCGCCGTCCAGTGCCGCGGGATCGTCAGGGAACCGACCGGCGGTCAGGATCCACTGGATCACCTCGATGCACCCACCCCAGGTACGACCTGTGATCGAGTGCTCAGGTCCGGACCAGGTCCACGGTTCTGCGCGCTCGCGTTCGCCGAACTCGGTCAATGCACGTGGATCGTTCCAGTCGTGCCCGATGTCTTCTGACTCGCCTGGATTGGTGAGCTCCAGACGTTGTCCGGTGAGCAGGGCGGCGCGTAAGGAAAGTTCGTGGATCCGGTCGATGCGGGGTCCCGGTCCCAATTGAACCTGAGTCGATCCGCCGTAGTAGGCGGCAACCCCGTTCGTCCACAGCCAGTTGAGCAGGTTCGTGTTGTCGCTGTAGCCCAGAAATGGCTTGGGGTCCTTGGCGATGAGCCCGGCGTCCAGATGCCCGATGATGGTGATCTGGTCCTCGCCGCCGATAGTGGTCAGCACCGCTCGAATCTCGGGGTCCGCGAACGCTGTGTTCAGGTCCTGTGCACGTTCGCGTGCGGAGGCGTTGAGCTTGCGGGTCGTCGCGAACTCCACGGGCACCAACCCGGTAGCTGCGCGCAGCCGCTCCAACGCCTGCTCGTGAACGGCGGAGGCAACAGCGGGGGCCGCGAACGACGGCGACAAGATGGCTACCTTGTCACCTGGCTTAGCCTTGCGGGGCGCCATCAACTCCATCACCAAAGCCTACGAGCCGGGTCGCGGGCTTTATCGCGGCGTTGGCTTCAACTAATAGGCGCAGCCGGCCCGGCGCTGGCCGACCTAGCAATCGGGGTCAGGCCACTGCCTCACGACGCAAGCGGACCCGCCAGTGGGCTGAGCGAGTAGATCATCGGCGACGAGTTGCCCTACGCATTCTCTCTCCCGGAAGCGGATGGCTCGGCGAGCGCGCGAGTTGTCGACACCTAGCCGGACGTCCACCGGCCCGGCGACCCACCACTCGGCGTCGGGCAACCCGGCGGAAAGATAGGCGCGAGTACCGGGCGTGGTAGACCGGTAGGACGGTCTGCGCGTTGCCGTCACCTCACCGTGCGCTGCCTCCCAGAGCGTGACTTCGTCGACTCGCTCCTCGACGACGACCGCGTCGTACCACCGCCAGATGATCACGTCAGTTCCGCCGGGTGTGCGTGTCACCGCAACCAGATGGCTCGGTGAGACCCGTTCGGTGCGAGGGTGTGGGAACTGCGCGGCGTAACGAACCCAGCTCCTGCGTCCGTCGATCAGGACGGATCTCGCACTCGTCATCGTGGACCCGGAGGACGGCACCGCGGCGTAGCTGTGACTGGACTTGGCGTCCATCGTCCGTGACGGTCGAGCATGGGGGCAGACTGGAGTTGATTCGAATGGACATTTTGGGCCACCTCTGTGAGGGCGGCGCTTCCGGCTGACCTTGTCAGTCAGCACAAGAAGGCGCACAAACGGGCATGGACACGGTGTGGCACCTCCTCTTGATCGACCTGGAGCCCCACTTTGTCACAGCGCAGCCACGTCGGGAAGCAGGACCGCTGGCGTCTCGGCTCGTCCGTCGACTGAAGAAGCCGACGCGCCCGGAGGAGAATCTGACAGGGCCCATGCACTCCTCAGCGGCCTGAAGCGTCGATTTGTGGCCCCGGGACTGGATGGGGCACCGATCGTGTGAGCACATCGGTTTGGTCACCGGCCCAACCTCGTGCCGGGGGTGCCGATCGCAATGAATGGCGCCTCCCGTGGCGCCAACGCCAGCTCCGAGGTCGAACCGCCATGGCCATCGCAGAGGACGGGTGCTGCTACTGGGCCGCGGTCTACCAGGAGCTTGTCGTCGTCATCCTAGATTCCACGTTGCGTGAGATCGGCGTCCTCGGCGCGTCTATAGGGGTGTGATGATCCTGCCGACTGATCCAGGGGTGGACTTCGCGCGACTGCACGAGCGCCACTACCTGCCGTTGGTACGGCTGGCAGCGCAGCTCGTCGACGATCTCGATACCGCCGAGGACGTCGTCCAAGACGTGTTCACGGCGCTAACCGGCCAGCGGATGCCTGAAGACCCGCTGCGCTACCTGCGGACGGCGGTCGTGAACCGAGCGCGCTCCACGTTGCGCCGGCGCCGGACCGCCCGCACGTTCCTGCGCAGTGCAGGCACGGTCGAAGCGCTCGATGAGGCTGCTGACGCATCTGTGCTCCGCACTGAATTCGGCCAGCGGCTGCTCGCGCTGGTCGACACCCTGCCGTCGCGCCGGCGGGAAGTCGTGGTCTTGCGCTACTACGAAGACCTCGCCGTAGCTGAGATCGCGTCAGTGCTCGGAATCCGCGCCGGCGCCGTGTCCAGTGCGCTCGATCGTGCCCTGAACACCCTCAACAGCCGTCTCGGAGCCGATCATGACCAGTGAGCTGGAAGACCAGCTGCGGACAGCGCTGCATGAGCGCGGAGCAGCCATCACCGCCGAGCGGCTCCGCCCCGTCGACGATCCACGCTCGGCCTCGATTCACGAGCCGATGTGGGCGATCAGCACGCTGGTGAGGCCCGACCGGCGACCCCGATCCATGGGCGCACGTCTCGCGCCGATGCTGGCCGCAGCCGCTGTCGTGGGGATCATCGTGATCCTCGCGCTTGTCGTCAGCGGCGGTTCGGGTCCCAGCCGGCCAGCTGGCGGCCAGTCGAGTGCTTCAGCCGGCGTTCTCGGCCGAACGTGGGTTCTCACGACGGTGCAGGCGCCAGACGGGAGCACCACCACGATCTCGGAGTCGACCGGCGCCAGCGTCACCTTCCTCATCGCTGGCAACCGCATCGAGTTCCAGGACGGCATCGCCGTCTTCCAGGCGAGTTACACCACCCTGAATGATGGCCGACTGCAAGTTCACGGTGTCAGCGGTGACCACAGCGATTACCGCGGGCACGACCGCTCACAACTTGCAGCGATAGCCGGCATCGACGCGATCGGTGTTCCGTACAGCAACTCCGCGCCACCTCCGATGCAGGTCGCGCTCGTGTCCGGCGAACTGCACATCACGACGCAGGGCTATCAGCTGACGCTCGGCGATCCGGTGCCGGTCGCGCCGTCCGCCTCCCCACTACCGTCCAGCCCGCCAGCGGAAACCATTACGACCGCAGCGCACGCAAGCCCCACGGGTTCGTGAGCGAGGCTGCAGCGGACACGACATCAACACCGGCTGCCGAGCTGCCTTCGGCGCGAGCTGGTCGCGCCGAGCGATGGGTGGCGCTGGCCTGTGGGGTGCTGTCCGCGCTGGCCGGCTTGGTCGCGGCCCTCGTGTCCCAAGACGGGTCGATCAACCCGAGGGCAATGATCAATCTGGCTCAGACCGATCCGTTGGCGAAGCTTGTGCGCGCCGGTGACCCGCGCTTCCCGCTGGTGACGCCTGCGCAGCACTACGACGGCGTGTACTACTACGCGATCGCGCGGGACCCGCTTGCCCTCGGGCGAGCACACACCTTGATCGACCAGGCCGCCTACCGCTACGGGCACCCGCTGCACGGCTGGTTAGCCTTCCTGCTGTCAGCAGGTGACCCCACTGCCATCCCGGGAGCACTCTTCGCGCTGAGCCTGATCGGTCTCGGCACAGCGGGTTGGCTCGCTAGCCGTCTCGCCCACGATCTGGGAGGTCGTCCCTGGCTCGGTCTGCTGGTCGCGACCTCGCCCGGCCTCCTCTACTCGGCCACGGTCTCGACCACCGAGGCGGCCGGTGCAGCTCTCGTGCTCGGGGCGCTGCTGTCCTGGCACCGCGGACGAATTGGACTGGCTGTCGCACTGCTGATGCTCGCCTGCCTGGACAAGGAGCAGTACATCGCGCTACCGGTCGGGCTCGCGCTGTTCGAGATCGTCGGGTTTCTCCGCGCACGAAGTTGGACAGCGGGCGCGAGGAAACGGTTGATATTGCTTGTGCTGGCCCCAGGGCCTCTCGCAGCTTGGTATGTCTACGTCGTGTCCAGGCTTCATCAGTGGCCAGCGGACTACCAGGACGGCAACCTGGGCTGGCCCATTCACGGCTGGCTGATCACGTTCGAAGGCGCGCACGCGCTGATGCTCGGCGACTTCAATCAGTCCGAGATCGGCTCAGTCACCACGCCAACCCTCGTGGCGCTCGCCGTCCTGCTGATAGCCGCCGCCACCCGCGCGGCCTGGCTGCATTCAAACGT
>CAZZVT010000110.1:0-11799 GCA_964657545.1 uncultured Jatrophihabitantaceae bacterium
GCGCGCGACATCTCGTCGCCGAGCCGGTCGCGAACCCGCGGGTCGGCGTCGCGGTGCAGCGCCAGCAGCGGCAGGCCGAACGCGCCGGCGTGCATCCGGACCCCGGTCGCCAGCTGCGTGCACAACGCCGCGAGGTCCGCGTCCTCGAGGCGGCCGGGACCGACGACCACCACGTTGCCGCCGGCGTGCAGCTCGTGCAGAAGGACGCCGCTGCGTTCGACAGCTCGACGGGCCTGGCCGATGGTGCGGCCGTTTCCGCGGACGTGAAGCGCGCGCAGATCGGACCGGCCGAGCAGCTCGGCGCCGACGTCGACGCCGGTGCCCTGGACGACGTTCAGGATCCCGGCCGGCAGCCCCGCAGCGGCGCCGAGGCGGGCGACGGCAATGGGCGACATCGAGCCGCGCAGCGAGGGCTTGACGACGACCGCGTCGCCGCGCAGCATCGCGGGCACTGCGCTGGTGACGGCCTCGGTCAGCGGCAACCCCCAGGACAGCACGTGGCCCGACACCCGGGAGCCGGTCGGCTCGGGAGCCGTCGCACTGCGACGCAGGATGGTCCGCGCGAGAGCGATCGTGGCCTCGACGGCCGCCAGCGAATCGGCCTCGTCCAAGCCCGTCTCGAGGGCCTGCAGCCGAGCGAGCCCATCGTGGTGCGCCTCGAGCTGGTGCACGAGTCGACCCAGAGCCTGCGAGCGACGCCCGGGATCGGTCCAGCCCGACGCGGCGGCCGCGCGCTGCGCGGCGGCCACGGCGCGCTCGACGTCGAACCGGGACGACAGCGGCACCACCGTCGTCACCGTGCTGTCCACCGGGTTGCGGATCTCGAAGTCGTACGGTGCCGCCGGGAAACGCCACTGCCCGTCGATGAAGTCGCGGGCGTAGTGCTCGTCATCGGGCAGGTCGAGGTCGGTCTGCTGCTCGCTCGACGTCGCTGTCGCTGTGCTCATCGGATCTCCGGTCGGTTCGAAATCTGGCGTCGGAATTGTCAGGCGAGGAAGCGGTCGAAGAACACCCGGTCGGCCCGGGCGGTGCCGTTGCGAACGAGCCGACGCAGGCCGGCGTCGATCATCGGCGCCGGCCCGGCCAGGTAGAGGTCGTGGTCGCCGAGGTCGGGCAGGTCGCCGGCCAGGTGGTCGAGGGCCAATCCGTCCCTCACGTCACCGAGCGGGTGGTCACGATCGCTCGACTGCTCGACGACGGCCACGACGCGGGCACCGCGGTCGCGCAGTGCGAGGAGTCGGTCGGCGAGCACGAGATCGTCGCAGCGTCGGGCACCGACGTACACCGCGACGCTGCGCCCGCGGCGGGCGAGGTCGTCCGCGATGGCGAGGATCGGAGCCAGGCCGGTGCCGCCGGCCAGACACGCGACAGGGGCGGGCGACGACGGGCGGGCGTACGCGCGACCGTAGGGGCCTTCGACGGTGACCCGCGCGTCGATCGCGCCCGGCCCGAACAGCACGGTGCTCGCCGCCCCGCCGGGCTTGGCGCGGATCAGCAGCTCCACCGCGTGCGGGTCGGCCGGGTCGAAGGGGCGGCTCATCGAGTACGCCCGGCGCGTGCCGTCGGCCAGTTCGAGGATCACGAACTGGCCGGGCAGGTAGACCAGTTCGTCCTCGGTGCGGACGAGGAAGCGCGCGGTGTCGGCGGTGAGCAGGTCGCGCTGCTCGATTCGGCCGGCGACCCGGTTCGGCGGCGGTTCCGCGCCGCGGTCGATCACGGTGATCGGATCAGCGCGCAGGGCGCACGGGCCGTCGGGGACGGACTGGCACATCAGTACCCGGTTGCCGCGGCGTCGGTCGCGTTCGGTGAGGCCGGTCGCGTCGGGCCAGCTGCTGGTGACCGACCCGGCCACCAGCACGGCACGGCAGCTGCCGCACCCGCCGCTGGCGCACTCGTAGGGCAGGTCCAGCCCGGCGCGCAACCCGGCGTGCAGCAGCGTCTCGCCGGGACGGCAGGGCACGGTCGAGTCGCCCCCGAAGGTGATCGCGACGCCGGCCGCGACGACTGCCGTGTTCATCGCGGGGGCAGCGTCAGCCCGGCATCGTCGAGCAGGGTCGACCAGTCGGCTCGGACGGTGGCGGCGATGGCGGGCGCTGCCTCTCCCCCGACGATCAGCCGGGCACTCGCCTCGACGATGTCGTGCCCGAGCGGCGCGAACTCATCGAGGTAGCCCTGCAGCGTGGCCCGGTTGCCCGGGTCGGCGGCGCCGAGGAACTGGGCCAGGGCGATCGTCCAGCGCTGGCTGCGCAGGCTGTCCTTGAACAGGTTGTCGAGAATCAGCGCGTCCATGGTCGCGCCCGTGGCGTCGCAGTGCCGCCCGAGCGCCTTGAGCAGCGCGAGGTCGGCGACCGGTTTGACCACGAGGTTGGTGATCACCACGGCGCGGTCCCAGTCGAACTCGACGAGCGCGAGTTCGACCGCCCGGCGCAGCGGCTGCCAGTCCGGGTCACCCTCCCAACTCGCCCGCTCGCCGACGGCGAAGTCCCGGTCGGGGTAGGTCAGCTGCAGCTGCATGGTGCGGTACGCGGTGAGTTGGACGCGGCGCAACTGGTCGGCGGTCTGGAACGCCGCGCAGTTGCTGACGTAGCTGCTGGGCGCGAGCTGTTGCACGTAGGCCGACAGCATCTGCAGACCGTGCGCGAGATAGCGACTCGGCGTGAAGGCACGGCGCAGCAGGTCGAGCGTGTCGGTGCTCAGCGCGGTGTCGTAGCCCTGCTCGTCGAACTCCTCCAGCAGCCCCTCGACGTAGGTCTCCTCGTCGTCCTGACCGGAGACGTAGGTGGCGTAGGTGACGGCGTCCGGGTCGCGGAAGGCGTCCCAGTCCGCCACCTGCAGGGCCATCGAATCGCGGTGCTCGCGCAGCCAGCGGTTGCCGTGCACGTCCGGGCCCATCTCCAGCGGGACGTCGCCCGTGGTGTGGTTCAGGTTGTGCGTCACGATCTCGTACTCGGTCGGGCGCCGGCCGAGGTTGCCGAACGCGCTCCACGTCTTGAGCCCCTGCTTGCGGGCCCGGCGGACCGCCTTCGGCGCCTCCGGGTTGCGGGTCGTCTCGGTCATCGCATCGCTCCGATGGTCGCGGCCTGCTGGTAGGACCACACGTAGGTATCGGTACGGGTGGCGAGCCGGCCCTTGAAGGACGGCATGTCGATCTCGAGGGCCGCCAGCTCGATGGGACCGCCGAGGGCGGCCTGCAGGCTGGCGCGGGTGAGCCGGCACTCGCCGACGGTGTGGATGCGCACGTAGTCCTCCCGGTCGAGGACGAAGACGTCCCGGTCGGGGTTGTCGAGCGCCACCGCGTCGACGACGGCCTCCGCAAGGTTGCCGGCTCGGATCACCGGCCCGACGAGGTCGTCGAAGCCCTCCTCGCCCTCGTCCATCTCGTACACAGCCATCTGTCGTCCTCTCTCGAACCGTCCTGGAAGATCACCCGTTGCCGTCAGCGCTGCCGCCCCCCGTGCCTGCGTCAGCGCAGTTTCAGCGCAACTTCAGAGCCACCTTGGGGCAGAGCCGCACCCGAACCGTGCCGTCGTCGTCGACCGCCACCTCGTGGCGGATGAGCTGCGCGCCGGCCGGGTTGACGCTCTGCCCGGACACGACGTCGAACTGCCACTCGTGCGCGCGGCAGGTCAACGTCGTGCCCTCGAGCTCGCCCTCGACCAGCGACACGCTCTGGTGCGGGCAGATGCCGTCGAAGGCGTGGAACCGGCCGTCGACCTTGACCACCAGCACCTCGTCGTCGCCGACGTCGAAGGCCTCCATCTCGCCGTCCCACAGCGAGTCCTGCTCGAGCAGTTCGACGAAGCCCTCGTCTGTGTCAGGCATCGGACGTCTCCCGGAACCGGGCGTCGACCCACTTCAGCGGCGGCAGCCCGCGCTCGGCGAGCACCGACCCGAACAGGGCGTCGGGGGGCAGCAGCTCGTCGTCGATGAGCACCTCGTACCCGCGGTCGACCTCCGGGCGCGGGAGACGGTGCCCGACGGTGAACGCGGCGATCTTCGCGCCCACCTGCTCGATGGTGTCCTCGGTGTCGACCGCGACCAGGTGCGGCACGAAGTCGCCGACGAAGCGGCCGGTGATGGGAAACGCTGCCATCGCACTCTCCTCTCGCGTCGTCGGACGGGTCAGGCCGAGCCGGCGACGGCCATCGTGGCGGCCCAGGCGTACTGGTAGACGTCGTCGCCCATGACCTCCGGCGTCAGGCCCATGTAACCCAGGGCGCCACCGAGGTCGGGCGGGCTGATCTGCCCGCCGATGAACCGGTCGACGAAGTTCTGGTGGCCGGCGTAACGCTCGGGGTCCTGCTCGAAGCACCACTTCGAGATCTCCGAGTCGAACTGGTAGAGCCGGCCCTGGTAGACCAGTTCGTGCGGCGCCAGGTCGTGGCGTGACATCGCCGAGCCGAGCGGCAGCTGGGTGAGGTTGCACAGCGCCGGCAGGGTCTCGGGCAGCGTCGCCTCGATGTGGCCCTCGTTTACGTTCTTCGTGATCTCGTCCCAGAGCACGCCCCAGTTCTCCTGCCAGGTGGGGTACTTCTCGACGAGCCACTCTCGCTCGTCCTTGGAGACGCCGGCGTTCGGCTTCCAGAACAGCGTTGGCCGCCAGTACCAGGTGCCGATGTGCATGGCGTGGTGGCCGTTCTCGAGCGAGTGCAGGAACTGGTCCCAGTACCAGGGCTTCTTCAGCCCGTAGTCCTCGAGGATCCGCTCGTGGTGGTTCACGATCCACTCGAGCATGAACTCCTTGAACGACATCTTGCGCTGGTCGAGCGGCGTGTAGTAGTCCATCGCCGGGCCGGTCAGCGTCTGGAACAGCCGGGTGGCCCGCCAGAACGCGACGTCCAGCGCCTTCTGCGCGCGCTCGGGGTCGTGTTTCATCAACACGTCTAGCGTCGGGAAACCCTGCTGGGCGTGCCGCGCCTCGTCGGTCTGGATCGAGGACAGCAGGTTCGACCAGTTGATGTCGCCGGCCGCCATCGCGTCGGCGGCCAGCGCGACGAACTGGATGTTGGTGAACCCGTGCTCGACGGTCAGGCTCGTGGCCAGCGCCGCCTCGACGCAGTCGGCGTTGAGCATCGCGTCGTCGAAGAAGTTCTTGACCGCGAGCACGCCCCACTCGTTGGTGTGGAAGGCCTTCTGTGTCCAATCGAAGCGCTCGTCGTGCTTGAGCAGGTCGTGCGAGAAGCGCATGTCCAGCTGGGTGTGCCGGGTCTCGTCGAGCATCCCGAAAACGCCCAGGTTGCGCCACTTCGGCGTCGGCGCGAACCGGCAGAAGCGGCTCTGCATGGTCACCGCCATGTGCTCGACCATGCAGGTGGTGCCCATGTGCAGGTGCGAGGCGGCGACGTGCGCGGGGTCGAGCTTCTCGTAGGTGCCCGAGCGGACCAGCGCGTTGCTCACCGCCTTGACGCCCGTCTCCTTCTCGCGCTGGATGCGGACGTAGTCGCGGTAGGAGACGCGGAACGGTTCCTCCCACGCCGCCCAGGCGTCGGTCGGGATGCCGCCCGCGCCGCTCCAGGCAGTGGGGAACGCGTCGTCGGGTTCGACGTAGGACAGCGTCCAGTCGAGGGCGCGGGAGGTCTCGTACCAGTCGTCGCGATTCAGCAGCATGGTGTGGTCCCTTCGGTACGTCTGAGGCGGGCGGTCAGTGCTTGATACGCAGGACGGAGATGTCGGTGTAGCCGAGCAGGCCGTGGATCGAGGACTCGACGCCGAGCCCGGATTGCTTGAGGCCGCCGAACGGGGTGTCGGGCGAGAGCATGGGGTGCTGGTTGACCCACACCGTCCCGGCCTCGAGGCGGGCGGCGACCTCGGCGGCCCGGCCCTCGTCGGCGGACCACACGGACGCACCGAGGGCGAGGTCGCTGGCGTTCGCGCGGGCCACCGCGTCGTCGAGGTCGGTGTAGGTGAGGATCGGCAGCACCGGGCCGAACTGCTCCTCGGCCACCAGCGCCATGTCGTCGGTCGCGGCCCGCACGAGGGTGACGGGGTGGAAGTAGCCGGGACCGTCGGGCGCCTCGCCCTGGAAGTAGGCGTCCGCGCCGCGATCGACCGCCGCTGCTAGCAGGCCCTGCACCCGACGCAGCTGCGCGGCGTTCTGGATCGGTCCCATGTCGACGCCCTCGACGGTGCCGTCGCCGACGACCACCGTTGCTGCGACCGCGGCCAGCGCGTCCTCGATCTGCCCGGCGAGGCGTTCGGGGACGTAGAGCCGCTTGAGCCCCGCGCACACCTGGCCGCAGTTCGACAGCCCGCCCCAGTACAGGTCGTTAGCGATGACGGCCGGGTCGGCGTCGTCGAGGACGATGCCGGCGTCGTTGCCGCCGAGCTCGAGCGTCAACCGCTTGAGGGTCGCAGCCGAGCTGGCCATGATCGCCTTGCCGGTGCGCTCGGACCCGGTGAACGAGATCTTGTTGATCAGGGGATGGGCGGTGAGCGCCCGGCCGAGGTCGTCGCCGCCGGCCAGCACCTGCAGCACGCCCGCGGGCAGCACCTGCTGGGCCAGCTCGCCGAGGCGCAGCGTGGCGACCGGCGTGTACGGCGAGGGCTTGACGATGACCGTGTTGCCGGCGACCAGCGCCGGCGCGATCTTCCAGATCGCCAGCAGCAGCGGATAGTTCCAGGCCGTGATCGCGCCAACCACGCCCACCGGCACCCGGTGGATCTCGATGCGCTCCGCGGCGTCGTCGCGCACCACCTCGACCGGCAGCTGCATCGTCGCGTACCGCTCGCAGTACGCGAGCCCCGAATTGATCTCGCCCCGGGCCTTGGCCAGCGGCTTGCCCTGCTCGAGGGTCAGCAGCCGGGCGAGCTCGTCGATGTCCTCGCGGACGACCGCGACCAGGCGCAGCAGGGCGCCCTGCCGGTCGGCCAACGGCGTGGCACGCCACGCCTTCGCAGCGGCGTGCGCCACCCGCGTGGCGCGGTCGAGGTCATCGGCGCCGGAGGCGACGACGCTGGTGAAGACCCCGGCGGTGGCCGGGTTGATCACCGGCAGCGCGCGGGTCCTGGCGTCGAGGTCGGCGGTGCGCGGGGGGCGCAGGTCTGTGGACGTCATGCGGTCAGTCCTTCGGCGTGGGGCGGGCGGCGGCGGTCGGGCGGAAGAGCGTCTCGAACTGCTCGGCGGTGTAGCGGTGGTTGCGGGCGGCCGCCTCGCGCGGGTCGGTGATGCGGACCTGCGCCGACGGCCGGCCCGAGATGCGCTGCATCCACGACGCGACGCGCGGGAACTCGGCCTCGATGTCGACACCGTGCCCGGCGGCGACGCGCGCCCACGGGAACGCCGCGATGTCGGCGATCGAGAACTCGCCGGCCAGGTAGGGCACGTTGCCCAACCGGTCGCTCAGCACCTGGTACAGCCGCCTCGCCTCGCCGACGTAGCGACCGCGGGCGTACTCGTCCTCGATGCCCTGCTTGGGCGCGTGGCTGACGAAGTGCGCGGCCTGGCCGGCCTGCGGGCCGTGGTTGGCGACCTGCCACACCGTCCAGCAGATCGCCTCCCAGCGAAGCGCCGGGTCGTGCGGCAGGAGCCGACCGGTCTTCTCGGCCAGGTAGAGCAGGATCGCGCCCGACTCGAACAGCGTGATCGGTGCACCGCCGGGACCGTCGTGGTCGACGATCGCCGGCACCTTGCCGTTCGGGTTGACCCTGAGGTACTCGGGCGTGAACTGCTCTCCGGCCGTGATGTCCGTCCATACCACCCGGTACGGCAGCTCGAGCTCCTCGAGTGCGATCAGCACCTTCCGGACGTTCGGGCTGGTGTAGTAATAGAGGTCGATCACGACGTCACCCGGCTGCTCGAGGCGGTTCAGACGCCGAATTCGGCGTGCAGGCGGTCGAGGTAGGCCACCAGGTTCGGCTTCGTCTGGACGTAGCCCTGGCCGGGCCAGGGGTGCGGCTGCAGCGCTATGTGCTTGACCGTCGAGTACACCGACGCGTCCAGCGAGCGCAGCCGATCGCCGGTGAAGTACTTCTTCTCACCCAGGTAGTCCGAGATCGCGTCGATGTCGGCCCGGAAGAAGTCCTGCACGACCTCCGAGGTACGTCGACCCATGCCCTGGCCGTTGAACTCGTCGAGGATGCGCTGGCGGAACGCGTCGAGCCCGGCCCGCAGCTCGGGGGTCACCTCGGCACCCTGCACGATGTAGGGGATGTAGGTCTCCCAGCCCTCGTCGAGGCGCCAGCGCGGCTCGATGATCCCGCTCCAGTAGAGGTGCTCCTCGATGAGCCGGTTCCAGGCCAGGTTGTTGGCCCGCTCGGGCAGCGACAGGTCGGCGTCGAGCTTGTCGCCGTAGCGCTCCTTGAAGTAGGCGATGATCGTGTTCGAGTCGGCGATCTTGGTGCCGTCGCTCTCGATGATGAAGGGCAGCTTGCCGGTGGGTGAGTCCTGGTCGAGCGTGGCGAGGTCCTGCGTCCGGTGCTCGAACTCGAGCCCGGTGAAGGTCATGTAGTTGATGACCTTGGTGACGTAGGGGCTGATGTCCGGCACGCCGAACGCAGGCATGTACCCGTAGATCGTGATCATGGTGTGGATCCCTTCTGCAGCGACGGTGATGGAGGGGTGGAGCCGGTTACCAGGGCAGGAAGTCCCCGTTGGAGTGCTGGAAGCGGCCGGAGTTATCGGGCGTCAGGTTGTCGAGGTCGGCGATCAGCCCCGCGGCCGCGGCGTCCGGGGTGATGTAATCGAAGTCGCCCGGGTAGTCCTTGGTCAGGTCGGTGGCGACCATCCCCGGGTGCAGGGCCAGCACGCTGATGCCCCGTTTGGACAGGTCGTGGTGCAGGTTGAGGACGACCATGTTGGCGGCGGCCTTCGAGACCCGGTAGGCGTACATGCCGCCCGAGGTGTTGTCGCCGAGCGAGCCGACGCGGCTGGTCAGGATGCCGACCTTGGACCCGTCATGGAGCAGGTTGCGGACGGCCTCGATCGTCCGCAACGGCCCGATCGTGTTGATCTCGAGCTGCCGGCGAACGTCGTCGTAGTCGATCGAGCCCAGCTCGTCGAGGCCGAGCACGCCGGCGACGTGGAACACGGCGTCGAGCCGGACGTCGTCGGCCGCGAGCTTCGCGGCGAAGGCGTCGATCGAGGGCTGCGAGGTGACGTCGACGTCGCCGACGACCGTGACCCCCTTGGCGGCGAGCTCGTCGTTGCCGACCAGGCAGGCCGCGATGACGGTGTCGCCTCGCTCGTGCAGAAGTCGGGAGATGCTGGCGGCGATACCGCGGTCGGCGCCGACGATCAGGACGGTGGACATGGCCTGCTCTCTGTTGACGGTGGATGTGTGACGGTGGATGTCTTCAGACGGCGACGGGGACGGTCTGCACGTGCTCGGAACCGACCACGCCACGTTCGACCAGCGCAGCCAGTTCGACGTCGTCGTAACCGAGCTCGGTGAGCACCTCGGCGTTGTGCTCGCCCAGGCGCGGGGCGCCACGCGGCGGCTCGGGAACGGTGTCGCTGAAGCGGGCCGGCACGCGGGCCTGGCGCAACCGACCCGCCGCCGGGTGCTCGGACTCGACGATGATCCCGGTGGCCAGCACCTGCGGGTGCTCGATCACCTGGGCGCGGGTGAGCGTCGGCGCAGCGGGCACGTCGAACTCGTGCATGAGCGCCATCCACTCGTCGGTGGACTTCCTCGACAGCGCGGACTGCACGAGCGCGAGCCGTTCGTCGATGTGGTCCGAGCGCCCGATCGGGGTCGCGAAGCGCTCGTCGTCGATCCATTCCGGATGCCCGACGGCCCGGCACAGCGCCTGCCATTCGGCGTTGCTGTTCGTGGCGATGGTCATGTAGCCGTCGGCGGTCTCGTAGATCAGATCGATGAAGCTGCCGCCCTTCTCGATCGGCACCGGCTTGTCGGCGAACGTGAACGCGCCCATGTCCGACGCCCACAGGAACGACAGGACGCTCTCGAGCATCGACAACCGGATGTGCTGGCCGCGGCCGGTGCGCTCGCGGGCGAACAGGGCCGCGGTGAGCGCCTGCGAGGCGACGACGGCGCTGAGCTTGTCGGGCAGGATCGTGCGGACGAGACGCGGCCGCTCGGCGTCGGAGCCGGCCTGGATCGTGGTGAGGCCCGTCAGCGCCTGGATCAGCGGGTCGTACACCCGCTGGGCGGAATCCGGGCCTACCTCGCCGAACCCGCTCATCGACAGGTAGATCAGCCGCGGGTTGACCCTCGAGAGCTCGTCGTAGCCGATGCCGAGACGCTCGACCACTCCGGGACGGAAGTTCTGCACCACGATGTCCGCGCCACCGACCAACCGCTCGAGCACCGCGACGCCCTCGGCGCTCTTGAGATTCAGCGTGATCGAGCGTTTGGAGCGGTTCACGTTGACGAACATCGCCGACATGTCACCTGATCGGTTGGGCAGCGACCGGACGTGATCGCCCTTGCCGGGCACCTCGACCTTGATCACGTCGGCGCCCTGGTCACCGAGGATGTCGGCGGCCCACGGGCCCGACATCATGGATGCCAGGTCGATCACTCGGACGCCGGTCAACGGTCCGCTCATGTGCTCGTCACCTCTCGTGGGGCTCGACCCTGCGGTGTGTCTCAGCTAACAATCTGACCGGTACGCTAGGCCTAATCTTCTTAGCAGTCAACTACTTGTCGCTATCGAGATCGACGCCTACCGTCTGCACAGGCGGGCGCTTCCGCCGTCGTCGACGACAGGGCGTGCAGCGATGCGAGAGGCCGGACCGGCGCTGACCATGGCCGCCGCCGAGCAGCTGTGCGCCACCCTGTTCGAGCCGGCCGAGGAGCAGCGTGTCGGCCTCGAGCTGGAGTGGCCGGTGCATCGACGCGACGACGTCCAGGCCCGCCCGACGCAGGCCGAGATGAGACTGCTGCTGCTCTCAGCCCTGCCGTCGGGAGGGCGGGTGACCTTCGAGCCGGGCGGCCAGGTGGAGCTCTCGACCCTGCCGTTCCGCACCCCGGGCGAGCTGTTCGACGCCGTGCGGGCCGACGAGCGGGTCCTGATGTCCCGCCTCCGGTCACTCGGCCTGGTGACCTGCCCGGCTGCGGTCGACGACCGTCGGCCACCGGCACGGGTGCTCGACCAACCGCGGTACGCGGCGATGGAACGCTTCTTCGCCGCGCAGCGCGGGCCCGGCGCCTGGATGATGTGCAACACCGCGTCGACGCAGATCAACATCAGCCACGACGGCGACGACCCCGGCGCGCGGTGGCGCACGATGCATCAGATCGCCCCGCTGCTGATCGCGGCGTTCGCGAATTCCCCCGGCGTCGGCACCGACGGCACGCGCTGGACCTCGCTGCGGCAGGGCATCTGGTGGGGCATCGATCCGGCCCGGACCCGCCCCGTGCGGATGGATCTGCCGCCGGCGCAGGCGTGGCTCGACTACGCCCTGCGCGCAGACGTGCTGTTCATCGATCGTCCCGGCGCAGCCGGCACGGCCCTGCTGCCGGGGATGAGCTTCGGGCGGTGGATGACCCGCGGTCATGAGCTCGGTCGGCCCACCCTGGACGATCTTCGCTACCACTTGTCGACGCTGTTTCCGCCCGTCCGCCCCCGCGGGTGGCTCGAGCTACGCGTACTGGATGCGCTGCCCGACGCGATGCGCCGGGTGGCCACGCTCGTCGTCGCCGCCAGCTCAACCCGCGAAGCCTGCGTCGAGCTGCGCGGCCGGCTGCCCGACACCAGCGGCTGGTGGCAGCTCGCGGCCCGGTCGGGACTCGAGCACCCCGGGATCGCGACCGCGGCACAGCACCTGTTCCGCGTGGCCGTCGACCACCTCGACGCGGTCACCACGAGCAGCGGGCACCGGGACCTGCACCGGGA